>NZ_CP109450.1:1200000-1500000 GCF_041438865.1 Streptomyces sp. NBC_01471
TCGGCTTCACGCTGGAGAAGGGCCACTCGGCGGTCGACTGGTCGACCCGTCCACTGCCCGAGCCGTGGCTGCGCTACGCCGCGCTCGACGTGGAACTGCTGGTCGACCTCCGGGACGCCCTGGAGGAGGAGCTGGACCGGCAGGGGAAGCTGGGCTGGGCGATGGAGGAGTTCGACGCCATCGCGTCGGCGCCGCCCGCCCCGCCGCGCAAGGACCCCTGGCGCCGTACGTCCGGGATGCACAAGGTGCGCAGGCGCCGTCAGATGGCGGTGGTACGGGAGCTGTGGAACACCCGCGACGCGGTGGCGCAGCGGCGGGACGTCTCCCCCGGGAAGGTCCTCGGTGACGGTGCGATCGTCGAGGCGGCCCTCGGCCTCCCGGCGAATCTCCAGGAGCTCACCGCACTGCCCGGTTTCGGCCACCGCATGGGCAAGCGCCAGCTGGAGCAGTGGCAGGCGGCCGTCGACCGGGCCAAGGCGCTTCCCGACACCGCGCTCCCGCAGCCGGGGCAGCAGGTGGCCGGCCCGCCGCCGCCCCGCGCCTGGGCGGACAAGGACCCGGCCGCCGCCGCCCGGCTCTCCGCGGCGCGCGCGGCCGTGTCGGCCCTCGCCGATGAGCTGAACATGCCGCAGGAGAACCTGATGACCCCGGACACCGTGCGCCGGGTGTGCTGGGAGCCGCCGCGGGAGCGGACGGTGGAGAAGATCTCAGCCGTTCTCACCGGGCTCGGCGCCCGGAACTGGCAGATCGAGCAGGTCGCTCCGCTGCTGACGGCCGCGGTCCAGGACGCTCCCGCCGAGAGCTGACACGACCGGGTCTGCGGCGCCCCCGCCGCAGACCCGGAAAACACCAAGACCGGACCGTATCCAACACGGTCCAACAGCTTTAGGCTGTGCTTCGCATCAGATTCTTTCAGCATGTCCATGCGAGCGAAGGAATGACATGCACACGCCACTAAGACGCTCCCTCACCGCCGCACTCGCCGTGCTGGCGCTCAGCGCCGGTGCGCTCACCTCGGCCGCGGGCGCGGAGCGGCCCGCGCGGGACGCCGCACCCCCCACCGCAGCCGCAGCCGCCGCACACACCGCCGTACACACCGTCGGGCACGACGACACCGCCCTGACCATCGACGGCAAGCGCCTGAACATCTGGTCCGGCGAGTTCCACTACTGGCGGCTGCCCAGCCCCGACGCCTGGCGCGATGTCCTGCAGAAGATGAAGGCGGGCGGTTTCAACGCCGCGTCCATCTACTTCGACTGGGACTTCCACTCGCCCAAGCCCGGCGTCTACGACTTCAAGGGCATCCGCGACGTCGACAAGCTCCTCGACATCGCCCAGGAGGCGGGCATCTACGTCATCGCCCGCCCCGGCCCGTACATCAACGCGGAGACGGACGGCGGCGGCTTCCCCGGCTGGCTGACCCAGCAGAAGGGCAAGGCCCGGACGACCGCGCCCGACTATCTGGCCGCGGCCGACGAGTGGCTCTCGAAGATCGACCCGATCATCGCCCGGCACCAGCTGACCAACGGCACGGGCTCGGTGATCGCCTACCAGGTCGAGAACGAGTACTACCAGGACACCCCCGACGGCCACGCCTACATCCAGCACCTGGTGGACAAGGCGCACGCCGACGGCATCACCGTCCCGCTGACCGGTAACCACAACGGCGTCTTCGCCAAGGAACTGGACATCGACGGGCACGACTCGTACCCCCAGGGCTTCACCTGCTCAACTCCGGACAAGTGGAGCGGACTGCCCGATCTCTCCGGTGCGAAGAAGGCAGGACAACCGCTATTTCTGGCCGAATTCCAGGGCGGTTCGTTCGACCCCTGGGGCGGGTCCGGTTTCGACAAATGCCGGCAGCTGACCGACGGCGACTTCGAGAAGGCCTCGTACGAGAACAACATCGCCTCCGGGGCCACCATGCAGAACTTCTACATGGCGTACGGCGGCACCTCCTGGGGCTGGCTGCCCTCGCCGGGCGCGGTCTACAGCTCGTACGACTACGGCGCGCCGATCCAGGAGGACAGGCAGCTCAGTGAGAAGTACCTGACCGACAAGCGGCTCGGGTATCTCGTGCAGTCGCTCGCCCCGCTCACGAAGACCGGGCCGCTGGCGGCAGCCGCACCGGAGAACTCCGCGGTGCAGCGCCGCGACCGGCGCAACCCCGACGACGGGACCACGATCACCGTCGTCCGCCACAAGGACGTCAACAACAAAGCGAAGGACACCACGCACCTGGCGCTCGGCGGCTATCCGTCGGTGCCGCAGGAACCGGGGACCGCGCTGACGGTCGACGGGCGCGATTCCAAGCTGCTGGTCTCCGACTACGCCATGGACCACCAGCAGCTGCGGTACTCGACGTCGGAGCTCATGACGCACGGGACCTTCGGCCGGCGTGACGTGGCGCTGCTGTACGGACGGCACGGCCAGGACGGTGAGACCGTACTGCGGTACGCCGCGAAGCCGGACGTCCGGGTGACCGGCGGGACGGTGAAACAGAGCTGGGACCCGGCCACCGGCGACCTGCGTCTCGACTACCGGCACGACGGGCTCGCGAAGGTGCTCATCACCCCGCCCGGCGCGAAGACCCCGCTGCTGCTCCTGCTCGCCGACGACGCGACGGCCGACACCTACTGGCGGCTCGACACCCCGCAGGGGCCGGTGCTGGCCAACGGTCCCGAGCTGCTGCGCACCAGTGCGTACGCGAACGGGGTGCTGAGGCTGACGGGCGACACCGGCAAGGCGTCGAAGCTGAACGTCATCACCGGGACCCCCGCCACCTCGGTGAGCTGGAACGGGAAGCCCGCCCGGGGCGCGCTGGACACCACCGGGGCCGCGCTCGCCGGTCCGAAGCCGGTCGCCCTGCCGAAGCTGGGCACGTGGAAGTACCAGCGCGAGACACCGGAGGCGCAGCCCGGCTTCGACGACGCCGCCTGGCGGGCCGCCGACCGGCAGACGCCGGCGGCCGACGACTACGGCTTCCACGCGGGCTCCGTCTGGTACCGGGGGCACTTCTCGGCGGCCGGCACGGAGAGCGCCGTACAGGTCAACGCGAGTACCGGCAGGGCCGGTTCGTATCTGGCCTGGCTCAACGGCACGTATCTCGGCAGCTCCGACTCGGCCACCCACACCTTCACCGTCCCGCCGGGCACGCTGAAACCCGGCAAGGACAACGTGCTCGCGGTGCTGGCCGCCGACATGGCGCACGAGCAGGACGGCGGGGTGAACGACAGCCACAAGCAGCCGCGCGGACTGACATCGGTACGTCTCGTGGGCTCGGCACGGCAGATCGGCTGGCGGATCCAGGGCGCACTCGGCGGCGAGAACCTCGTCGACCCGGTGCGTGGCCCGCTCAACACCGGTGGCCTGTACGGCGAGCGGCAGGGCATGCACCTGCCCGGCTACCCGGACACCACGTGGCCGGACGTCTCGCTGCCGGACACCCGCAAGGGCGCACCCGGGGTCTCCTGGTACCGCACGGGCTTCGATCTCCGGCTGCCGAAGGACCAGGACGTCCCTATGGGGCTGACCTTCGCGGACGACAAGGCGAAGAACTACCGGGCGCTGGTGTACGTCAACGGCTGGATGGTCGGCCTCTACATCAACGACCTCGGGCCGCAGACCAGTTTCCCGGTGCAGCCGGGGATGCTCCGCACCGACGGGCACAACACGGTCGCCATCGCCGTCATCGGTGAGGACACCGCGGGCGACGGGCTCGGCAGGGTGTCGCTGGAGGAGTACGGGAACCACACGACCCCGCTGCGGTACGGCGACATCGCGTCGCCGGGGTGGTCGGCCGCGGTGAACCACGACCCGAAGGCCACGGCGGATGTGCGGATCACCGCGCCGGACAGCGTCGGGCGGGGCGGCACGGGCACGGTGACCGCCGCCTTCACCCCGCGCGCGACGACGGCGCGCGACGCCTCGCTGGCGCTGCGGCTGCCCGACGGGTGGAAGGCGGACACAGCGGTCCGCAGACCGCTGGGCGATGTACGGGCCGGGCGGACGGTGACGCGCACCTGGCAGGTCACAGCGCCGGCGGGCCCGCAGCCGTGGTCAGCCGTGCTGTCGGCCGCGGCCCGCTACTCGGGGCGCGGCTCGGCGGCGGCGGCCGTGAGTGTGGCGTCACCGCCGCCCGCGCCCGGGGCCGGGAAACACGACCTCTCCGCTCTGGACTTCACCGCCACCAACGGATGGGGTCCGGTGGAGCGCGACTCCTCCAACGGCGAGGAGGCCGCCGGGGACGGGAGACCGATGTCCGTCGCGGGCACCGCGTACGCGAAGGGTCTCGGGACGAACGCGGACAGCGACATCACCGCCTATCTGGGCGGGGCCTGCACCCGTTTCACCGCGTCGGCCGGGGTGGACGACGAGACGGACGGCGGCGGCTCGGTGACCTTCACCGTGCTGGCCGACGGGAAACAGGTCGCCACCACTCCGGTGCTCAAGGGGAAGCAGAAGGCCGTGGCCCTCGACGCGGACGTGACGGGCGCGCAGGTGGTGGACCTGGTCGTCGGTGACGGCGGCGACGGCAACGGACTCGACCACGGGGACTGGGGCGCCGCGTCGGTGAGCTGTACGGGCTGAGCGGCTGCTGTACGGGCCGGGCGGCCGATTGGCTGACCGCCGGGCGCCCTGACACAGCGGTACGCCGGGCGGGTCCGTTCGCGGGCCCGCCCGGCGTGTGACCTTCGACGCTCCCGCCCCAAGGACTGGGCAGCATGGTTACCCGTGGGTAGCATGGCCTTGTGCAGCGCGCTCCGGCGTGCCCGCAGCAGCAGTGCCATCCCGCACCCTGGAGGAGAGCCATCGTGCCTCGTACCATCCGGGACGTCGTCTTCGTCGACGGCGTCCGCACCCCGTTCGGCAAGGCGGGCCCGAAGGGCATCTACCACGAGACCCGCGCCGACGATCTCGTCGTGAAGGCGATCCGGGAGCTGCTGCGCCGCAACCCGGATCTGGACCCCGCGAAGATCGACGAGGTGGCCATCGCGGCGACCACGCAGATCGGCGACCAGGGCCTGACCCTCGGGCGCACCGCGGGCATCCTGGCCGGGCTGCCGCAGTCCGTGCCGGGCTTCTCCGTCGACCGCATGTGCGCGGGCGCGATGACCGCCGTGACGGCGACCGCGGGCTCCATCGCCTTCGGCGCGTACGACATCGTCCTCGCGGGCGGCGTCGAGCACATGGGACGCCACCCGATGGGCGAGGGCGTCGACCCGAACCCCCGGTTCGTCTCCGAGAAGCTGGTCGACGAGTCGGCCCTCTTCATGGGCATGACCGCGGAGAACCTGCACGACCGCTACCCCACGATCACCAAGCAGCGCACCGACGAGTACGCGGTGCGCTCGCAGGAGAAGGCCGCCAAGGCGTACGCCAACGGCAAGATCCAGCAGGACCTGGTGCCCGTGTCGGTGCGCAGGACCAACCCCGAGGCCGGGGAGACCGGCTGGGGCCTGGCCACCGCCGACGAGCCGATGCGTCCCGGCACCAGCATGGAGTCGCTCGCCGGTCTCAAGACGCCGTTCCGTGCGCACGGCCGGGTCACCGCGGGCAACGCCGCCGGGCTCAACGACGGCGCCACCGCCTCGCTGCTCGCCTCCGAGGAGACGGCGCGCGAGCTGGGGCTGCCGGTCAGGATGCGCCTGGTGTCGTACGCGTACGCCGGCGTCGAGCCCGAGGTCATGGGCTACGGTCCGATCCCGTCGACCGAGAAGGCCCTCGCCAAGGCGGGGCTCTCCATCGACGACATCGGTCTCTTCGAGATCAACGAGGCCTTCGCCGTCCAGGTGCTCGCCTTCCTGGAGCACTACGGCATCGCCGACGACGACGCGCGCGTCAACCAGTACGGCGGCGCCATCGCCTTCGGCCACCCGCTCGCCTCCTCCGGCGTGCGTCTGATGACGCAGCTGGCGCGGCAGTTCGAGGAGCAGCCGCAGGTCCGCTACGGCCTGACCACGATGTGTGTCGGCTTCGGCATGGGCGCCTCCGTCATCTGGGAGAACCCGAACTTCGACACGACAGCCGGAGGCACCAAGTGAGCACCACCACCTCCGATCTCCTGAAGGGCGCGGCCGAGCTGTTCCCCGGCGAGGTCGTCACCCAGGCGCACGTACGCCACCTCGATCTGCCGGGCGGCGCGGGCAGGTTCGCGCTGATCACGCTCGACAACGGCCTGGACCACACCAAGCCGACCACCTTCGGCCCGCAGTCGCTGGCGAACCTCGACGCCGCCATCGACCAGGTCGAGAAGGAGGCCGCCGAGGGCACCGTCGTCGGCATCGGCATCACCGGCAAGCCGTTCATCTTCGCGGTCGGCGCCGACCTCAAGGGTGTCGAGCTGCTGAAGAACCACTCGGACGCGCTCGCCATCGGCAAGGGCGGCCACGACGTCTTCAAGCGGCTGTCGTCGCTGGCCGTCCCCACCTTCGCCTACTACAACGGTGCGGCGATGGGCGGTGGCGTGGAGGTCGGTCTGCACTGCGCGTACCGCACGGTGACCAAGTCGCTGCCCGCCTTCGCGCTGCCCGAGGTCTTCCTCGGCCTGGTGCCCGGCTGGGGCGGCTGCGCGCTGCTCCCCAACCTGATCGGCGCGGACCGCGCGGTCTCGGTCATCATCGAGAACTCGCTGAACCAGAACCGGCAGCTGAAGGGCAAGCAGGTCTACGAGCTGGGGATCGCCGACGCGATCTTCGAGGGCGCGGACTTCCTGGAGCAGTCGCTGATCTGGACCTCCGCCGTCCTGCGCGGCGAGATCGAGGTCGTACGCCCGGAGATCGACCGCGGCGACGCCTGGGACCGGGCGGTCGAGCGCGGCCGGACCATCGCCGACTCGAAGGTGCACGGCGCGGCCCCGGCCGCCTACCGCGCGCTGGACATCATCGCCGCCGCCAAGGACGGTGACCTGGAGCAGGGGTTCGACTCCGAGAACGCCGCGCTCGCCGACCTGATCATGGGCGGCGAACTGCGCAGCGGGATCTACGCGTTCAACCTGGTCCAGAAGCGCGCCAAGCGCCCGGCCGGTGCCCCGGACAAGAACCTGGCGCGCCCGGTCACCAAGGTCGGCGTCGTCGGCGCCGGTCTGATGGCCTCTCAGCTCGCGCTGCTCTTCCTGCGCCGCCTCGAAGTACCGGTGGTACTCACCGACATCGACCAGGAGCGCGTCGACAAGGGCGTGGGCTATGTGCACGCCGAGATCGACAAGCTGCTGCTGAAGTCCCGTATCAACCAGGACAAGGCCAACCGGCTCAAGGCCCTGGTGAGCGGTGTGCTCGACAAGGCCGAGGGCTTCGCGGACGCCGACTTCATCATCGAGGCGGTCTTCGAGGAGATCGGCGTCAAGCAGCAGGTGTTCGCCGAGGTGGAGGCGGTCGCCCCGGCGCACGCCATCCTCGCCACCAACACCTCCTCGCTGTCGGTCTCCGAGATGGCGTCGAAGCTGAAGCACCCCGAGCGGGTCGTCGGTTTCCACTTCTTCAACCCGGTCGCGATCCTGCCGCTCCTGGAGATCGTGCGCGGCGAGCAGACCGACGACGCCTCGCTGGCCACGGCGTTCGGTGTGGCGCGGAAGCTGAAGAAGACCGCGGTGCTGGTGAAGGACGCCCCGGCGTTCGTCGTCAACCGCATCCTCACCCGCTTCATGGGCGAGATCCAGAACGTCATTGACGAGGGCACCCCGGTCGAGGTCGCCGAGAAGGCCGTGGAGCCGCTCGGTCTTCCGATGTCCCCGCTGGTGCTGCTCGAACTGGTCGGCCCGGCCATCGGCCTGCACGTCTCGGAGACGCTGCACCGCGCCTTCCCCGACCGGTTCACCGTCTCGGAGAACCTGGCCGCCGTCGTCAAGGCGGGCAAGCGCGGCTTCTACGTCTACGAGTCGGGCAAGCCGGAGCTCGACCCGGAGGTCGCCGCACTCCTCAAGCAGGGCACGTCGGTGCTCTCCGAGGAGCAGACCCGCGACCGTGTCCTGGACGCGGTGGCGCAGGAGATCGGCCTGATGCTGGACGAGGGTGTCGTGGCCGAGGCCCAGGACATCGACCTCTGCCTGATCACCGGCGCGGGCTGGCCCTTCCACCTGGGCGGCATCACGCCGTACCTGGACCGTGAGGGTGTGTCGCAGCGGGTGAACGGCAAGCCGTTCCTCGCCCAGGGTGTGGCGAGCGTTCCTGCCTGACCCCGGGCCTCCGCCCCTCCGGAGCCCTTCGTGTGTGTGCCCGTCCCGGCGAGTCCGGGGCGGGCACACACCGTTGAGGGCAGGCCATGGCGGTATGACAAAATGACCCTTTCCGCGGTGTGTGGGAATGGGGAGTCGAGTACCTGCCGGACGGCGGACACGGGGAGCAGGACGGTTCGTGGAACGGCAGCGGAAGTACACACGCAGGACCGCTCTGTGGGCGGGCGTATCGGCGGCGGCCGCGGCCGGAGGCCTGGCCGGCGGCCGGTGGTACGCGGAGCAGCGGGCACACGGGGACGGCACGTTCGATCCGGCGGAACCCTCGCAGATCCTGGCCCCCACCGCGCTGCACCAGACCACGGTGCCCCAGTCGTTCGCCTTCGACGACAGCCAGGGCGACATCTACGCGGTGCAACTGGTCCAGGGCGGTGTGCGGCTGCCCGGCGAGCCGCGCCGGCTGTCGAGTGCGGAGCGGGACAAGCGCGGCGATCTCTGTGTCACCCGGCTGTCCGCGAGCGGGCAGCCCCGCGGCCACATGTTCCTGCGCGGATTCGGCCACGGCGTCTCCCTCGGCGTCGAGCCGTCCGCGTCCGGTGCGCTGCTCTGGACGGAGTCGCAGGCCCACCCGGAGACCGGGTACGGGCAGGCGGTCTCCCGGTTCGCCTTCCGGGACGCGGCGGTGCTCGACAGCGACCGTCCCGGCCTGCGGCACTACCGCCCGGTGCCCGGCTCGCTCGCCAACCAGCCCAGTGTCGACATGGCGGCGCGGCGGGTGATGGTGAGCTACTGGACGGTCCCGGCGTACGGGAGACGGCAGCAGTGGTACGCGGTGTACGCCATGGACGACTTCCTCGCGGGCCGCTACGAGCCGCTGCACACCGTGCGGCAGCAGGGACGCGGCGCGGCCGAGACGTTCCAGGGGTGCGTGCTGTACGGAGACCGGGTGTACCAGCTCGCGGGCAACGCGTACACCGCCGCGTCCGGCGCCAACCCGCCCGTTTCCGGGGGCAATACCCGGGTCACCGCGGTGGACCTGCGCGACGGCCCCGCCCCTGCTGCGCGGCGGATCACCGTAGGGGCCGGGCTGGCCTACCGGGAGCCGGAAGGGCTCGCTGTCAGGCGGGCGGGCGGTCCCCGGCTCTGTGTGGGCTTCGCGACCGGCGGCTCGCGGGCCAGGATGCTGGCGATCCACTCGTGCGGCCGGGTGTGAGGGCCGCGGACCGCGCCGTCACTGCGGCAGCGGGCGCCTCGCGGACACCTCGGCGGTGAGGTTCCCGGCCTTCGTGGCGTAGAGGTGGCAGACCGTCTCCAGACCGGACGCGTCGGCCCGGCCGACCACGACGCCCTGCCTCGTCCGGTCGGCGACCGTCTCCGTGCGGGCCCCGCCGAGCCGTACCTCCTTGGCCACCCCCTGGTAGGACACGTGCAGGAACAGGTCCCAGAGCCCGGGTGCGACGGGCTGGAAGCCGTCGGCCGCCGACAGGTCGAGCCTCGCTTCGAAACCGGCCTGCGCACGGTCCGCGCGGGTGGCGGCGTCGAGCTTGGGGGTGGGCGTGGTGTAGACGCGGAAGCGGTACTCGGCGCCGCTCGTACGCTCACGCAGGACCACACGGACGGCCGGGTCGCGGGTGGACAGCTGCTCGATGTAGCAGTGGCCGTTCACCCTGAGCACGGTGCCCGACCAGCTGAGACCGGTCAGCCGGTACTTGGCCTTCAGGGTGTGGGTGATCTCGAAGTACGCGTCGGGCAGGCCCACTTCGGGGTCCCTGAAGAAGGGGTACCGGCGGAAGGCGCGGCCGTCCGCCACGAGCAGCGGGGCCTTCTCCTTGCCCTGCTCGAACGCGGCCGTCCGCTCGGCCTCGGCGAACAGACCGCGGCGGATCAGCTCCAGGCGGACCGAGAGCGGCCGGGGCAGCTTGCCGAACACCTCCGGTCCCGCGTGGAGTTCCAGCAGTCCACGGCATTCGGTGAGCGTGGCCCGGCGCAACTCCTGGTCCTCGCAGGCCAGATAGGCGGCTCCGGTGGCCTTGCCGAGTTCCAGCTCGAAGTGGCGGGCGAGCAGCTGGTCCCGGAGGGGGCCCGGCTGGACGCGTTCGGTGACGAGGGTGACCATCCGGCGGGTGAGCGCCATCCGGTCCGCGAGGGACCCGCTGAACCGGGACGTGTTGACCCCGGCGACCCGGCGGGCCTGTTCGACGCAGACCTGGCCGGCGACGACGGAGACCCGGTCGGCGTACAGATAGGCCAGGGCGGTGAACGCCTGGTCGTCGCCGAGGGACCAGTCCTCGGGGAAGCGCAGCCCGCAGCGGTCCACCAGCGAGCGGCGGAACAGCTTGTCGGCGCTCAGCGACCAGTACACCCGCGAGGTGGCGACATCGGCGTCGGGCGTGCTGCGGGTGAACATGGACGTGCCGACCTTCTGCCCGTCCAGGCCGGCCACCTTGCCGAGCACGACATCGGCGTCGTTCTCGTCGGCCGCCCGCACCATGCTCTTCAGCGCGCCCGCGGTGAGCCGGTCCGTACCGCTGAGGAAGAGGAGATGGCGGCCGGTGGACTGCTCGATCCCCGCGTTGCGCGCCGGTGCCGGAGTGTCCGACGCGGTGGGCGCGGCCGAACACCTCAGCGCCGGGTACCGGGCCGCCCACTGCTGGAGCGCCTCCCGGGTGCCGTCCTGCGAGCCGCGGTCGAAGACCAGTACCTCCACCAGGAAACCGGCATCGCCCTGGGCCAGCACCGATTCGAGACAGGCGCCGATGTGGCCCACGGCGTCGGCCACGTCGACGACCACACTGACGTCGGGCTGTTCCCTGGGGTGGACGGACACGGAATTCACGACGCTGATCACCAGACTTCATTGCGAACGGGGGTGCTGCGAGCGGGGCCGGCGGGTCAGCCGGGGAGCGGGGCGCCCTCGTGCGGCCAGGGCAGCGGACCGTGGACCTTCGGCTGGGTCCAGGGCGCGTGCGCGGTGGTGCCGGACCCGTTGAAGCCGGGCGGGGTCAGCAGCCCCGGGGTTTCGGAGAGATCGCCGATGTGGATGACCACCCGGCCCTCGGCCCGCTCCCCCGACGGCGACTGCACGGCGTACTGGAAGTGGTCGTAGCCCACCGCCCCCGGAGCCGCCTGGAAGGCCAGGACTCCCTCTTGGGTGACGGTCACCTGCCCGGACCGCGGCTGGGTGTGTCCCACCACGACGGTGCCCTGCGGCAGGCCGTCCCGTACGTCGACGAGCGCGGGCGCGTACCCGGGTCCGGAGACGTTCAGGGCGCGGCCGGGGGCGGAGAAGCCCCTGATCCGCACTCCCTGGTCGGCCAGTGGTTCGGTGCGCAGCAGCCTGCGCGGGTCCCGGCCGGGGATGGCGGCGGAGACCGCCGGACGCAGCACGTGTTCCGCGCTGTCCGGCCGGATCCGCAGGGTCAGGACGGCGGTTTCGGAGCCGCCGCCGTCGGCGCGGGCCCGGTAGTGCCGCAGCAGGGAGGAGTACTCGGCACCGTGGACCGCCACCACGTCCGCGGCCCCGGCGAAGGAGTCCTCGGCGAGGTAACCGTAGGCGTGTCCGATGCCCGGGCCCGCCTGGACGGTCAGGGCGATCCGGACCGTCTGGCCGGGAGCGACGGATGCCAGCGGATGCGCGTCGCAGTGCACGGCCGCCTGCGTCGCGCTGTCCGGGAGACCGGGTTCCTGGATGCGGACCACGGCGAGGAGGAAGGTCACCGCCCGGCTCCGATCCGTGCCGCGCCCGGCACCTGTGCCACCCGCTCCTTGGTCAGCCGGTCGAACGTCGCGGTGTCCAGCCAGCCCATCTCGTCGGTGGTGAATTCCAGCCGGTCGAGGCTGTGCACCCAGGACGCCGGGACGAGCCCCTGGTCCCGCAGGGCACGGGCGATGAAACGCGCGCATTCCACCGCGGCCTCGGCCCGCAGGTGGGTGTCGTCCGCGCCCTTGAGATTGGCGACGGGGTTCTCGTACGGCCGCAGATGCGCGAAGAGCTCCCTGACGGCGTCGCCGCCCAGCTCCTCCCACCAGGCCAGGCTCTGGGCGTAGAGATCGACGAGCGGTGCGGACAGCTCCTGCGCGACCTCCCGCATGGCCATCGGGTAGGTGCGCAGGAAGCGCCGCAGATTGCCGTACGCGTCGAACTTGCGCCGCTCGTGGCTGAGGACCAGGACGGGGTGCGCCTGCGCCTCCCTGGTGAGGTGCACCATCTGCCGCAGGTACTGCTGGTACGCGGCGAAGGGCTCGGTGTGCAGGCCCTCCTCCGGCTCCCAGTCGACCTGGCCGAAGGTGATGAGGACGTAGTCACCCGGAGCCGCCCGGTCGAGGATCCACTGGAAGCGGCCGCGGTCGTAGAAGCTCTTGGAACTCGCCTTCGCCCGTGCGCAGTTGACCACCTCCACCGCGGGGCTGAGGAAGAGCGGGAGCGTCTGCCCCCAGCCGGCCATCGGGAGGTAGTCGACGGAGCGCGTCACCACCGTGGAATCGCCCGTGACGAACATCCGCCTGCGGGGCATCTCCTGCCCGTACATCTCCGTACCCTCCATCAGAACGTGTCGCCTCCCACAGGTCAGAAGTACTGCTGCACCGATTCCTGCGGTCCGGGCTGCTGTCCGATCCATCCGCCGTGCGGGACGGGCACGGCGGAGTCCACCGGCTGGTGCGGTACCGCGGCGGTCCCCTGGGTGAACGGGTTGGCGAGGATCGGCTCCGCGCTGTCCCCGGCCGGGAATTCGGTGATGCCCGTCGCGAACAGCTGGTTCACCGCGTCGTTGAACCGGACCATGGAGTCCCCGTCGCCCAGCAGATAGCGCTTGAGGTGCTCCCGGTGCCCGGCAAGCCGGTCCCGGCCGCCGGAGCGCGCGGCGTCGACACAGACGGCGAGCTCCTCGCAGGACGGGCCGAGGATGTACGCGGCGGACGCCGCCGGGTTCAGCTGCTTGAAGAGCTCGGGGTCCGAGTCGGACGGGTTCGAGACGGCGTACGGCTTCTCGCTCGCCACGAAGTCGGACACCACGCTGGAGATGTCGCTGATCAGCATGTCCGCTTCGTTGAAGCAGCTGTAGAGGGACGGCAGTTGCCCGGTGACCACCTGGTGGCGCTCACTGCCGCCCGCGGCCCAGAAGGTCTCGTGCCACTCGGCCTGCAACTCCTCCCAGGTCTCCTTCGGCGGCCGGGCGAGCATGGACCTGTCCTTGTGCCAGAGGCCGTATACCCCCACCACGGTCCATGCCTTCAGCCTGGCCATCCGGGCCTCCAGACCGGCCAGCTGCTTGTCGCCGTCCGCCTGTGAGGCGCGGGAACCCCGGCCGTCCCTGGTGCGGTCGCGCTTGGCGTTGTCGGCTTCGAGCAGCGCCATGATGCGCCGGTGCACCCGGGTCGCGTCGGCGGACCGCTTGCCGGTCAACGGGTGCGGCTTGTAGAGGATCCGGACCGGTTCCTCCTGGTTCAGCAGCATCCGGATGAGCTTCTCGCCCATCAGGGTGAGCGAGGTGTGGAACGGGTCGGCCGTCCATCCCTCCCAGGTGGGGGCGTACAGCACGGTGGTCATCCGGCCGGCCGGGCGGGCCGAGACCGACTCGACCGCGCTGAGCTGCGGGCGGCCCACCGGCACGAGGGCGGAACCGGGGATGGTGCCGCGCAGCCGCTGGTAGCGGTCCTCGCCGCCGCGGCCCGCCGTCCATATCTGGTCGTAGACCTTGCTCACCCGGTTGCTGCTGGCCAGCTTGTCGCTGTCGCCGTGTCCGATGAAGACGTGCTTGGCCTCGGCCACCCGCAGCATGTGGACGTTCTTGCCCGCGTTCGCCGGATAGAGGATCACCCGGACCTCGGGCAGCTCCAGCAGGCTGAGGTCGTCGGCCTTGGGGAGGCAGACGACCGGCAGCGAGGTGTACGCGAGGAAGCGCAGCGTGGTGACCTCGCGCAGCACGATCAACGGCCGCCTGCCGAGCCGGGAGAGGGTCTCCAGCCACATGTTGACCTGGTAGGCGGAGTCCCGTGCGCCGGCCGCGTAGGTGAAGTAGAGGACGACCTCGGGGCGGTACTTGGCGACCTGCTTGTTCAGGATGCGGAAGGTGCGCTCGTGGCTGGGCACCCGGCGGCACTGCCTGATGGTCGGCAGCAGGATCAGCATGCCGAGGACCGCGACGGTCACCGCCAGCGCGCCGCCGAGGACGCTGAAGCCGATGATGTGGGTGGCGCGGGAGGCGATGGCGCCGACGATGATCGCGCTGTCCAGGTGGAGCAGCTTGCGCTCGTAGGACCGGAAGGCGATCGGAGACGGCGGCTCCGGCATGTTCAGGGCGCTGAGATCGAGGTTGCGCACGCGTACCGGGAGGGCACGGCGGCGCTTGATGAACATGCAGAGGAACGTGTAGAGCAGGCGCAGCGAGTGCACGGCGGCGAAGCCGAGGAAGACCACCGTGAAGATGTCCCGGTCGTCCCCGCTGGTGTCCCGCAGCAGCACCAGCACGCCGAGTTCCCGGGTCAGGACCCGGATGCTGAGGCCCCACTTGAGCTTGCCGAGGAAGCGGATCAGATCGGGTTCGACGCGGTGCAGATAGAAGTCGGTCGCGTAGCTGAGGACCAGGGCCGCCGCGAAGGCCCAGAGGAAGCCGAAGACGCCGGAGACCAGCATCCCGAGGTAACTCGCCAGCAGCAGGAACAGCACAAGGACGTTCTTGCCCTTGGCTATTTCGGCATGGCGGATCAGTGCGGCTATCAATCTGGTCCCTTTCTCGTCGTCGAACGCACACCCTGACCCGCGTCTCCCCCCAGGGCGTACGTGCGCGACGGAACGCGGACGCACAAGCGGCACCACAGTGACGGCAAGGCTTCAGCAGACCAACCCGAAACGTTAACCTGAGCTTTACCTGACGTCAGAATAGTACCCGCAAAAGGGTTACGGACAAGTCGCCAGTACGTTACGTACAGGCAGGTCCCAGCCGTCTCGGCGAGCTGCCGGAGGCGCCCGGGGCAGGGGCCCGACGGGACCTTTCGTCCGGAAAGGCCCTAGGCCCAGGGGCCGAGGTCAAGAGCCTGTCCGCCGGGCATCCGGCGGGTGACGGCGAGCCGGGCGTCGGCCCCCAGCGCGGCGATCGTGAGACGGCCGCGGCCGTCCCGGACGACGGCGGGCGGCACCAGACACCACTGCTCCGTACCCGACCACCACACACCGGAATCGGGCCGTCCGTCAACGTGGAAACCGACCAGGCAGTGCCCGTACGGATCGGTGGTGACCAGCACGGTGCAGGCCCAGCCGCCGATGTCGACTCCGGTCGCCCCGGTGACCCTCCCCATCGCCTCGGAGCTGAGAAGCGCCACGGGGCCCGGGGCGTTCCACTGCCACTGGCAGAGCTCGCCGGTCCCCGCGTACCGGTAGCGCAGTGCGCCGCTCTCGGGCGCGGGCGCCAGGCTGTCCGCGGCGGCGTGGACGCCTGGGCCGGTGTCCTCGGCCCAGGCGCCGTCGCGCCCCGTCCTGCTCCAGCGCGCCGTCCCGGGGACGTCCCGCAGGCGGGCGAACAGCTCCACCCTGCCGTCCGGCACGCGGAGGGCCACCAGCTCGTCCGCGGTCCTGGTGCCGCGCAGATGCTGCCAGGACGACCACGATCCGTTGGACTTCTCGTGGCGGGTGTTCACCGTGTGCTCGTCGTTGCGGAGGAAGACATGGAGCGTTCCGTCGTCGTCGAACGCGGCCACGGGGAAGCCGACATGGCGGCCCCGCTCCGGTTCGGCGCGGTGCGGATTGCCCAGCGAGTGCCACGGCCCGGCCGGGCGCCCCGTCTGGTACTGCGTCGCGCACACGACGTCCACGGTGACCGCGCCGCCGGGGCCCTCGGTACGCCGCAGACCGATGAGCCGTACGTAGCCGTCCGGCCCCTGGACCACGGTCAGGCCGGGCAACAGGCCTGGCGCGTCCAGCCGTTCGGGTCCGGACCAGCGGCCGGCCACGCTCTCGGTCCAGCGGAGCACCGCCCCGGCCGTCGGCAGATAGGCGGAGAGGCGGCCGTCGTTCCCCCTGATCAGCCAGGTGCCGGGCAGCGCGTACCGGGGGCGCAGGCCCGTGCCGGTAGCGTCGGTGAGCGCCGGGTCACGGCAGTCGACGAGGAGCGGCTGCCCGCTCTCGCGCTGGTAGGCGTCGGCGGCCCGGAGAGCGGCGGACGCGGCAGCGGTACGGCGCCGCTCGGCACCGGGGTCGGCTGCGGGACCCCCGGAGGGTGCGTCGGGCCCCGTGGTGATGACCAGCGCCGGTCGCAGGGTGCGGAGTTCGGCCAGGACGGCCTGCGCGGCGTCGTCGCGCGACGCGAGGACGCGCGGCTCGCCCCGGACCCGGCGGCCCTGCCGTGCGGAGTCGGACGCGGCCCGCTCGAACGCCTGCCGCTCCTGCGGTCCGCCGCTCTCCAGGCAGACCACGGTGACCTCGCCCGGCCCGCCCGCGCCCGCGAGCAGGACGGCCGCTTCGGCGGGCGTGGCCGCTACGAGCAGGGCGGCGCCCGCCTCCCGCCGGGCTCCGGCCTGCGGTTCACGCCGCCCGTACGCCTCGGCACGGGGTCCCGTTGATGCCACCATCGCGCTGTCGCTCCCTTCCGCCGCGGAGCCCGCGGTTCCCGCCTTGTGCCGCACACCAGCACGATAGACGCACACAAGACGCACACAATTGCCTATATGCTCTGGTGCCAATCCAAACCGGCGGCAACGACGCCCCCCTTTTTTCCGCGCTGTCGCACTCGACCGACCGCCAGTCCCCCCATGCCAGGCGCGGTCGTCACTCCGCACGAAGCCGATTACCGGGATCAGAGGACAACTACGGCATGACTCAGGCCACCACCACCCCGCCCCACTCGCGCAAGGCCCCCCGGCAGCGCCGTCGCGGGCTCCGCATCGTTCTGCTCGTACTCCTGGTGCTGCTGCTCGCCGCGGGCGGAACCGCATGGTGGCTGTACAGCAACCTGAACGGCAACATCAAGGGCGTCGACATCAACAAGTCGCTCGGCAGCGACCGTCCGGAGAAGCTGCCGACCGCGGGACAGAACCTGCTGGTCCTCGGGTCCGACTCACGCTCCGGGGAGAACGGGAAGATAGCGGGCGGCGACGTCAGCGGCGCCCGCTCCGACACCGCGCTGGTGATCCATGTGCCCGAGGGGCGCAGCAGGGCGACCGCAGTCAGCATCCCCCGCGACACCCTCGTGACCCGCCCCGAGTGCGCCAAGTCGGACGGCTCGTCGGTGCCGTCCGCGAACCGGGTCATGTTCAACTCCGTCTACTCGCAGGTCGGTCCGGCCTGTGTGGTGAAGACCGTGGAGCAGATGTCCCACGTACGGATCGACCACTACATGGAGGTCGACTTCGCCGGGTTCAAGGGCCTTGTGGACGCGATAGGCGGCGTGACCGTAGATGTCCCGCAGGACATTCACGACGGCGCCAGCGGCCTCAACCTCAAGGCGGGCCCGCAGAAGCTGAACGGCACCCAGTCGCTGGAGTTCGTACGGACCAGGCACGGCATTGGCGACGGCAGCGACTTGGGCCGGATCGGGCTCCAGCAGCAGTTCCTGCTGGACCTCCTGAGCGAGGTGCAGAAGCAGGACATGCTGAGCAGCCCCACCAAGACGTACAAGATCGCCCGCTCCGCGACCAAGTCGCTGACCACCGACTCCGATCTGGCGTCGCTGACCAAGCTGGCGGAGTTCGCCCGCAGCATGAAGGGCGTCAACCCGGACACCATGGAGACGATCATGCTCCCGGTGGCGTACGACAAGGTCGACCCCAACCGGGTGGTGGCGGCCGAGCCGCAGGCCACCCAGTTGTGGAAGGCCATCCGCACGGACTCCGAGGTCCCCGCGTCGGCCAAGAAGTCCCCGGCACACGGCGGTTGACCGGCCCGGCCCGGACCCGGCCCGATGTTCAGGCCCGGGTCCAGGCCGCCAGTGCGAGGCCCGGTTCCGCCTTCTGCCGGGCCACCCGCAGGGTGCCGTCCTCGGCGATGGCCGCGAGCACCACCCGCCCCGCCGCGTCCACGGCCAGCGCGGGCGCGCCGAGTGAGGGCTCGCCGGTCTCCGTCCACCACAGGCCGTCCGCCTCACCCTCGGTGGGGCAGGCGGCGATGGCCGGGCGGCCGCTCCTGGCGCGGTGGGCGACGACCGTGCAGTCGTAACCCTCTATGGAGGTGCGCAGCGCCGCCACCGGACCGCCGTCCGGCATGCCGCCCAGCACCAGGGTGCCGGTGCCCGTGCGGTGCGCGGTCACCCCGTCGCCGCCCGGGGCGCAGCCGTAGTACGTGACACGGCCGTCCGCGGTGCACAGGCCGGTGACGGATCCGGCGGCGGCCGTGGCGGTGAACGGTTCCGCTTCGGTGAGGTCGCCGCCGGGCTCGCCCTGGCACCAGCGCGACAACTGCTTCTCGGAGGGGGCCAGCAGCTCGACCCGGTCGCCGACCGCGACCGCCGCCGGCATCGCGTCGAGGAGGTGACGGCCCTTCAGGTCCTTCCACCCCTCCCACTTGCCGGACTTGCCCTGCCTGCGCATGCTGACGCCGCCGCCCGCGTTCCGTACGAAGACGTGGACCCGGCCGTCGGCGCCGACCGCGGCCGCCGGGGCCCCGACCTTGCGTGCCCGGTCCTCGTCCTTGTACGGGTTGCCGAGTGAGTGCCAGGGGCCGAAGGGCCGGCCTGTCTGGTACTGCGTCGTATGCGTCAGCTCGACGCCCCGGGCGGTGGTGCGCCGGGTGACCAGATGGATATAGGAGTCGGGGCCCTGGGCCAGGGTGGCGTGAGTGAGACCGGGGGCCTCGATGAACTGCGGCCCCGTCCAGTCGGGCCCGCCGGGCCGCTGTTCGGTCCAGCGGAGCAGACCGCCGTCCGCCGGGGCGTACGCGCTGAGGCCGGCGTCCTTGCCCCGCAGCAGCCAGCAGCTCGTGGCCGGGCCTGCGGCCTGTGCGGAACGCGACGACATGGCTGGCTGCCAGCCTTCCCTCAACCGGTCATACGGTACCGCTGAGAATAACATTCCGGCTGGTGGGAGCGGTGGGTGCCCGGGCCGGCGAGGCCCGGGCACCGGCCCGGTTACTGCTCCGCGCGCTCGGCCATCCGGCTGTGCTTGCGCCCGTACCAGACGTACACGACGCCGCCGATGACCATCCAGATGCCGAACCTGATCCAGGTCTCGGCCGGCAGGTTCAGCATCAGCCAGAACGAGGCCAGCGCCGAGACGACCGGCACCAGCGGGACGAGCGGGGTCCGGAAGGCGCGCGGGAGATCCGGGCGCTTCCGGCGCAGGATGATGACTCCGACGGCCACCAGGATGAACGCGAACAGCGTCCCGATGTTGACCAGTTCGGCCAGTTCGCTGATCGAGGTGAAGCCCGCCACCAGTGCCACGATCAGACCGAGCAGGATCGTGGAGCGGTAGGGAGTACCGAACTTGGGGTGCACCCGCGAGAAGACCTTGGGCAGCAGCCCGTCGCGGCTCATGGCGAAGAAGACCCGGCTCTGGCCGAGCAGCAGGATCATACAGACGGAGGTGAGGCCGACGGCCGCGCCGAAGCTGATCACGCCCGCCCAGAAGGGGTGTCCGACCGACTTGAACGCGTCGGCGAGCGGGGCGTCCGTGGACAGCTGGGTGTACTTCTGCATCCCGGTGACGACGATCGAGACCGCCACGTACAGCACGGTGCAGATCGCCAGCGAGCCGAGGATGCCGCGCGGCACGTCGCGCTGCGGGTTGCGGGTCTCCTCGGCCGCCGTGGCGACGATGTCGAAGCCGATGAAGGCGAAGAACACGACGGCGGCCGCGGTGAAGATACCCATCACACCGAAGGAGCCGGGCGTGAACCCGAAGAGCTGGACGAGCGGGGCGCTGAGGCTGCTGCTGCCCGAGCCCTGCACCTTGTGCGGGATGAAGGGGTGGTAGTTCGATCCGGTGATGTAGAACGCGCCCACGATGATCACCAGCAGGACGACGGTGACCTTCACCGCCACGATGACCGTCGTCACGCGCGAGGAGAGCTTCATCCCCAGCACCAGGATCCCGGTCAGCACCAGGACCAGGACGGCAGCCAGCAGGTCGAAGCCGAACTTGCCGTTCTGCGTCCCGGAGAGGGCCTGCGGCATGCCGATCCCGGCCGTGTCCATCAGCGAACGCACGTACCCGGACCAGCCGACCGCCACCACCGCACAGCCCAGGGCGAGTTCGAGGATGAGGTCCCAGCCGATGATCCAGGCCGGCAGCTCGCCGAGTGACGCGTACGAGAAGGTGTAGGCGGAGCCGGCGACGGGCACCGTCGACGCGAACTCGGCGTAGCAGAGCGCCGCGAGGGCGCAGACGACACCGGCCACCACGAAGGCCAGGGCCACGGAAGGACCGGCGGTCTGCTTGGCGATCAGACCGGTCAGGACGAAGATCCCGGTACCGATGACGACCCCGATACCGAAGACCGTCAGATCCAGTGAGGACAGGGATTTCTTGAGTGCGTGCTCCGGTTCCTCCGTGTCCCGAATCGACTGCTCCACGGATTTCGTCCGGAAGAGACTGCTGCTCACGGGTATACCTCCACGCTTGTAGTCCTCGCCATGATTGGAGCGCGGGAGCCCCATGTATACCCCTCGGCGAGGACCTTTCACACGAATGAGCCGACGGGACCACCCGTACAGGTAGGCCCATCGGCTCGTCCGGTGCCGCGCGGCCGCGCGCGGGCGTGGTGCGGGTCAGTCGCGGGCGGGCTCCGCCGACGCGGCCGACGGGCTCTCGTACCGGCCGTCGATCTTCGCCACCAGGCCGGTGACCTGGCGTGCGATGTCCGGGGCGGTCAGCCCGATCTCGGCCATGACCTGCTTGCGCGACGCGTGGTCGAGGAAGCGCGGCGGGATTCCGAAGTCCCGCAGCGGTACGTCGACCCCGGCGTCGCGCAGTGCCTGGGCGACCGCCGAACCGACGCCCCCCGCACGGCTGTTGTCCTCGACGGTGACGACCACCCGGTGCTGCTCGGCGAGCGGGGCGAGCGCCTCGTCGACGGGCTTGACCCAGCGCGGGTCGACCACGGTGGTGGAGATGCCCTGCTTGTTGAGCAACTCGGCGATCTCCAGGCACATCGGGGCGAGCGCGCCGACGGAGACGAGCAGGACGTCCGGCGTGCCGGTGCCCGCCTCGCGCAGCACGTCCATCCCGCCGACCCGGCCCACGGCGGGGACGGCGGGGCCGACCACGCCCTTCGAGTAGCGCACGACGGTCGGCGCGTCCTCCACCTGGACGGCCTCACGCAGCTGGGCGCGCACCTGCTCGGCGTCGCGCGGAGCGGCGATACGCAGCGTCGGGACGCACTGGAGAATGGACATGTCCCACATGCCGTTGTGCGAGGCGCCGTCGTCGCCGGTGACCCCGGCCCGGTCCAGTACGAAGGTGACACCGCACTTGTGCAGGGCCACATCCATCAGGAGCTGGTCGAAGGCGCGGTTGAGGAAGGTCGCGTAGACCGCGAAGACGGGGTGCAGCCCGCCCGTCGCGAGACCGGCGGCGGAGACCGCGGCGTGCTGCTCGGCGATCCCGACGTCGTACACCCGGCCGGGGAACTCCTTCGCGAACTTGGTCAGGCCGACCGGCTGGAGCATGGCCGCCGTGATGGCGACGATGTCCTCGCGCTCCCGGCCGAGCTTGACCATCTCGTCGCCGAAGACCGAGGTCCAGCTGGCTGCGGCGGCCTTGATCGGCAGGCCGGTGTCCGGGTGGATGGGGCCGATGCCGTGGAAGTGGTCGGCCTCGTCCTGCTCGGCGGGCTGGTAGCCGCGGCCCTTCTCGGTGAGGCAGTGCACGATGACGGGTCCGCCGAAGCCCTTGGCGCGCTCCAGGGCGGACTCCAGGGCCTCGATGTCGTGGCCGTCGATCGGGCCGACGTACTTCAGGCCGAGGTCCTCGAACATGCCCTGCGGGGCGATGAAGTCCTTGAGGCCCTTCTTCGCGCCGTGCAGGGTCTCGTACAGCGGCTTGCCGACGACCGGCGTACGCCCCAGGAGGTCCTTGCCGCGGGCCAGGAAACGCTCGTAACCGTCGGTCGTGCGGAGTGTGGCGAGGTGGTTGGCCATCCCGCCGATGGTCGGCGCGTAGGAGCGCTCGTTGTCGTTCACGACGATCACGAGCGGGCGGTCCTTGGCGTCGGCGATGTTGTTCAGCGCCTCCCAGGCCATCCCGCCGGTGAGCGCGCCGTCACCGATCACGGCGACGACGTGGTCGTCCTTCTTGAGTACCTGATTGGCCTTGGCGAGGCCGTCGGCCCAGCCCAGCACCGTCGAGGCGTGCGAGTTCTCGATGACGTCGTGGTCGGACTCGGCGCGCGACGGGTAGCCCGAGAGGCCCCCCTTGGTCCGCAGCATCCCGAAGTCCTGGCGGCCGGTGAGGAGCTTGTGCACGTAGCTCTGGTGACCGGTGTCGAAGAGCACCCGGTCCTTCGGTGAGTCGAAGACGCGGTGCAGGGCGATGGTCAGCTCGACGACACCCAGATTCGGGCCGAGATGGCCACCGGTCTTGGACACGGCGTCGACGAGGAAGGTCCGGATCTCCCCCGCCAGCTGTTCCAGCTGCTCCGGGCCCAGCCTGTCCAGATCGCGCGGTCCCCTGATGCGGGTCAGCAGCGGCACCCGTGCCTCCTTGCGTTCGAACTGTGATCGAGCTTTGCCGGGTCTGTCGAGTCTAATGTTCCATCCGGGACGATCGTCATCGGGCGGTGCGTCGTACGTCACCCGTTCGGCGTACCCGGGACGCACGGGAGCCCGGCGCGGGAGTCTCCCGGCCGGGCGTCCGATGTGCGGTTCCTGACCGCGCGTGGTCAGGCGCGGCCCGCGGACTTCTGGGTCTTGCGGGTCACGGCGTCGATCACGACCGTGGCGAGCAGGACACCACCGGTGATCATGTACTGGATGGGCGAGGCGATGCCCTGCAGCGACAGGCCGTACTGGATCGAGACGATCACGAGTACGCCGAGCAGCGCGTTCCAGGTGCGGCCGCGGCCGCCGAAGAGGCTGGTGCCGCCGATGACGGCCGCCGCGATGGCGTTCATCAGCAGGTCACCGCTGCCTGCGCCCTGGTTGGCGGTGGCGATCTTGGAGGCCAGGAACAGGCCGCCGACGGCGGCGAACGTACCGGCGACGGAGAAGACGGAGACCCGGATCAGCGTGACGTTGATACCGGCCCTGCGGGACGCCTCGACACTGCCGCCGAGCGCGAAGACCTTACGGCCGTACGTGGTGCGGCGGAGCAGGAAGTCCGTGCCGACCAGCACCACCAGGAAGATCAGGACCGCGAGCGGCAGACCCTTGTACTGGTTGTACATGTACGCGACGGCGAAGCCCACGACCGCCAGCACGGCGGTGCGCAGCACGATCTCGCTGAGCGGCCGGGAGGGCACACCCGCGGCCTCACGGCGCCGGGCGTCGAGGAACGAGGTGAGGAAGAAGACCACCACACCGAGCAGGGCGAAGCCATAGGCCACCGCGACATCGGAGAAGTAGTAGCCGGTGATGTTGGCGATCGGACCGTCGTCCGGCAGGTTGATCGTTCCGTTGTCGCCGAGGATCTGGAGCATGAAGCCGTTCCAGAACAGCAGACCGGCCAGGGTCACGGCGAACGCCGGAACACCGATGCGGGCGAAGAAGAACCCGTGGATCGCGCCGGCGACCGTACCGGTGAGGATCGAGAGCACCAGGGCCAGCCACTGGTTCATCCCGTGTGTGACGTTCAGCACGGCGAAGGCGGCTCCGGCGACACCGCTGACCGAGCCGACCGAGAGGTCGATCTCGCCGAGCAGCAGGACGAAGACGATACCGACCGCGATCATGCCCGTACCGACCATGGTGACGGAGATGTCGGTCAGGTTGCCCGCGGTGAGGAAGCGCGAGTTCACGCTCTGGAAGATCGCGGCGATGACGATCAGGCCGACGATCACCGGGATGGAGCCGAGCTCGCCCGCGCGTATCTTGCGCCGGAACTCGGACAGGTAACCGGCGAAGCCCTGCTCGCGCACGAGCAGCCGGGGGTCGACCGCGGTCACCGCTTCGGCGGCCGGGGCCGGGGCGTCCACCACGCCGGGCGCGGCATCCGTGGCGGAGGTCTTGTCGATGCTCACTTCTGAACCTCCACACCGCGCGACGCACGACGGGTCACAGCGTTGTCCGTGGCGCCGGTGATGGCGGCGATGATCTCTTCCTGCGAGGTGCTCTTCACGTCGAAGACACCGTTGTTGCGGCCGAGCCTGAGCACCGCGACCTTGTCGGCCACGGCCTTGACGTCGGCCATGTTGTGGCTGATGAGCAGGACCGCGTGGCCGCGCTCACGGAGCCGCTCGACGAGGTCGAGCACCTGCGCGGTCTGCTCGACGCCGAGGGCCGCCGTCGGCTCGTCGAGGATGACGAGCTGGGGCTCACCGAGCATGGAACGTGCGATGGCCACGGTCTGGCGCTGACCGCCGGAGAGCGAGGCGATCGGGATGCGCACACTGGGGATGCGGATCGAGAGCGTGGTCAGCAACTCGCGGGAGCGGCGCTCCATCTCGACCTCGTCGAGGATGCCGCGCTTGCGCAGCTCCCGGCCGAGGTAGAGGTTGCCGACGACATCGATGTTGTCGCAGAGCGAGAGGTCCTGGTACACCGTCGCGATGCCCAGGTTCTGCGCGTCGTGCGGCTTGTTGATCTGTACTGCCTTGCCTTCCCACTCGATGACACCGTCATCGATGGGGTGCACGCCTGCGATCGTTTTGACCAGCGTGGACTTTCCGGCTCCGTTGTCGCCGACCAGGGCGAGCACTTCACCGCCGTAGGCCTCAAGCTCCACATCGGTGAGCGCCTGGACGGCACCGAATCGCTTGGAGACCCCACGCAACGCCAGCACGGGCGTAGCGGACACTTGAACCATCTCCTTCGCCGCCTGACCGGCGGGGATACCGCGCTGTCATGAGAGCGCGGTGGCTGAGCGGGGTGTACCGTCCGACGCCCCGCCCCGGTAGCGGGACAGTTGAGGGGGCGGGGCGCCGGACGGGCTTCAGTGATGCGTGATTCCCTTGCGGGGCAGGGGAATTACTTCAGACCGATCTTGTCGCACGCGGCCTTGTAGGCCGGGGTGCAGATGTCGCTGACCGTGTAGATGCCGTCCTTGATGACGGTGTCCTTGATGTTGGCCTTGGTCAGGGAGTAGACCGGGAAGATCACCGAGGGGATGTTCTTCTCGCTGGCGCTGTCGACCTTGGTCTTGACGATCGAGTCGAGCTTCTGGCCCTTGGCGAGCGCCACAGCCATCTCGGCCGCGACCGGGCCCTCGCGCAGGTACGGCTTGTAGACGCTCATGTACTGCGAACCGGCCACGATGCGCTGCACACCGGCGAGTTCCGCGTCCTGGCCGGTGACCGGCGGGATCGGGTTGACGCCTGCGGACTTGAGGGCGGTGATGACACCGCCCGCCATGCCGTCGTTGGCGGAGAGGACGCCGATGACGTTCTTCTTGCCGATGGCGGTGATCGCGCCCTCCATGTTGGAGTTGGCGTTCTCCGGCTTCCACTCCTTGGTGTCGTACTCCTTGCCGATGTTCACCTTGCCGTCGAGGACGGAGTGAGCGCCCTTCTTGTAGTCGGCGGCGTTCGGGTCGGTGGAGGAGCCGTTCATCATGACGATCTTGCCGGACTTGGCCTTGGAGCCGAGCGCCTTCAGCAGGGCGGTGCCCTGCGTCTTGCCGACGGTCTGGTTGTCGAAGGAGACGTACGAGTCGATCGGGCCCTCGGCGAGACGGTCGAAGGCGACGACCGGGATACCGGCGTCCTTGGCCTTCTTGACCGAGGAGGCTATCGACTTGGCGTCCACGGCGTCCACGATGATGGCGTCCACCTGGTTGGTGACCATCGTGTCCATCTGCTGGCTCTGCGTGTCGGCCTGCTGCTTGGCGTTGACGTAGGTCAGCTTGCCCTTGCCGTGCGTCAGGTCCTTGACCTTCTTCTCGATCAGGGGCTTGTCGAACTTCTCGTACCGGGCGGTCTGGTTCTCCGGCAGGAGCAGACCGATGTTGAGGGCATCGCCCTTCTTGGCGGAGTTCGAGGACGCCTTGTCCTTGCTCCCGCCGGAGTCCTTGGCGCTGCCACAGGCGGCGAGAGAGACAGCCATCGCGGTGGCGGCCACGGCCACGGCGGCACGACGCATCTGCGTATTCACTTCAGAAACCTCCCTGACGAGGCCGCGACGTTGCGGCCGAGGTGCCTGGAGTCAACTCGGCCGCCAGGCCAGCGTCAAGGAGTAAATCCTTAACGAGATGGCAACGGTGTCATTCGTTATCTAAGTGAAGGCAGGAGTGCCGGTAGGCAGTGCCGCGTCCAAAAGACTTGAATCGCCCATTTCACTGAGCACCAGGGCCAGCGCGCCCAGCACCTCGGCCCGGCCGCCGAGCGCCCCGGGAAGCACCGAAAGCTGCCGTGCCGCACTGGGGATCGCGTACCTGCCGACCGACTCCCGGATGGGGCCGAGCACCAGTTCACCGGCCTCGGCGAGGTCCCCTCCCAGCACCACCCGGGTGGGGTTCAGGAGGTTGCAGAGGTTGGCCACGCCGCTGCCGATGTGCCGTCCGACGTCCGCGATCACCCGGCGGCAGCCCGGATCGCCCCCGCGGGCGAGCTGGACGACCCGCTCGATGGTCAGACCGGTGCCGTGGCTGGACTCCAGCAGGGGCAGGACGTACCGGGCCGCCGTGAAGGTCTCCAGACACCCCCGGTTGCCGCAGCGGCACACAGGGCCCGACTCGTCGAGCGTGATGTGCCCGATCTCGCCCGCCGTGCCGCCGGGGCCGCGGTAGATCTGCCCGTCGATCACCAGGCCGGCCCCCACGCCGCTGGCGACCTTGATGTAGGCGAGGTCCCGGACCCCGCGCCCGCTCCCCCAGACCAGCTCGCCGAGCGCGCCCAGGTTGGCGTCGTTGTCGACGTACACCGGCACCCCGAGCCGGGACGCGAGCTCGTCGCTCGGGTTGATGCCGGACCACCCCGGCAGGATCGACGTGGAGCCGAGAGTCCCCGATTCGACATCGATCGGGCCCGGCACTCCGAGCCCCACGCCGACGACCTTGTCGGCGCCGATACCGGTGGCCTCGATCAGCCGGTTGACCAGCTCCTCGGCCCGGCCGAAGCCCTCCGCGGACGAGGCGTCCACGTCGAGCGGTTCCGACTCCTCGGCGAGCACCTGGTGGGCGAGGTTCCCCACCGCCACCCGCAGGTGCGTATGTCCGAAATCGACGCCGATCACGATGCCCGCGGACCCGCTGAGCGAGACGCTGCGGGCCCGGCGGCCGCCGGCCGATGTCGGGGTGACCTCGACCGTGCCGCCCTCTTTCAGTTCGCGAACGATATTGGAGACCGTGGCTGCCGAGAGCCCCGTGCTGCGGGCGATCTCCGCCTGAGTGAGCGAGCCCGCCATACGCACCGCGCGTACGACCCGCTCGAGGTTGGCCCGGTGCAGAGATGTCTGCGACCCCGGAGTCTCCATCGACTCATCCACTCCTGCCACTGGCGGACGGCACGACGGCCGCCCCCGCGCGGGGCGCGTGTCCTGAACCCCGCCCTATCTCCAACATGTGAACCCTCAGCTGACCCTTTGGCGCTCTCTCCCGTCAAGACCTTGAGCAAGGGCAGACACGGATGAGCAGGCGATCCCCGGCGTGAAACGGACGAACCGCCCGACAGCGGCTGCCGTCGGGCGGTTCGTACGGAGAACGGGGGGCGAAGTCCTACTTCAGCGCTCCCGCGGTCAGACCCGCGACGACCTGCCGCTGGAAGATGATGTACGCCGCGAGGACCGGCAGCATCGCCATCACCAGACCGGCGAAGAGACCGGAGTAGTCGCCCTTGTAGCCCTGGCTGGTGGCCAGTTCGACCAGCCCCTGGGCCAGCACCCGCTGCTTCGGGTCGGTGTTCAGCACCGTGGGCAGCAGGTACTGGTTCCACTGGCCCAGGAAGTTGAAGATACCGACGCTGATCAGGCCGGGCTTGGCCATCGGCAGCATCACCTGGAAGAAGGTCCGGGTGTGCGACGCGCCGTCGAGCGTCGCCGCCTCCGCCACTTCTCCCGGCAGCGTCCGGAAGAAGGAGGTGAGGAAGAAGACGGTGAACGGCAGTGAGTAGGCGATGTAGACCAGGACCAGGCCCTGCGTCGTGTTCAGCAGGCTCATGTTGTTCATGACGAAGAACAACGGCACCAGCGCCAGGATGATCGGGAAGCTCATCCCTCCGACGAACAGGAAGTAGATGAACCTGTTCCCGGGGAAGTCGAAGCGCGCCAGGACATAGGCCGCCATGGAGCCGAGCAGCAGCGTGCCGATGAGCGAACAGCCGACGACCACGATGGTGTGCCCGAAGTACTGGCCCATGTGCGCCTGGCCCCAGGCGCGGGACCAGTTCTCGAAGTGCAGCCGGTCCGGGAGCTTCCACGGCTTGGCGAGGATGTCGTGGTCGTTCTTGAACGAGGACATCACCGCCCACAGCAGCGGTACGACGACCAGGACCGCCCAGATGATGAGCACGCCGTGCGAGAAGACGTTGAGGGTGCCGCCCTCGCTCCTCTTCGCCGGGGGCGCGGCGGGCTTGGCCGGCGGCGCGGGCTCGTGCTCCTCGGTGAGCTCGGCCGGAGGGGTGTCAGTGGTCTTCATCTCAGAACTCCAGCCGCTCGCGCCGGCCCAGTCGCATCACGATGGCGGCGAACACCATGGTGAGCACGAGGAGGGCGACGCCGATCGTTGTCGCGTATCCGGCCTGCCCGTCACGGAACGCCGTCTGGTAGACGAACAGCGGCAGCACGGTGGTCGATTGGGCGGGCCCGCCCGGACCCACACTCATGATGTTCACCGCGGCGAACGCCTCGGCGCCGAGGGACAGGATGCCCATGTACACCCAGCCCGACTGCACGGTGTCCCAGAGCAGCGGAAGGGTGATCCGGAAGAAGGTCGTGACCCGGCTCGCACCGTCCAGCAGCGCCGCTTCGTAGAAGTCCTTCGGGATGGACGCCATACCGGCGGAGAAGAGCACCACGAAGAAGCCGACCTGGGACCAGACCAGGACCGCGAAGATGCACCAGAGGGCGAGCTTCGGATCGCCGAGCCAGTCCGGCTGGATGCTGTCGAGATGGACCGCGCTCAGGGATCCGTTGAGGATGCCCCCGTCGGGGTTGTAGATGAACCTGAAGAGCAGGGCGACGATCGCGATCGACAGCACCTGCGGGAAGAAGTACGCGATCTTGTAGAACCCCGAGCCGCGTACGCCCGCGATGGCGGCGCCCTTACGGCGGCGGCCGCCGACATTCAGCATGAAGGCGAAGAACAGCGCGAGGCCGAGCGTCACCAGCGGCAGCAACAGCACGAAAAGGACGCTGTGTTCCAGTGACTTCCAGAAGGTGGAGTCGTGGAGCATCCGGCTGTAGTTGTCGAAGCCGACCATCTTGAAGTCCGGGCTCAGGCCGGTCCAGTCGGTGAACGAGTAATAGATCGACTGAATGAACGGCCATATGACGAAGACTGCGTACAACGCCAGTGGGAGTATCAAGAACCCCACAATGAACCGGTACTTACCTTGTTGCATGGTTACCGACCCCGATCTTCCGGCGGGTGCCGCCGCTGGTGACGCTTGCTCACTGGTGCTTGTAGTGCGTGATCGACGAGTCCTTGGCCGCCGCGTCCGCGTACTGCTGACACTTCTTGATGGCCTCGGCCGGGGTCATACGGCCGGCCATCATCTCGCCGAGGACGGAGACGCCGATCTGCTCCTTCTGGAGCTTCACGTACCAGTCCTGGAGCCGCGGGTTGAGGACGTTGTCGCCCGCCGCCTTCAGCGTCTCCTGGGCCGACTTGAGGCCCGGCGTCAGCGCCAGACCGTCGGTGCCGCCGTTGAAGGCGGACAGCGACTTCACCTTCGAGGTGAAGGTCTTGGACGAGGCCTCGCTGAGCATGATGCGCAGCTGGTCCATGCCCGCCTGCGGGTTCTTCGCGTTCCGCGGGACGATGAAGGGCTCACCGCCGCCGGCCCAGAGGGTCCCGTACGGCAGCTTGTCGGAGGAGTCCAGGCTGGACGGCGCGCCGACCCTCATCTCGAAGTCCTTGGGCGTGGTCTTCGCCGACTCGTTCTCCACCCAGGAACCGTTCGGAATGAAGAGTGCCTTGCCCGCGGTCCATGCCGTCTGCGACTGGATGTGGTCGATGCCGGGCGTGCCCTTGAGGATGTAGCCCTTCTTGAAGAGCTCGTAGTAGGCATCGAACCCCGCCTTGACCGCGGGGTGCTTCCAGGCGTTCGGCGCCAGGTCGTCGATGTCGTCGAGGACCTTGCGGCCGCCGATCTTGCCGATGAAGGGGAAGAGCGAGAACGGCAGGTAGTACGGGTACTTGCCCGCGTACGTCCAGCCGGCGATGCCCTTCTTCTTCGCCTTCGCGCAGACGGCGAGCATGTCGTCCCAGGTCTTGGGGTACTCGACGCCGAGCTTGTCCAGGTTGGTCTGCGAGTACCACACGCCGTAGACGGTGTACGCGTAGTTCATGATGTAGCAGGGCTTGCCGTCGTACTGGCCCATCTCCACGATGCCCGCGCGCAGGGTGTCCCTGACCTTCTTGGCCGGGTCGTCGACGGACGGCGCGTCCAGCAGCGGCGTGAGGTCGGTCAGCTGCTTCTTGCCGACCAGGACGCCCATGTCCATCTGCTCGGCGCCCGAGTTGTCGATCAGGTCCGGCGGGGTGCCGCCGTTGAAGCGCGGCTGCAGCTCCGACTGGATCTTCTGCGTGGACGAGAAGTGGACCTTCGACTTCGGGTGCGCCTTCGAGTAGAGCGCGTTCGCGGCCTTGGCGTAGTCGGTGCCGAAGCCGCCGTCGAAGATGACCATGTCGAGCGGGGCGGTCTCGTTCACACCCAGCGGGTTGCCGGCCGTCACCTTCCCCTTCTTGACCTGCTTGTCGCCGCTGTCGTCGCTGCTCGCGCAGGCGGAGAGAAAACTCATCGTCGGAACGGCGATCAGGCCGAGAGCGGCAGACCGCTTGATCAGATCACGACGGCCGAGGCCCTCATTGGTGCGGGCGGAGGTGGATCCCATGCTCAAGTCCTCGCCTTCTACAGGACTCAGGCGGTGTACCGGTCGCCCGTTGAGAATTCGCCTCAGGCGAAGGGCCCCGCCACCGCGTTCAGTTGACGCTGGGGTTGCACTGGCTGCAGGAGGGAAAGCTGGGAATACGGCCGGGCTGCCGTGAAGCCCCCGCCCCGATCCCCGCCCCCCTGGCCCGCCGCCAAAGACACGGCTAGGCGGACGTCGACAGGTATAGTCCACTTCCCTTCGACTGGGCAAGATCGAATGCAGGTTTGAACGTCAGTCTTTCCCGAGTTGAGACCTCACAGACATCTGGTGCACTCCGCCCACCGGGTGACACCGTCGCATGAGAGCGCGTCCAATTCTTCCGCCCGCGCGTCGTCAACGCCCTTGACTCAGATGTCACTTACCTTCCTACTGGACCTTGCGCGTCAGCGTGACAACGTTGTCCTAAGCGCTTAGGTGAGAGGAAAGACCCTCATGCAGACCAGACCTCGGCACAGGGCCGGCCCGGCCGCCGCCCTGGTGGCGGCCGCTTTTGTGCTCGTCGTGACGGGGCAGGGCGCCGCCGTCGCCCAACCCGCGCAACCCCATGTAGGGGACAAGGGGTTCAGCTCCTCGTTCGAAGCGGACCAACCACAGCCGGACTGGCGCAATACCGTGGAAGTGGGCCCGGACGGCCATAAACGCTCCTCCGGTATCGATGGCACCATCAATGCGGGAATACCAGGCAATGTCACGGACCACGTCGTCTCGCTGCGCGCCAGTGACGAGAACGCCGGAAGCGGTGAGGGCAAGGGAAGCCTCATCGACATCAACCCGGACACCAAGTGGCTGGCCTTCCATCCCACCGCATGGGTGGAGTTCGATCTCGACGAAGCGGTCAAGCTCACGACGTACGCGATGACGTCCGCCAACGATCATGCCGAGCGCGACCCGAAGGACTGGACCCTCCAGGGCTCCACCGACGGCAAGGACTGGAAGACCCTCAGCACCCAGCAGGGCCAGGACTTCGACAAGCGGTTGCAGACCAGGTCGTACGAGATCGCGGGCGCGGACACCGCGTACGCGCACTACCGCCTCGACATCACCGCCAACCACGGCGCCGCGGACGCGGTGCAGCTGGCCGATGTCCAGTTCTCGGACGGCGACACGAGCACGCCCCCGCCCTCCGACATGGTCACCCGGGAGGACAGCGGACCCACCTCGTCACCGACCGCCAAGACCGGCGCCGGCTTCACCGGCACCAGGTCGCTGCGGTACGAGGGCACGCAGAAGGGCACGGGCCGCGCGTACTCGTACAACAAGGTCTTCGACGTCAATACCCGGATCAGCCGGAACACCGAGCTGTCGTACAAGCTCTTTCCGGAGATGGGCAAGACCGATCTGAACTATCCGTCCACCGATGTGGCGGTCGACCTGGCCTTCACGGACGGCACCTATCTGAGCGACCTGAAGGCCACCGACTCCAACGGCGGGCTGCTGACCCCACAGGGCCAGGGGGCCGCCATGCGGCTGTACGTCAACCAGTGGAACGCCGTATCGGCGGACATCGGGACGGTCGCCGCGGGCAAGACCGTCGACCGGATCCTGGTGGCGTACGACTCGCCCAAGGGCCCGGCGACGTTCCGGGGCTGGATCGACGACATCTCGCTGGCGGCCAAGAAGGCGGAGAAGCCGTCCGCGCACCTCTCGGACTACGCCCTCACCACCCGGGGCACCAATTCGAGCGGCTCCTTCTCGCGCGGCAACAACTTCCCGGCGACCGCCGTGCCCAATGGCTTCAACTTCTGGACACCGGTCACGGACGCGGGCTCGACCAGCTGGCTCTACAACTACGCGAGCGGCAACAACGCCGACAACCTGCCCACGCTCCAGGCCTTCAGCGCCAGCCACGAGCCGAGCCCCTGGATGGGCGACCGGCAGACCTTCCAGGTGATGCCGTCGGTGGCCTCCGGAACCCCGGACGCCTCCCGGACCAAGCGCGCCCTCCCCTTCAAGCACGAGAACGAGGTCGCGAAGCCCGACTACTACGGGGTCACCTTCGAGAACGGCCTCAAGGCGGAGATGACGCCGACCGACCACGCGGCGATGATGCGCTTCACCTACCCCGGTGACAACGCGAGCATGATCTTCGACAACATCTCCAACGACGGCGGCCTCACGCTGGACCCGAGGACCGGCACCTTCAGCGGCTACTCGGACGTCAAGAGCGGCGGCTCCACCGGCGCGACCCGGATGTTCGTGTACGGCGTCGCCGACACCCCGGTCACCGCGAGTTCGAAGCTCACCGGCGGGGGCGGCGACAACGTCACCGGCTACATGCGCTTCAAGCCGGGCAAGAACCGTACGGTCACCCTGCGCATGGCCACCTCGCTCATCGGCGTGGCCCAGGCGAAGTCCAACCTCGCGCAGGAACTGCCCGCGTCGTCGACCTTCGCGGGGACCGAGGCGAAGGCCCGCTCCCAGTGGGACAAGATCCTCGGCAAGATCGAGGTACAGGGCGCCACGCACGACCAGCTGACCTCGCTCTACTCGTCCCTGTACCGGCTGTACCTGTACCCCAACTCGGGTTCGGAGAAGGTCGGCTCGAAGACGAAGTACGCGAGCCCCTTCTCGGCCAAGGCCGGTGACAACACGCCGACGCACACCGGCGCCAAGGTCGTGGACGGTTCGGTCTACGTCAACAACGGCTTCTGGGACACCTACCGGACGACCTGGCCGGCGTACTCCTTCCTCACTCCGAAGAAGGCGGGAAAGCTGGTCGACGGCTTCGTCCAGCAGTACAAGGACGGCGGCTGGATCTCCCGCTGGTCCTCCCCCGGCTACTCCGACCTGATGACCGGCACCAGTTCGGACGTGGCGTTCGCGGACGCCTACGTCAAGGGTGTGAAGTTCGACGCGAAGGCGGCGTACGAGGCGGCCCTGAAGAACGCCACCGTCGTCCCGCCCAGCTCGGGCGTCGGCCGCAAGGGCATGGACACCTCGCCCTTCACGGGCTACGCGTCCACCGCGACCAACGAGGGCATGTCGTGGTCGATGGAGGGCTACGTCAACGACTACGGCATCGCGCAGATGGGCAAGGCGCTCTACAAGAAGACCCACGAGGCCCGCTACAAGGAGGAGTCGGAGTACTTCCTCAACCGGGCGCAGAACTACGTCAAGCTCTTCGACCCCGAGGTCGGCTTCTTCCAGGGCAGGACGCCGGACGGCGGCTGGCGGCTCCCGGCGGACAAGTACGACCCCCGGGTCTGGGGCTACGACTACACCGAGACCGACGGCTGGGGGTACGCCTTCACCGCTCCGCAGGACTCGCGCGGTCTGGCCAACCTCTACGGCGGCCAGGCGGGTCTGGCGAAGAAACTGGACACCTACTTCTCGACGCCGGAGACCGCGGGGCCCGAGTACACCGGCTCGTACGGCGGTGTCATCCACGAGATGACCGAGGCGCGCGACGTGCGGATGGGCCAGTACGGGCACAGCAACCAGGTGGCGCACCACGTCACCTACATGTACGACGCGGCGGGCCAGCCGTGGAAGGCGCAGGAGAAGATCCGCGAGGTCCTCGGCCGGCTGTACACCGGCAGTGACATCGGGCAGGGCTACCACGGCGACGAGGACAACGGCGAGCAGTCGGCCTGGTACATCTTCTCCTCGCTCGGCTTCTACCCCCTGGTGATGGGCAGCGGCGAATTCGCCGTCGGCTCACCGCAGTTCACCAAGGCCACCGTCCACCTGGACAACGGCAGGGACCTGGTGGTCAAGGCTCCGCAGAACAGCACGGAGAACATCTACGTGCAGGGCCTCAAGGTGAACGGCAAGGCCTGGAACTCCACCGCGCTGCCGAACGACGTACTGCAGCACGGTGGCACCCTGGACTTCGCCATGGGACCGCGGCCGTCGAAGTGGGGTACCGGGAAGAAGGCGGCGCCGGTCTCGATCGCCAAGGACGACAAGGTGCCGTCCCCGCGCGAGGACGCGACCAGCGGTACCGGTGCGCTCTTCGACAACACCTCGAAGACGGATGCCTCGTTCACCTCGGCCGGCCTCCCCGTGAAGTCGGCGACCCGGGCCGTCCAGTACACCCTCACTTCGTCGGACAAGGCCAAGGCTCCGACCGGGTGGAAGCTGGAGGGGTCCGCCGACGGTACGAAGTGGACCACGCTGGACAAGCGCTCGGGTGAGTCATTCGCCTACGACAAGCAGACGAGGGTCTTCTCCGTGGACCACCCGGGCACGTACAAGCAGTACCGCCTGGTGAGCACCGGGACGGCGACCCTCGCGGAGGTGGAGCTGCTCTCCTGATCCTGGTCAGCCGGTGACCGGCCGGACGGAGTGAACCGCGGGGCGGGACCGGGACTTCCGGGCCCGCCCCGCGGCCCGTACCGAGCCGCTTCCGCTGTCCGCCGCACCGGAGGAAGGCGCTTGACCTGGAGTGCGCTCCAGCACCTACGGTCAGCGGTATGAACTCCACGCTTCCCCTCCGCCGTCTCGGCGAACTGACCGTCTCCGCCCAGGGCCTCGGCTGCATGGGGATGAGCCACGGCTACGGCTCATCGGACGACGACCAGTCGATCGCGACCATCCACCGCGCCCTCGAACTGGGTGTCACGCTGCTCGACACCTCGGACTTCTACGGCGCGGGCCACAACGAGGAGCTGATCGGCCGGGCGCTGGCGGGGCGCCGCGAACAGGCCGTGGTGGCAACGAAGTTCGGCTTCGCCAACCGGCTGGGTGAGACGACCGACATCCGGGGCGACGCCGCGTTCGTACGGCAGGCCTGCGAAGCGTCGCTGCGCAGGCTCGGCACCGACCACATCGACCTCTACTACCTGCACCGGGTCGACCAGAACGTCCCCATCGAGGAGACGGTCGGTGCGATGGCCGAGCTGGTCACAGCGGGCAAGGTCCGCCATCTGGGACTCTCCGAGGCGAGCGCGCAGACCCTCCGGCGGGCCCACGCGGTGCATCCGATCGCCGCGCTGCAGAGCGAGTGGTCGCTCTGGACCAGGGACCTGGAGCAGGAGATCGCACCGGTCTGCCGTGAGCTCGGAATCGGCCTGGTGCCGTTCTCGCCGCTCGGCCGCGGCTTCCTCACCGGCCGGTACACCTCACTGGACGGCCTGCCGGAGACCGACCTGCGCCGCAGTCAGCCCCGCTTCACCGACGGCAACCTGGAGCAGAACCTCGCCATCGTGGACCGGCTCAACGAGCTGGCCGGGGCGCGCGGTGTGACGGCCGGTCAGCTCGCGCTGGCCTGGGTGCAGCACCGGGGATCCGACGTGGTGCCGATTCCGGGGACGCGCAGGGAGAAGTACCTGGAGGAGAACGTCGCGGCGGCGACCCTGGAGCTGTCGGCCGACGAACTCGCGGCGATCGACGCCGCGGCCCCCGCCGGGTCGGTCGCGGGCACCCGGTACGACCAGCGCAACCTGGGCTTCGTCAACCGTTGAGCCGGGCGCCGGAGCCTTTTAGTCCCATACAGAACAAATGAAGAACGGCTGCCGCCCGCGGGCGCCGAGGACGTCACCGGACCGGTACGCCCTCGGCGCCCGCAGCCATGACCACGCCCATGGCCACACCCATGGAGCATTCGTGATCGCAGTAGTTGTCGCGCAGAGTTCCCGGCCGTTCATGGGAGGGCTCTGGAAACATCCGCGCCGATGCCGTATTAGTACTGTCGGCAAACAAATCCGCCGGGCGGCAGCGAACGGCCGCCCGGGCCCTCGTCGACAAGAGGCTGATCATGCCGGACCGATTCACCCCCGCCCCCAGCCCCACTGACAGGTTCACCTTCGGTCTGTGGACCGTCGGCTGGAAGGGCAACGACCCCTTCGGCGACCCGACCCGGCCCGCCCTGGACCCCGTCGAGTCCGTGGAGCGCCTGGCGGAACTGGGCGCGTACGGTGTGACCTTCCACGACGACGACCTGATCCCGTTCGGCTCGTCGGACAGTGAGCGCTCGGCACATGTCGCGCGCTTCAAGGACGCACTGGACCGCACCGGTCTCCAGGTCCCGATGGCCACGACGAACCTGTTCACGCACCCCGTTTTCAAGGACGGCGGCTTCACGTCCAACGACCGCGGCGTGCGGCGCTTCGCACTGCGGAAGGTCATCCGCAACATCGATCTCGCGGCGGAGCTGGGCGCGCGGACGTACGTGGCGTGGGGCGGCCGTGAAGGCGCCGAGTCCGGGGCCGCCAAGGACGTCCGGGTGGCGCTCGACCGGATGAAGGAGGCGTTCGACCTGTTCGGCGAGTACGTCGTGGACCAGGGGTACGACCTGCGTTTCGCCATCGAGCCCAAGCCGAACGAGCCTCGCGGCGACATCCTGCTGCCCACGGTCGGCCACGCCCTCGCGTTCATCGAGCGACTGGAGCGCCCGGAGATGTACGGGGTGAACCCGGAGGTGGGCCACGAGCAGATGGCCGGCCTGAACGTCACCCACTCCATCGCCCAGGCCATCTGGGCGGGCAAGCTCTTCCACATCGACCTCAACGGCCAGTCCGGCATCAAGTACGACCAGGATCTGCGCTTCGGAGCGGGCGACCTCCGCCAGGCCTTCTGGCTCGTCGACCTCCTGGAGAGCTCCGGCTACTCCGGACCGCGCCACTTCGACTTCAAGCCGGTCCGCACCGACGGCTTCGACGGCGTCTGGGAATCGGCGAAGAACTGCATGCGGAACTACCTGATCCTCAAGGAACGCGCGCTGGCGTTCCGTGCCGACCCGGCCGTCCGGGAGGCGCTGGCCGCCTCGCGGCTGGACGAGCTGGCCGTGCCCACCGCTGCCGACGGGCTCAAGGGCCTGCTGTCGGACCGCTCCGCGTACGAGGACTTCGACACCGCGACGGCGGCGGAGCGCAGCATGGCCTTCGAGGCGCTGGACCAGCTGGCCATGGAGCACCTGCTCGGCGTCCGCTGACCCCCGGGCGCACGGAGGACCTGGACACACGGAAGAAGGGCCGTATCCCCGCGGTGCTGCGCGGGGATACGGCCCTTCGTGGCCTCGCGGCCCGTCCGCCTACTTGCGGATCAGGTTGCGCAGCACGTACTGCATGATGCCGCCGTTGCGGTAGTAGTCCGCCTCACCGGGGGTGTCGATGCGGACGACCGCGTCGAACTCCACGCCGGTGTCGGTGGTGACCTTGACCGTGCGGGGCGTGGTGCCGTTGTTCAGCTCGGTCACGCCGGTGAAGGAGAAGGTCTCCTGACCGGTCAGGCCGAGCGACTCGGCGGTCTTGCCCTCGGGGAACTGGAGCGGCAGGACGCCCATGCCGATGAGGTTCGAGCGGTGGATGCGCTCGTACGACTCGGCGATGACGGTCCGGACGCCGAGCAGCGCGGTGCCCTTGGCCGCCCAGTCGCGGGACGATCCTGAGCCGTACTCCTTGCCCGCCAGGACGGTCAGCGGGATGCCGGCGGCCTGGTAGTTCTGCGAGGCGTCGTAGATGAACGACACCGGGCCGTCCGCCTGGGTGAAGTCGCGGGTGTAGCCGCCCTCGGTGCCCGGCGCGATCTGGTTGCGCAGGCGGATGTTGGCGAACGTGCCGCGGATCATGACCTCGTGGTTGCCGCGGCGCGAGCCGTAGGAGTTGAAGTCGCGGCGCTCGACGCCGTGCTCCGTGAGGTACTTGCCGGCCGGGGTGTCGGCCTTGATCGCGCTGGCCGGGGAGATGTGGTCGGTGGTGACCGAGTCCCCCAGCTTGGCGAGGACCCGGGCTCCGGTGATGTCCTCGACCGGGGTGGTCTCCATCGTCATGCCCTCGAAGTACGGGGGCTTACGGACGTAGGTGGACTCGGGGTCCCACTCGAAGGTGTTGCCGGTCGGGATGGACAGCGCCTGCCACTGGGCGTCACCCGCGAAGACGTCCTGGTAGGACTTGTTGAACATGCCCTCGCCGATGGTGTTCGCCACGACGTCGTTGACCTCGGCCTCGGTGGGCCAGATGTCCTGGAGGTAGACCGGCTTGCCCTCCTGGTCGGTGCCCAGCGAGTCCTTGGTGATGTCCACCTTCATGGAGCCCGCGATGGCGTACGCGACGACCAGCGGCGGGGACGCCAGGTAGTTCATCTTGACGTCGGGGTTGATGCGCCCCTCGAAGTTGCGGTTGCCGGAGAGCACCGACGTCACGGCCAGGTCGTGGTCGTTGACGGCCTTGGAGACCTCGTCGGGCAGCGGGCCCGAGTTGCCGATGCAGGTGGTGCAGCCGTAGCCGACGAGGTTGAAGCCGACCTTGTCGAGGTACGGGGTGAGCCCGGCCTTGTCGAAGTAGTCGGTGACGACCTTCGAGCCCGGGGCGAGGGTGGTCTTGACCCAGGGCTTGCGGGTCAGGCCCTTCTCGACGGCCTTCTTGGCCACCAGCGCGGCGGCGACCATGACGTACGGGTTCGAGGTGTTGGTGCAGGAGGTGATCGCGGCGACGGTGACGGCGCCGTGGTCGATCTCGTACGTCGAGCCGTCGGGGGCCGTGACGGTGGTCGGACGGCTCGGCACGCCGTTGTGGGCGGCCGGGGCGTCGGAGGCCGGGAAGGACTCCTTGCCGGACTCCTCGTCCTCGGAGACGTAGTTGCGGACGTCCTGGGCGAACTGCGCCTTGGCGTTGGCGAGGACGATGCGGTCCTGCGGGCGCTTCGGCCCTGCGATGGACGGGACGACCGTGGCGAGGTCGAGCTCCAGCTTCTCGGAGAAGTCGGGCTCGGCGGCCGGGTCGAGCCAGAGGCCCTGCTCCTTGGAGTACGCCTCGACGAGCGCGACCTGCTTCTCGTCACGGCCGGTCAGCCGCAGGTAGTTCAGCGTCTCGGCGTCGATCGGGAAGATCGCGGCGGTGGAACCGAACTCCGGCGACATGTTGCCGATGGTGGCGCGGTTCGCGAGCGAGGTGGCGGCGACGCCCTCACCGTAGAACTCGACGAACTTGCCGACGACGCCGTGCTTGCGCAGCATCTCGGTGATCGTGAGGACCAGGTCGGTGGCGGTGGTGCCGGCGTTCAGCTCGCCGGTCAGCTTGAAGCCGACGACGCGCGGGATGAGCATCGAGACCGGCTGGCCGAGCATCGCGGCCTCGGCCTCGATCCCGCCGACGCCCCAGCCCAGCACACCCAGGCCGTTGACCATGGTGGTGTGCGAGTCGGTGCCGACGAGGGTGTCGGGGTACGCCTGGCCGTTGCGGACCATGACGGTGCGGGCCAGGTGCTCGATGTTGACCTGGTGGACGATGCCGGTGCCCGGGGGGACGACCTTGAACTCGTCGAAGGCGGTCTGGCCCCAGCGCAGGAACTGGTAGCGCTCCTTGTTGCGGCCGTACTCCAGCTCGACGTTCTGCGCGAAGGAGTCCGACGTACCGAACTTGTCGGCGATGACGGAGTGGTCGATGACCAGCTCGGCCGGGGCCAGCGGGTTGATCTGCGCGGCGTCACCGCCGAGCTCCTTCACGGCCTCGCGCATGGTGGCGAGGTCGACGACGCAGGGCACACCGGTGAAGTCCTGCATGATCACGCGGGCCGGCGTGAACTGGATCTCCTGGCTCGGCTGAGCCTGCGAGTCCCAGCCGCCCAGCGCCCGGATGTGGTCGGCGGTGATGTTCGCGCCGTCCTCGGTACGCAGCAGGTTCTCCAGCAGGACCTTCAGGCTGTAAGGGAGGCGCGCGGAGCCCTCGACCTTGTCCAGCTTGAAGATCTCGTACGACTCGTCGCCCACGCGCAGCGTGCTGCGGGCGTCGAAGCTGTTCGCCGACACGACAGTCTCCTTCATCAAAGTGCGCGTTCTACCGCGCCGCGCCTCATATGCGCCGGCGCCGCGTGGTGCCGCCTACGGCTGCTCGGCCATCCGCTACAGTGAGGATTAGTTAGGTAACCCTTACCGAGTGACGGCCGCGATGCGCCTCGGCAGATATCTCGATGTCGAGATAACTCTAGTACACGTCCGCGCGGAGGTCATGCGGGGCTGCCCTGCCGACCGCTGTCAAGCGGTTCCGCCCGGTCGGCCGCGGGTCTGGCTGCACAGCCGGTAGCCACCGGTTCCAGAAGCTGTTCGGGCCCGGAGCGGGACGCTCTTCAGGTTGCCTCCGGCCGGTCCCCTCGGTCCCGTTCGCGCCTGCCGAGCACCAGCTTGACCGGGACCAGGACCGCCCACGTCCACAGGGCCGCTCGCGGGGAGAGGAAAGCGATCGGCACCGTCGCGCCGAAGACCAGGACGGACGAGCACAGGTCCAGGACGATGTACCGGCCGGTGCGTCCGGAGATCGGCCGCGCCATCCACGGGCGGCACCAGATGGTGAGGAACAGCGCCAGCTCCAGCAGGTCGATGACGGCGACGGTCGCCGCGTAACAGGCCACGGCCAGCGGCTGCGACGCGTAGTCCGACAGCAGGGTGGTCGGGAACGGGACCAGCGCGATGGCCCCCAGCCCGGCCAGCGCGAACCGCAACGTCATTCCGTCCACCCGGTGGGCCAGATTCAGGATCCGCCGGTGATCGCGCCAGAAGCCCGCGAGAATGGTGAAGCTCAGCGCGTAGGCGCCCAGCGCCGGCAGCAGCCGGTGCAGCGCGTGACGGAAGGCGTCCGCGTCCAGGTCGTCCCTCACCCGGATGTCGAGCACCAGCAGGGTCATGGCGATGGCGAAGATCCCGTCGGAGAGCGCGACGAGCCGCTCCGGGCTCTTCCTGTCCGCTCCGATGGTGCTCATCCGGCACAGCGTGATCGGGTCGGGGCACGGAACCCCGTAATTACTCCGACAGCGGGCAAGCCGGACAGGCCCGCGGCCGGCCCCGCCGCCACCCCACCCATCACTCCAATGGCCCACCCCGAGGAGTCGGCATCTCATATGTGAGATAGCGTCTGCCGCATGGCAGATGACTACCTCGTACGCATCGGCAAGCTCATCCGTGTCGCCCGTCAGCACCGGGGCTGGACACAGACCCAGCTGGCCGATGCGCTCGCCACAAGCCAGAGCGCCGTGAACCGCATCGAGCGCGGAAACCAGAACATCAGCCTTGAGATGATCGCCCGGATCGGCGAAGCTCTCGACAGCGAGATCGTCTCGCTGGGCTACGCCGGACCGATGCATCTGCGGGTGGTCGGCGGACGCCGGCTCTCCGGCGCGATCGACGTCAAGACGAGCAAGAACGCCTGTGTGGCGCTGCTTTGCGCCTCGTTGCTCAACAAGGGCCGGACGGTGCTGCGCAGAGTCGCGCGCATCGAGGAGGTGTACCGCCTGCTGGAGGTACTCAACTCCATCGGCGTGCGCACCCGCTGGATCAACGACGGCAAGGACCTGGAGATCGCCCCGGGCGCCGACGTGGACATGGCTGCCATCGACGCGTCGGCCGCACGCCGCACCCGCTCGATCATCATGTTCCTCGGCCCGCTGCTGCACCGCCTGGACAACTTCAAGCTGCCGTACGCGGGCGGCTGCGACCTGGGCACCCGCACCATTGAGCCCCACATGATCGCGCTGCGCCGCTTCGGGCTCGAAATCACCGCGACGGAGGGGCTCTACCACGCACAGGTGGAGCGGGGCGCCGCCCCCGACCGCCCGATCGTGCTGACCGAGCGCGGTGACACGGTCACCGAGAACGCGCTGCTCGCCGCCGCGCGCAGCGACGGCGTGACCGTCATCCGCAACGCGTCCTCCAACTACATGGTCCAGGACCTGTGTTTCTTCCTGGAGGCGCTGGGCGTACGGGTGGACGGCGTGGGCACCACGACGCTGACCGTGCACGGGGTGCCGGAGATCGACGTGGACGTCGACTACTCCCCCTCCGAGGACCCGGTCGAGGCGATGAGCCTGCTGGCCGCCGCCGTGGTGACCGAGTCGGAACTGACGATCCGCCGGGTCCCCGTCGAGTTCATGGAGATCGAGCTCGCGGTCCTTGAGGAGATGGGCCTCGACCACGACCGCGGCGCCGAGTACGCGGCCGACAACGGCCGGACCCGCCTGGTGGACCTGACCGTACGGCCCTCCAAGCTCGAAGCCCCGATCGACAAGATCCACCCGATGCCCTTCCCGGGGCTCAACATCGACAACGTGCCGTTCTTCGCGGCCATCGCGGCGGTCGCGCAGGGCCAGACCCTGATCCACGACTGGGTCTACGACAACCGCGCGATCTATCTGACGGACCTCAACCGGCTGGGCGGCAGACTGCAACTCCTCGACCCGCACCGGGTGCTGGTGGAGGGGCCGACCCGCTGGCGCGCAGCGGAGATGATGTGCCCGCCGGCACTGCGTCCGGCGGTGGTGGTACTGCTGGCGATGATGGCGGCAGAGGGCACGTCGGTGCTGCGCAATGTGTACGTGATCAACCGCGGATACGAGGAACTGGCGGAGCGGCTCAACTCCGTGGGCGCGCAGATCGAGATCTTCCGCGACATCTGACCGGCGGGGTGTCGTGACCCTTAGGGGCACGGGGCACGACACCCCTAAATGCCTGTCGACCTGCGGTTATACCCTTTCTCGACCTTCCATTGATCACCGCTACTTTTCATCACCTTGTGCAACGCGTGTGCAAGAGGATCTTGAATGGGTAACGATGCGTCAGACACGCTTGATTGCCCGTCATCCTTTACGGAGAGTGCTCACCAGAGGGGCCTCGCCATGCCCGCAGCGACGCCACCACCGACGTCCCTTAAATTCGGAGTTCAGCCCTCGCCGCGCACGCGCATCACACGGCTACGGCCAGTTCCAGCCCGGACCTCCATACGTACCCGCGCTCCTTCGGTCATCCGGCTGCCGACCGAGGCGCTCGCCGCATACTCAGAAGCCCTGCTCAGAAGCACGTCAGGTGAGCAGTGAGATGTGTGTTGTTGTCGTCGAACCCGACCAACAAGATGGTCAGGATGGAGACGAGGACCCGTAGCGGCACGGAGATCGGCGGGACGGGCTTCGTCATGGCGAACCTTCACCCAGCCACCTCGGACCCCGGGCTAATATGCCCCGGCCCCCGGCTCGCCGATCAGTGCCATGGCTAAGGGTGTTCTGCACGGTCAGGACGAGCGCAGTGCGGGCACGGCGCGTGGCGCGGTCGAGTCGACGCACGTGGCGTGACAACGGGATGGGAGGGCGGACGCGTACATGGAAGCCAGCAAGGTCATCAAGACCACGAAGGGCAGCAGCGCGGACATGTCGGTCAAGTACAAGGAGACGGCGCGGGGCGGACTGGCGGTCAACATCATCGAGTGCTGAGAAACAGCCTCTGATCAGCGGTTTCTTATCTTTCAGCTCTGTCACGCGCTTTCCCGCTTGCACAGCGGATCATCCCTGGAAAGTCCCCGTGACAGAGCTGAAAGTGCCTGAAAAGTCCCTGGGATCTCGCTGCACAACGAGGCTGTGAGACGTTCACTCTCCATCGAGCCTCGCCAGGTATGGGCACGGTGCGCGTCGGGGACGCAAGCACTTCCCCTCCGCGAGACCAACGCATTACAAGTCCGTGAGCGACCATGCCGCGTCATGTCCTGAAGTGCTGCCAGTTCTCGTTTTCGCTGATCAGAGCACATGCGCAGGTTTCGTTAGTGTTGTCTCGTGTCGGCAAGTTCGAAGGCGTCCGCGCTCCCCTTGCGCTCCCCAGCTGCCTGCAGCAGATCCCGTTGCGAAGCCGAGTCGGGAACGAGGACGCCGTGCCCCGAACCCTCCCCGACCGCACGCGCAGGGGCGCTCTCTGGGCGAGAACCGGCGGCCGACCTGTTGGCGGCATCAGAATCCGTTGCGCCAAGCGCCTTGTAGTGAACCTACAAGCGCAGGCATCTCTACGCTGGAGTTCCAGGCCAGGCTGAGGCCAGCGATGACGCCGACGATGTGCGGCGCGGTGACCTCCGGCTCGGGGTGATGCCCCGGATAGCGCGTGGCCACCTGCTCCCGGGTTCCGCCACGGCGTGCAGCCTGGCGAACCTAAGACTGGGACGGCTGGGCGAGGATGCGCCCCCAGGGCGGATCGTGTTTCCTGAAAGGGCTGTTGGTGGATGGGACAACCACCAAGCAGGACAGCTCTTGGATGAACGCTTGACCAGAGTTGCAGCTGTGCGCGAATTGCCCAGTGCGTCACACGTGAGTTTCCCAGGAGGCACTGACCGGCGCGTGGCACCATTCGCCCAGCAAATCCCGCCACCGGCGAGCCGCGACCACCGGGGCCTGCATCATTGCTGTCGATGGACGCGGCAGTGGGTCTCCCATGTCGAGCCAAGGCGATTATTCACAACCGCACATTTGCTGTTTTCCCATCTGCACGTACTGCTGCACCTGGACGTCAACGTTCCTCTTCTCGACGCGTTGGGTTCGAATCTAGGAAGGTTGAGACCGTCGCCATCTGCTTGTTTTTCATGTGCGTTCATAAAGAACTCAAATTCGATCGCCAAAGCGACCTTTAGTGGGCGCCTACGCGATCGTAACTTTCCATTTGGAACCCTGGAGGCCCCCATCCCGGAGTGGGTTGCATATGGGATGCGTGTTGCACGAGGGGAAACTTCGGCAAGTGGCAGCGAAGTCAGAATTACCCAGATAGTCTGATGACGTATCACGGTCTTTCGATGGCGGACTGTGATGCCGATGGCCCCGGGATTACGCCCCGGGGCCACCTCTGTCAGGCCATCGCTAACCGAGAAAGGTTATGTACATGACCTTTGGAGTAAACCCGGAGTCTGCTAAGGCGTTCCCGGGCCACCCCCACGGGAGTATCCCTCACGCGAGTACCGGTGAAACCACGGAGATCTCCCGGACCGAAGTACGTTTGTGCGGGAGTCTCTTCACCGTCACGATTCTGGTCGTCGCTGCCGTCTTCATCATCACGGTACTCCCGGTTGTGCTGGGCCTGCCTGGCTACTGGCCGTTGCCGGTGCTGTCCTTCGTGGCCTTGCTGCTGAAGGCCAGCCGGCAGAGCACGCTTCGCCGGTTCCACTACCGCAGGGCCTGACCCCCTGTCGGGTGGGGCCGCTCAACAGCGGCCCCACCCGGCCTCAACGGCCAGCTCCGGATGCTGCGGGCGAGCGTGCTCCGGGGTGGCGAAGGGAGACCTGATGGCGAAGCCATTGCGGCGGGTCCGGTGCGTGCAGTGCGGCGAACCCATCGAGAGGACAACGCGGGGCGGGCGCCCCCGAATTTACTGTGCGTCGCGGTGCAGGCGCCGAGCCCAGCGTGAACGAGACCGCGCCCGGCGTGATCCCGGACCATCGTGGTGGCCGATCGCCCACGATCTGGTGACCAGCAGCCTTCAGCTGTACGGCGGACAGCAACTGGAGCTTAAGAGCGCCTCCTTGCTCGCCGAGCGCATCGCTTGGGATGCGAAATGCCTGGTCGCGGTCGCCGTCGATACCGCGTTGCGCCGTGGTGACAGCTGGCAGGACATCGCCGTCGCGGCCGGGGTGAACCGGGCATCGGCCACGGCAAGATGGGGCGGGTCCCGCGTCTCAGAGCTGCTGGCCGCACGACTGCCGCCACCGATGATCCTGAGGGCGGCCGCGGACTTTCCGGCGCGGCCCGTGCCCTGCGCTCCGCGGGTTCCGTGCCCCCGCACCTCGGGCAGGGTGGCACCCGGCGCCCGGCGGGATCTCGGAGCTGCGCTGCGCACGCTCCGCAGAGCCTCCCGTACCAGCCTCTCGGAGGCAGCGGCCGTCACCGGGCAGACGCTTGAGCAGATCACCGACATCGTCGAAGGGCGGACAGTGAGGTCCTGGCCCGTGACGTACACCGTCGCGCACGCCCTGGGCGGCGAGCCGCAGGACCTGCTGCACTTGTGGGAGCACGCTTCGGGTGAGCGGCTGGCGACCCACGGGAGCAACGGCACGGACCGTCTGGCGGCGGCCTTGCGGGGTGCCTGGCTGGCTGCCGGAGGGCCCAGCCCGGCGATCGTGTCGGATGTCGATGTGGCAGTGGCCCGCGCCACCCTTTGTGGACGGGTGGTTCCGCCGTGGCCCATGGTGAGCGCGCTCCTGGCCGGGTTCGGTGCGGACCCGGCAGCGTTCGAGCAGTTGTGGGTCGTTGCGCGGGCCACTCAGCTGGAATCCGATGAACAGGTGGTGCCGTCATGAGCCGGCGGAGGGGCGGCGACGCACGTCTATTCGCCAACTGGCTCGGGTACCACGCGCTCTGCGAGGCGAACCGGTCGGCGTATGTCCAGTACGCGGAACGGCGGTGCATCGACCGCGCCGAGGCCCGACGGTGCGTCGACACCGTGCTGGCGGCACTGGAAGACTCATGGATCGCGGTACTGGGCAGCCGGTGCCCCGCGGACCGCATCTGGACCGACCTACGCGCCGAAGCCGCGCGCCGGACCCCCATCACTGGCAGTCGAGCCGGTCGGCTTCACGCCATCCTCAGACCCGCCCAGGCCGACATCGTGATCCTCCACCACGATCTGGGCCTGCCCGTCGAGCGGGCTGCTCACCTCATGGGAATGCCGGCCCCCGTCGCGAGCGCCCTGTTGCGCAGTGCGGCACGGGCACTCGGTGCCCAGTTCGACGGGTGAAGCCTGGTCGGCGCACGTCCTCGAAGAAGGTGTGCGCTGACCAGCATTTCGCACCCCCTGTGGCGCATTTCTAACCCCGCCAGCCCCTGGGAATGACTAGCCGTCATCCGTACGCGCTTCTAGAATCAGCCCTTACGTTCAGGGATACAGCCCAGACCAGGGCTTAGGGGAGCGCGTATGACCAACGGGGAGAAACCCCAAACTAACCGCGTGATCGACACCAGCCGGGCCAGTGCAGCGCGCATGTACGACTGGCTCTTAGGGGGGACGGAAAACTACGAAGTCGACCGGACCGCTTGCGGTGAACTCCTGACGATCGCACCGAGCACCCAGCAGCTCGCGCGCAACAACCGGGCCTTCCTCCGCCGCGTCGTTCGGTTCCTCGCCGCGGAAAAAGGGATCGCCCAGTTCCTGGACCACGGGAGCGGCCTGCCCACGCAGGACAACGTTCACCAGGTGGCCCAGCACATCGCCCCCGGCACCAAGGTCGTCTACGTCGACAACGACCCGATGGTCCTCGCCCACGCTCGGACACACCTTGATGACAACGTGAACACGATGGTCGTCGACTACGACATGCGGCTCACAAAAGACATCAGGAGCGCTACCAGCGAATTTCTCGACTGGAGCGAACCCATCGCGGCGCTGTTCGTCTCCGTCCTGCACTGCTTGCCCGATGCGGACGATGAGACCGACCCGGCGGCCCTGATAAGAGCCGTCTCCGAACAGCTCGCTCCCGGCAGTTACGTGGTCATCTGCCAGCTGGTCAGCGACGACCCCGACGTACGCGACGGCGTTACTCGCCTGATGGACGGCGCCACCGGAGGCAAATGGGGCCGCGTGCGCCAACCGCACGAAGTGGCTCGCTACTTCGATTCTCTGGACATTGAAGAGCCCCCCGGCCTGGTCGACGTAATCGATTGGCTTCCCGACTCACCGTCTCCGCCCCCAGGCATGCGCCCGGAGGACTGGGTCGAATGGGGTGGGGTCGGCCGCGTCCGCACCCAAAGGTGACACCGGCGCCAGAGGAGCAGCTGCGCGGGGCCCAACGCCTAGCACGGCTGCTCCTCCTCCGCGGCGATCCGCTCCCAGTAGTCGATGGCGCGTTCCAAGGCCACCACACTGTCCTCACGGGTGTATACGTTCTCGCGGATGTTGGTGAGCTGACTTCGCGTGCGGTCGAGTTCTGCCCTCTGGGTGATGTAGTTGGCGCTGTTCGCATGCTCGACGTACGCCAGCTCCTGATGCTCACCATCGAGGAACGACAGGTGAAAAATGGGAGCGGGCAACGCAATGACCTGCTTCGGCAGAATGCGTACGGTCACCTTGTCGGCCGCGGCTGCATCGCGGAGGTATCGCATCTGCTCCGCCATCATGCGGCCTGGCCCGAATCCCTCGTACAGAACCCTCTCGTAGATGAGTGCTGCCAGACTTGGCCCATCACCGCCGAGCCTCAGCTGCCGCTCCATCCGAAGGAGAACGAGAAGCTCAATGTCTCTTTCGGAGCGGTCGACCTCTATGAGGCGGACCAGCGCACGTGCATACTCCTCGGTCTGCAAGAGCCCTGGTACGACGCGAGGTTCGTAGACCGTGATCCGGGAGGCAGACCGCTCTAGACCGATGAGGCGCTTGAAGTAGGCCGGCGTGACATCGCTGAACCGCTGGATCAGGTCCTCGTTCCCGACCTGCTGGTGCAACTGATCGAGGTGGGCCCGCTCCTCGCGCGAGACACCGTAGAACATGGCAAGGTCGTTCAGATCACGGTACTTGACGGGGTTCTGCCCCCGCTCCAGGCGACTGATCTTCGATGTGCTGGCGCGGATAACCCGGGCCGCGTCGGCCAGCGTATAGCCTCGCCGTTCACGGGAACGGCGGAGCTCGGCTCCCAGCATCCGGCCACTGAGACTGTCGCCCGAATCCTGCATGGAAACCACGGGACCATCCGGCCGAGAATTGTGGGCGGCGGGCATGCGAACTCCGAAAAGGGGAGGACAGACGTTCCCCACAGAATGCCGGAGGCATGCCCGCCACCACAAACTATGGCCAGCGCATCACGTCTAGTTATCCCTAGGTGGCGAGGCGGTCGAACTCGCTCCCCTTAGCACCCGCCAGGAACGCGCTCCACTCGGCCTCGGTGAACACGAGGGCCGGGCCGGCCGGGTGCCGGGAGTTCCTCACCGCGACGCCACCACTGGGCAGCCCGGCCGCCTCGACGCACTCACCCCCTCCGATGCTCGCCCGCGCCTTCTTCCACGTAACGCCCTCAATCTCGGCGGCGGAAACCCCATTCTCTACCACGCCATAACCACCTTCACTGCTCGCTGAACTGCCGCTCCACGTACCGGGGTTTCCCATACGAGAATCCCCTGAGTCGCAGATGCAAGACTAGAGGGTTTCACCCGGGAAGGCATTTCCCCGAAAGGGTGCAGTTCGATTCCTCTTTTCGAATAAAAGACAAAGCCGTGAAGAGGAGGGTCCGCCACCCGGAGCCCACGCGGTCTCCACCGTCAACCGGTTCTCCTGGATCTCAGCCCAGGCGGCGCGCTCCAGCGCGATCAGGTCATCCGGAATGTCATCAGTCGCCACGCCCGGATCCTGGAGCGCCGGTGCACCGAGCTCCGCAGACGCGTCGAACAGCTCCGGGACCAGCAGAGAAGCCACCCGCCGCAGCCAGCAGAACAACTGCCCAACGACTCGCCCAGCAGTGTCGTCCGCACCCTCACCGCCCAGCTCGCCGAACTCAAGCAACGGCACCGCGACGAAGTCCAAGCCCCGCGGCAGACCATCGAAGCGGCCCAGAGCGAGAACCTCGAATTCGGCGCCGCCTCGGCCCCCGGCACACCGCTCGCCCCGAGACCTCCTGACATCGCTCTCGTGCGGAGTCACGGTCTCAGTGGAGCGCCGTGACCGCGTCGCCCCGGATCCGCTCGATCTCAGCGGCCGGAAACGAGGTTCGCTTACTCTCGGTGAGTAGGCGGCGGCGGAACTCGCCCATGACGACGGCAGTCCGGGCATGCCGGTCGATGATCGCCGCGATCTCAGGCCGGACCCCCTCGGGCCGTCGGCCAGTCACCCACTCGCGCAGAAACTCCTCGTGTTCCGTGCCGCCACGCAGGCGCTCGGGCAAGTGGTGGCGGAGGAGATGCCTCGCGGTGTGGCAGTGGTCGTAGGCGAGATGGTTTGAGAGGAACTCGACCTCGACCGCTGACAGTTCGAAGCTGGAGCTCAGGGCGAGTCCGAAGTCCGCGAAGTAGAGCAGTCGGCCGTCAGTCAGCACATTGGCGAAGTGGGCGTCGAAGTGGACCAGCCCGTGCGAGCTCATGAAGGCGGTCCCCCTCGCCAGAGCCTCCTCCACCCACGGATAAGGCGAGCCCTCCTCGCTCTCCAGTACACCTTCCCGGCGGTTGTCCAGCCACGTGGCGAGCGTCTGCGGCACGTGTTCCAGGAAGAGCACCAGGCTGGACGAAGACCGGCCGATGGCCTCCAGCCGCTCGCGCACCGCCGATGAGCCCTCCCAGTGCGCGACCGCCCCCTCGATGCCCCCGAACTCGTCGGCGAACGCCTCGGGAGGAGAGTCGGGCAGGATGCGCCAGTGGTACATCAGCGGAAAGCCGTCGTACTCATTCCCGAGGACCCAGTGAGTCGTCATTGTGTGCACGGCCAGCTCCCGCCAGGCCCCGAACCCCGCTGAGCCCACCCCGTACTGGTAGAACATCGGCAGCCCGAAGAGATTCGCCGTCGACCGCACGTTCTCCGGTCGCAACTCCAGCTCCGTCAAGGGGACCCGCTTGACGAACACCTTCGTCCCGTCGATGTCCAGCTCCGCCAACCGGCCCCCGATCCCTGACCCGAGCGGGCTGGCAGCAGCCACGACCTCGCCAAGGCGACGGTCGCTCAGCAGGGACAGGCGCGTGGCCACGGTCCCATAAGTCGCGAGCCGCCCGGCATACCGCGGGTCTGGGTGCTGCATCGTGGACTCCTCGGTGCCCCGAACCTGGGCGTCGGTGATCTCGCGAACCTGATCGACCATATCCGCCGCGTCCTTCCAGGCAAGTCCTCGAAGCCGCCCAAGAGCGAAGGCCCCCGGCCCTGCCTCGGCCCTCGACCCATCTCCCGCTCCAGACCCTTTGACGCCGATCTCTTGCGGACGCGACCGCAAGTGCTCTACTTCCGCGAACACCAGCCGTTCACCCCCTTTGCCCCAGATACGCTGTTCAACATCCGGAACATGAACGCTGCGGTGAACCAAGCTGCGGGCGGACGGCTTCGACGTCCACGACGAGGACGTCGCCCGCCTCTCACCGTTCGTACGGCGGCACATCAACATGCACGGCCGGTACTCTTTCCAGCTGCCCGACCTGCTTGGTGGGATGCGGCCCCTGCGCGACAGCACGCCGCCGACGACGAGTGAGTACCGCCAGTTCTCCGTCGCCTCGAACGCGGCGATGAATGCCGCGACCCGGGCCCTCATGTCGGGGGTCGAGCGGAGAGCGGCGGCCAGGGACCGGGCCAGGAAGCGCGCTGCCTCGGCCTGCTGGCCGGCGAAGGCCCGGACCATCCGCTGGGCGCCCGGGTAGTTGGTGCGCAGGACAAGGGCAGGGGCGGGGAAGCAGGCCGCTGTGATCACCGCATCGGACCCGGATTCGTGCGCCTCACGTGTGACGGGCCCTCTCATCGGCCGGTTCTGGCCGAGCGGCCGGGGACCGGTCCCGGTTCGCCGTGGTGTGGTTCGACTTCGATGCGGATTTTACGCAGTTGTGCGTCGGCCCGCTCCTCGACCTCGGCAGCTCCAGGCCGGTGACCACGAACGATCCGAGCCGGTGGCCGTTGGCTCCCGATCGCCGCCCGCCAGCGGACGAACGGCACGTCCGGCCCCGTCGCCGGGAATCCGGAGAGCAAGGTCAGCCGTCCGGCACGCGAGCTGGTCACGAACCGTACGGTCGCATACCCGTGGGCGGTGGGATCGAGTGCAGCTGCGCGGCCGAGGGCGACGTCGAGGAGAGCCGCCCACACGTCGATGCCCAGGGCGTGTTGGATCAGGACGCCGATCTGCCCGGCGGCGAGGCGGGCGCCGATCTCGATGACCGTGCACCGCCCGTTCTCGTCGACGATGATCTCGGTGTGCGAGGCACCGTGCCGGATACCGGCCGTCTGGATGGCCGCCTCCGCCTCCGGGTAGACGGCCGGTGGCAGCGGACGGGGAGGCTGTGACCGGTCTCGGCTCTCTTTTGGCCGGCGGTCACCTGCTTCCGGGTTACGGCGAGGTGCGTCGTGGTGCCGTCTTGCGTAAGGGACTCGACGCTGTATTCCGTCCCCGCGGCGTATGCCTGGACCAGGATGTGCGGGTCGCCGCCGCTTTCGTACATGCCGACCGCCGCGCGGGCGGTGTCGGCGGCCGCGCCGGCCGGGCCGGTCACCACCGTGACGCCGGCGGAGCCCCCCGCGGACACAGGCTTGACGACGCACGGGAAGCCGACCCGTGGGTCTGCCAGCGTGGCCCGCAGCCCGGCCTCGTCGCGGACGAGGACCGAGTACGGGGTGCGTATCCCAGCCATGGTGAACGTCTCGGCCATGGCGGCCTTGTCCCGGGCCGCCCGTGCGGCGGCGGGGTCGTTGCCGGGCAGCCCCAGTTCGGCGCAGAGGTGCGCGGTGAGGTCGGTCAGGTATTCGTTGACGGTGAGCACGGCGCCGACACCGTGGCGGAGGGAGTACGCGGCGATCTCGTCGAGGGCCCGGCCCGGCCGGGCGAAGTCGGTGACGACGCGCCCGGCCAGCAGTCCCTTCGGTTCCGGCCCGTAGCCCGCGTACATCGCGGCGTGGACCTGGTACCCGCGGACGGCCGCTGTCGTGGCGAGGAAACCTGCCTCGGGGCCGGCCGCGTCCAGTAACAGCACGCCTGGGAGGGTCACGACAGGTAGTCCTCGAAGCCGCCGGTGCGGTGGGTGTCCAGAGTGAAGAAGCGGAACCCGCCCCCGAACAGGCGTCGGTGCCGGTGCCGTACGGGCACCACGTCGAAGCCCTCGGTCTCCAGCAGCTTGGCCAGGCCGGTGTACTCCTGGTTGACTTATGCGACGATCGTCACGGTGCCCAACGTTTCCAGCGACCCTCCATGCGAGTTGAGAGTTGTTGAGCGGCTGAGCCGTACCTGGATCGAACCCTGTCTCCTGGAGTCGATGTGCCCGCCATACCGGTCAGCGATGTAGATCTCTACACCCGGGAGGCGCGGACCGACCCGTATCCGATCTATGAGGAGCTTCGCGCGCTCGGTCCGGTGGTGCGTCTGTCGCGCCACGACCTGTACGCGATCCCGCGCTATCGAGACGTGCGAACGGCCCTCATGGACTGGCGTACCTTCTCATCGGCCCGCGGTGTGTTCGTCGACCCGGCGATGAACGCCCAGCTGGAAGGCATCACGCTGTGCAGTGATCCACCCGAGCACACCACGATGCGCTCGGTTCTGGGGCGTCCCCTTCGGCAGGACAGGATGCGCGATGTCACGCCCACGATCGAGGCCGAAGCGGACCGCGTCGTCACGGCATTGGTCGCCCGGGGCCGGTTCGACGCCGTGACGGAACTGGCTGCGCACCTGCCCATGGCCGTCGTCTCCGACCTTGTCGGCATCCCCGAGCAGGGGCGCGCCAAGATGTTGGAATGGGCCGCGGCCATGTGGGACATGCAGGGCCCGGCCAACGAGCGCTTCACGAAAGCCGCGCCGGCCGTCGAAGAGTTCATGGCCTATGTCACGCACGAGGCGGTACCCGGGCGTATCGACCCCGACGGCTGGGCCTCACAGCTGTACCAGGCCGCCGCTCAAGGGGAGTTGCCGCGCGACAAGTGTCCCGCGATGATGCTCGACTACATCACACCGAGCCTCGACACGACCATCCTCGCAATCAGCAACGCGATAGCTCTCTTCGCCGAGAACCCTGAACAGTGGGACCTGCTGCGCGCCGACAGATCCCTCATTCCCCACGCGATCAATGAGACGCTGCGCCTGGAATCCCCGGTCCCGCAGTTCAGCCGGGTCCTGACCGAAGATCACGAAATCGACGAGGTCCTTCTCGCCGCAGGCAGCCGAGTGGCGCTTCTCTACGGCTCGGGCAATCGCGACGAGCGCCACTATCAGGATCCCGAGCGTTTCGACATCACCCGTCGCGCCTCGGACCATCTGGCCTTCGGGCGCGGTGAACACGTCTGTATCGGCATGCACTTGGCCCGCCTGGAGATGGGCGCGCTGCTGGACCGGCTCGCTGACCGTGTGAGCCGGTTCGAGATCGTGACGTCGACCCCGCTCATCAACAACGGCCTGCGCGGCCTTCAGCACCTTGAAGTCACCGTTCGGACCGGAGAACACGCCGCGACGGCCGGATGAAGGGCTCTCGGCCGATGCGAGGAGGCCAAGGCTTTGAACTTTCAGCTTGTCCTACCTTTCAAGCGGGTCGGGCAGAGCAGGTGGGCTCGGATGTTCCTGTCCGGTGTGCGGCGGTGCGTCGTCAGCTGAGCTCAGCGGTGGGCGTAGTGGAACAGGCGCGAGCGGGCGTCCTTCTCGGTTAGCCCCAGGGCGGCCGCGAGGGTCTCGTCCGAGACCGCGTCGGCCTCCACGTAGTGGGCCGCCATTTCCCCGGCGTCGCGGGTGATTCGCTCCAGAGCGGCCACCGCTTTCAGAGCGGCGAGCGGAGCGTCGGTGACAAGAGCATCAAGCTGTTCCCCGACCTGGTCCAGCAGGGCGACGAGTCCGGCGGGCAACGGCGTCGACCGCGCCCCGACTTCTTCCATGTGCCGCTGCCAGTCGCTCTCCGGGCCCTGGGTGTCGAAGAGGTATGGGCGCCTGCTGTCCACGCTCTCCCAGTCGACCGGGTACCGCTCACCGCCCCGCCAACCGCACGAGCACGATCCCCGCAGATCCGTGGCCCGCGGCGCACGGAGCGTCCCGTTATAGATCCACCAGTCGCTGCTCTCGTGCACGGTCGGGCCGCTGCCGGTATCGAAGATCACCGGCTTCGGCTCGCTCCCGTCAGCCAGCAGCACCCCCGGCCTGCCCTCGTGCGAAGTCCCGAACTCCTCGACCTGCCACATGACTCCCACACCCTTCTCAAGACCCTGTCTCCCCGCGGGCCGGGCTGGCCGCGCCAACGATTTCGGGCACTCTCGGAGGAGAGCACCGCCCCGGCCCCGGTATCCAGGTCTGACCATGCCCGAACGGATCAGGTGACGACTTGCGAATACCCGAACCGGTGAAGAGCAGCGAGGATGGACTACGCGCCCGGCCTCCAGGAAGGTCCGGTTCCACCGACGACTTGGCAGAGGGTCACATGGCGAGAAGTGCCCAGCGTCGGCGGCCGCCGTGCTCCTGGTCGGTATCGACTCCGCATGACACCACGCCCAGCCCCGCGAGCTCATGCAACAGCCCGTCGTCGGTCGGGGCCTGGCCGTGCTGGTGTGAAAGGACCACGACCAGGGCGTGCTCGTCCTGGTCGGCAAGGTGAATGCTGAGCCTGGTTCCCTCGCCCACCGCGGCAGTCACCAGGGCGGTCACCACCTGGGCCACAGCCTCTCCGTCGGGCCCGTAGCCCCACTCCCCCAGCTGCCCGGCAACGAGCCGGCAGGCTTTCGCGGGCGCCCAAGGCTGGGCCTCCAGCGGCCAGTTCGCGCCGCGCCGGTTCGCCATCGTCACCACCGGCCGGCCACGCCCCGCCACCGCGGTCCCGGCGCCGAGCGGCCCATACGAACGCACAGGATCACGCTGCGGGCGCGGCGGTTCCACCGGCTTCTTCGGCGGCGGCGGGGTCTTCGGCGGGTATGAGGGTGGGGTCGGGCTCTCGCCGGTGTGCAGCGGTGCAGTCGTCACAGCAGCCTCCCCGAGGCAGACACCAGGCCGGAACAGCCCATGAGCCCATCGTAGGGAACAGTGCGTCCGATGGGTCCTCGCTCGTCAAATGAGGGCTAGCGATCTGCAAGACGACCGTCATCTACGAACTGGGCTTCGAAGCCGATGCGGATTCCGTTCCGCCTTGCTCCGGGAGCTGGCCCCGGGCCCTGCGGCGGTGCCGACCTGGGCCGTAAATACGACCTATCCACGGACGAGTGATCATCAGGGCGGTACGCCCAACCCGGTCTCCCCGTAGCCGATATCAACAGTGCGTGATCAAGAACCTGATGCGCGGCCTCGCGGCCGCCGCCCTTCTCACCCTGCCCCTCGCCGCCGCCGCACCCGCGCCGGCCGCCAACCTTCCCCTCCCCCACGCCGCGCCCGCACCTGAGACCACGTCGCTCACCAACGGGATCGCTCGACTGCCCGTGGCTCCCGAGCATCGTGAGGGGTACGAGAGGACGAAGTTCAAGCACTGGGTCGACGCCGACCACAACGGGTGCAACACCCGGGCCGAGGTCCTGATCGCCGAGTCACGCACGAAGCCGGTCATCGAAGCGGGCTGCAAGATCGTCTCGGGCACCTGGTACTCGTACTACGACGGGATCACCGTCACCGCCCCCGGCGGCCTCGACATCGACCACATGGTCCCGCTCGCCGAAGCCTGGGACTCCGGGGCCTCGGGCTGGACAGCCGCCCGCCGCCAGGCGTACGCCAATGACCTCGACGCCCCCCGCAGCCTCGCCGCTGTCAGCGCGAAGGCCAACCGGTCCAAGAGCGACCAGGACGTCACCGACTGGCTGCCGCCACTGACCGATGCCCGCTGCCAGTACGCCTCGGACTGGACCTCCACCAAACTCCGCTGGGGCCTCACCGTCGACACCGCCGAGCGCACCGCGCTGGAGCACATCGCCTCCGGCTGCGGGCAGACCAACGTGGAGTACGAGACCGCACCGTAAGACCGCCGTACGTGCGCCCGTCGGCGGGCGGGCGCACGTACCGCACCCCGGTCACGCCCAAGGGTGTCCGCGGAACGCAACCACGGCCCACCCCTGCTGATCATCTCTGGGGCTCGCCCACATTCCGCGGCTCACTCACGCCGATGTCTGCGAGAACCCCGTCGACACCTGACCTCATTTCGATCGTTAGCAACCTGCGCCAGCCGACACTCCAACGATCAGGTGAATTGATCCAGATGTGCCTGATCGCTGCGTCTACTGGTGCGCGTCCCTGTTCAATCACCATTCCACTGGAGTGACATGCGCGCCCGTACCGCCCTCACCGCCGCAGCCCTTGCCGCCGCGGCCATCGCCGGCGCCGCTGGCAACGCAGCCGCCATCGGCGACGGTGGCACCACATCCCTGAGCGGCAACGGCTCCGAGCAGGCCTTCGGCAACTCGAAGACCGACGGTGCCCAGAGCCCGCAGCTGACCCTCGTCCAGGGCTCCCTGAACAAGCTGTGCGCCGGCGTGCCCGTCAAGGCCAACGTGGGATCCCTCGTCGGTGTCGTGCCGGTCGCGGTCCAGGACATCCCCGTCCTGTCGTCCCCGCAGAACCAGCAGTGCACCGAGAACTCCTCCCAGGCCAAGGGCGACGAGCCCCTGTCCCACATCCTCGACCAGATCCCGGTGCTGTCCGGCAATGGCGTCGGCAACGGCTGACCGTCCTGTTCTGAGCTGTCAGCGGCCCGCCCACCACGGATCAGCCTTCGCCCGGGAAGCATCCTGAAGGAGATCACGTCAACGGGCGGGCCGCAGTCATGACCGGAGAGCTCCACGCTGAATCGGCGTGCCCTTCGCGGCCTATGGCCGGCCTGCCGGAAGACCGGCAGGACTGCAGCCCCTTGGCCAATGGCCCGGTGCGGCTGAAGGTCTCGGCGTGGGCCTCCGCGTGCTCGGGGGTCGTGTCGGCACGATGGCCGATCCGTGAACGCCCCAGCCCACAGAGGCCCGGCGGGGTGCGGAGGTTGGGTAATGGAATTGGAATGTTGTTGTCTGGCTTAATCAACGCGCGTAGTGCGATGGGCGGTTGGGCGCTTTTCTGGTCTCCTCTTGTCCCCCCACAGACATCAGGAGATCTCCATGCGCCGTACCGCGCTGGGTCTGGCAGCCGTCGCTGCCGTCGTCGCCGGTTTCACCGCGGGTCCTGCTTCGGCGGACCCGCCCGCCCCACCCTCCTTGAGTACCGCGCGGGCCGAGCTCACCGCGCTGTCGGTAGCAGCCCCGCATTCGATGGACGGCTACTCCCGTGACGCCTTCGACGTCTGGGTCGGCCAGCCCGACGGCTGCACCACCCGCCAGGACGTCCTGTCCCGGGACGGGAAAGACGTCGTTGAAGGCTCGGATGGCTGCCAGCCTTCCTCCGGCTCGTGGTACTCCGTGTACGACGACACGACGGTGACCGTCGTCGCCCAGGCGACCATCGACCATATGGTCCCCCTCGCCGAAGCATGGCGCTCCGGCGCCGACAAGTGGACCGCTGACCAGCGCAAAGCGTTCGGGAACGACCTGAAGGACCAGCAGCTGTTCATCGCCTCGTCCTCCTCCAACAGCTCCAAGTCCGACTCCGGGCCCGCGGACTGGAAGCCGACGAACCACGCGTTCTGGTGCACCTACGGCGAGGACTACACGCACATCAAGAGCGTCTTCAAGCTCACCACCACCGACGCCGAGAAGTCCGCCCTGACCTCCATGCTCGACACCTGCACCTCCTGACGTCTTTTCCGGGGCGGGGAGCAGTCACTACCGACTGCTCCCCGCCCCGGGCCGGATCGCCGTGGTCAGTACCTTCGCGATCGCGCAGACACCTTCCGATCCAGAAGACAATCGCGTTTGCCTGCGAAGATCGCTGGGTGAGTAGGAGCGAGATATCTGACATCGAGTACGCCTTCGTGCTCAATGCGACTGAGATGGACATCCTTGCTGGAGTACGGGGCGACCTGGAGGAGCCTTTGGCGTTTGGCCCGGCGGAGGACTTGGTGCCCTTCCTCCTGGCTCTCGTCGACCGCGGAGTGGTCGAGGTCTGCCGGTACATCCCTTGGACACCGCCAGAAGGCGGGAGCGGCTTCCAGCCGGGGCCCCCGATCCCACATGACGACCTTCCGGATGTGCTTGCGGCAGCCGAGGAGTGGACATACCCGGAGGACTTCGAGTGGCTGGGCAGACTCACCCTGGTACGAACCGACACACTTCAGCGCGGCCGCTGAGCGATGCCCGGCCGTAAGCCGTTCTGTGCTCTGTGTGCTCCTCAATCTGCCAGCAGGCGAGGAGCACCTTGCTGGTCCCGGTGCCGTAGACGAGCCGGACAGAAGATTCGACCCCATGGCGAGACGGCGGTGTGCGGCACCTCGTCGGGGCTGGGGCGACCGTGTGCGGCTCGGTGGAGAGGTCCCTGACGTCAGCTGGCCGGGCGGGCGGACATGGCGACGAGTTCAATTTCGAAGTGGTCTGTGTTCTCCAGGTAGGCCGCGTACTGCTGGGGGCCGCCGGCGTGTGGGTGGGTGTCGGGGAAGAGGAGTGTCCAGCCGTTCTCCTGCGCCTTGGCGGTGAGCAGGTCGACGGTGTGGGGGGTGTTGATGTGGAAGGCGAGGTGGTTGAGCCCGGGGGCGAGACGGTCGTGGTGGGGCTGGGTGAGGGCGGGTGACTGCTCGAAGACGAGGTAGGTGGTGCCCAGGCGCCAGCTGCGCCCGTTGTCCCAGGATTGGTGGAGGGTGTAACCGAGGGCTTCGAGGAGCCAGGCCCAGTCGGCGATGGCCCGGTCGAGGGCGGGGACCCAGATTTCCACGTGGTGGAGTGATCCCTGTTCCGGGACCTGGTCGTCCTGGGCTTCGCGGGGCACTGTGTCCTCCTGGAATTTCGGGAGCGGAGCGGGCTGTGTGCGGTCGGCAGCGTATACCGGATTGTCAAGTTCCGGTCTAGATAGCCCGTTCAGTCATCTAAGGCTATAAAAGAGCCACTTCGGAGGTAATCCCCTCCAGGGGAACCATGCCGGGCGGTATGCCTTATACGGGCGCCAGTACACCGGTGCTTCGCGTCCGGCGGCGTACTGCGGAAGACCTGGGCTGCGCCCGAGGTTGGGGGCCCCTGTGCCGGTTCTCCTCTGTTCCACCGACACGGCCGCCGGGCAGGTGAGCCTGGTCCTCAAACACGGTGCTTCCGTCTACCGGCCCTGGGCTGCGGTCCGAACCGGGAACAGTCCGCACGGCGCGCTCCTGGCTCTGGGGCGCCGGGGTTTCGTGGCGAATACCAGCACGAACAGTGTCTCCGAGCTCGATCTGGTCTCCGGCTGGGAGAGAGAGCGGATCAGCGTCGGCTGGGGCCCCCGCGGGCTGGGCGTAGTGGACGGCCGCTTTCTCCTGGTTTCAAATTCCGGTGCGGACACGGTCTCGGTCGTGGACCTGGCCACACGGTCCGAGCTGGTGGCGGTGGCGGTGGCGCGGGACCCGCGGGACATCACCGTGAGCGCTGACGGGACGGTGGCGTATGTGGCGCTGTGGGGTGCGGGCTGCGTGTCCCGCCTTGATCTGACGCCGCTGCGGGCGGGCCGCCCGGATCTGGTGCGGGAGGCGGGCCGGTTCACGCTGGGCGCCGGAGCGCATCCCTGCGGGATGGCGGTGGCTCCTGACGGCCGGTGCGCGGTGGTGGCGTGCCAGTCGCTGGGCTGGGTGGCGGTGCTCGACCTGGTGGAGGAGCGGGTGCTGTGCCGGATCGGGGTGCCGGAAGGCGGCGGTCGGTCGGTGGCGTTCACCGAGGACGGCGAGTACGCGATGGTGGCCTTGGAGCGTGCGGGGTCCGTCGCCGTGCTCGACATGCTGGAGATGACGCTCACCCGGTGCATCCCGGTGGGCCCATCGCCGGCGGGGATCGCGGTCGACTATGAGGACGGGACGCTCTACTGCACCCTTGCGCCGCGTTCGCTGGCCGTGGTGCACCTGGACGGTGTTGACCTGTCCAACGAGGACGGCCTCCCCCAGTACGAGTACGTGAGCGTTGGTGCAGGTCCCAGCAGTATCTGCATCGCTCCGCTGCCGGCGTCCATACCCTGGCCGGTCTGACGCCCCGCGGGCCACGTGCCCGGCGCCGGACCGTTCCGCCCTTCACGGGAGTTGGCCAGCGGCAGCGACGGCAGGAAAAGCGATGCGTGAGAGTTCCGGACCCGGGCGGGAGCCCGGCCCTGGCGGCGGTGAAGCACGTGCTCGTGCGCTCGATGCGCTGCTGGGGGCGACCCGGGCCATAGTGCTGCGCGCTGTGGCCGAGCGGCCCGGGAGCACCACGGGAGAGATTTCGCGGGTCACCGGGGTCGCTCCTGCCACGGCCTCCCATCACACCAGCGTGCTGCGGCAGGCCGGTCTGATCACCACGCAGCGGACCGGGGGCAGCGTGCACCACCGCCTGGCCCCGATGGGCGAAAGCCTGCTCGGCCGCAGCCAGGGCCCCTGACGCCGCGAACGACAGGTGCTCCCGTGGCGCCGGGTGTGCGGCGGTTGGGGCAGGCGGGATGGTCTGTGTGGCGCGGGACCCATGCGGCATGAGTTAAAAGGATGCCTGCTTGTTTAATGCTGCCGGGTGTGCTGAATTCGAGCAGGCTCGAATAGCTTGCGCCCCTCGAATGCCGCCCGCACACTGATGAAAGATTCCCGCAACACACGGTGGGTGCAGGGCAGTTACTGATTCGAGGGGACAGTCATGTCCGTGACTGATACCGGAAGAACAGCGAATTCCCAGACAGGTACTGCGACTATTTCGCAGATGTTCAGCACTCCGGTGGCAAGAATATTGTGCCCTTTTGCTGCGGACATCAATTCTCTGCTTGCGAAATTAGTGGTGGAGCGGGCCGGGGGGCCAGGCAAGGACTTCGGCTACAAGGCGGAGACGTCAGGTGAGCTGACCTCCTGGGGGGACCCGTCCGCGGACCGCCTGACCCGCTGGGTGGCGCGTACGGCCCATCAGGTCGTGGAAGCCCTCACCCACAAGTCCCTGGCCGCCGCGTACACGGAGTCACTGCAACGGGAGGCCGGCCACAGCACGGATGCGGGCGAGGAGCCGGAGCGGCGGGTGGGTGTCGCGGTCTCCCGCAGCTGGGCCAGCCTCTACCGGCCCGGCGACAACCACGAGGCCCACTTCCACCCGAACACCGCTCTCGCCGCGATCTATTACGTGAGCGCCCCGAAAACGTGCGAGCTCGATCTCCTGGATCCGCGCCCGTACGTCGATTACTTCGATCCCGGAATTTCGCTCGCCGGGGACCGCCACCGCGTACGGATCAGCTGCCTGCCCGGAGAACTCGTCATCTTTCCCGGCTGGGTCCGTCACGCGGTGCCGCCCTACACCGACGACGGGATACGCATCTCGCTGTCCTGGAACCTCAACTACACCGCCCACGGCTGAAATCCAGCCAGTAGCACCGTCACAGGGAGAAACAGCATGCGCAACATCCAGTTCTTCTCGACCGACACCGACGACGGTGTGGTCTCCGTCGTCGCCAAGACCGGTCCCGGCGAGCACCGCAGGGTCGCGCAGATCCCGGTCGGGAACGCCCCGCGCGGCGGAGTGAAGTTCACCAGGGACGGGCGCGGGTTCGTCTGCAACACCAGCCAGAACACGATCTCGGAGATCGACGCGGTCGCCCTGACCGAGGTGCGCCGGATCGAGGTCGGGCACGGGCCCCGCGGGCAGGGAATGGTGCCCGGCGACCGCTACCTGCTGGTATCGAACTCCGGGTCCAACAGCATCTCGGTCGTCGACCTCGAGCTCAACACGGAGATCCACCAGATCCCCACCGGGCGCGACCCGCGGCACATGGGCATCAGCGCCGACGGCCGGACCGCCTGGGTGTGCGTGTGGGGCGAGGGCTACATCAGCAAGCTCAACATCAGCGCGCTGGGCTCGGACAACCCCGCCGGGATCACGGAGATCAGCAGGATCCCCGTCGACCGTGAGGCACACCCCTACAGCCTCGCCATCGACCCCAGCGGCCGGAAGGTGTTCGTCGCCAACACCCAGGCGACCTTCGTCACCGTGATCGACGCCCAGACCGACCAGACCCAGCGGGTCGATGTCGGGTTCATCGGCGGGCGCGCGGTGGCGTTCACCCCGGACGGCCGTCACGCGCTGGTGACGGTGGAGTCCATCAGCCGGGTCTACGTCATCGACGTGAACACCCTGCGGGTGGTGCGGCACGTGCCGGTCGGCCCGGGCCCGCGCGGCCTGGTCGTCGACCCCGGCGACGACACCGCCTACATCACCAACTTCGCGCGGGCCAACATGATGCACAGCGGGGACAACCACCCGCTGTACGGCCCGAACTCGCTGACCATGGTCGACCTGTCCTCCGCCCCGCTGGACCGGGACGAGGGAACGTTCACCTACGAGGAGGTCCACGTCGGGTACGGGCCCTGCAGCGTCGTGATGTTCGACCTCGACACGCTCTCCGCCGAAGAACGCGCACGCCGTGTGGAGCACGCCAGCACCGAAGCCTGACCCCTGTTGTGACCGTGTCCGCTCCCCCGCCCTGCGGCGGGAGCGGACACGCCCATGCCTCCGAGAAGAAAGCACCCTTCTCCGTGCCGATGGCCGACATCACCTTCTGCCCGCAGCAGCCGTGGGCGCTTCCTCCCGACAAACCCCACGTCGACCGGGCCGCCGCGCGCGCCGAGCGGGACGCCTACGCGGCCAACTTCCGCCACAAGCGCATCGCCCGCCTCCCCGCGGACTGCCCGCCCTGGGTCCTGGGCCAGGAACTCGGCTGGACCATCCGCTCACCCATCACCGCGACCCTGACCCCGGTGCGCGACACGGACTTCGGCGTCCCGGACGAGGAGAACGTGACGGACGTGGCCCGCAGAGCCCAGCGCACCCAGATGTGGATGCACGGCCGCGCGTGGATCGGGACCGCGGAGGCCAGCTGGCTGCGGCTGCACGACTACCGCACCCCCCACGGCTGGGAGTCCATGTTCCTGCCCAACGGATCAGGAACCATCGAGTGGCGGCTCGGCTGGAGCGCCCGCATCCTCGAACAGCGCTTCCTCATGGTCATGCCACTGTCCGCACCGCACCCGCACCTCGAGGTGCCCGTCGGCGTCATCGCGGCCCACACCCTCAACGCGATGGACGGCCCCGGCGGCATGAGTATCGCCGTACGGCCCACCGCCCCCCTCACCCTGCGCCGCGGAGACCCTCTGGCCCGTATCGTGCTCCTGCACCCCGACTCGCTGCGCGCCACCGCCACCCACACCGAGCCCAGTGATGCCTCGTGACCCAGATGACCACCACTCCCCCGCCGGCCGGCACCGCTCGGCTGCTGACGCGCATGCCGGTGCTCCCGTTGCTCACCATCGCCTTCCTCACCCGCGTCACCGTGGCCGCGCTGCCCATCACCCTCCTGCTCACCCTCGCCCACACCTACGGATACGCCCGGGCCGGCGCCGTCAACGGCGGCTACACCCTCGTCCTGGCCTTTCTCGCCCCCCTTCGCGCCAGGATCCTCGACCGGTGGGGAACCGGCCGCGCCCTGATCCTCATGGGCGCCACCACCATGACCCTGATGACCCTCGTCGCGATCAGCACCGCGACCCGCTGGCCCTGGTGGACCACCCTGCTCCTGACCATCGGCGCCGGCACCACCACTCCCCCGCTCAACGCAGCACTGCGCGCCTCCTGGCGGCGCCTGACCACCGGCCCCGCCCAGCTCAAAGCAGTCCACTCCGCCGACTCGATCCTCGAAGAAGCCGGCTTCGTCCTCGCCCCCCTCGCCGCCGGCACCGCGATCGCCCTCCTCGGCGCCGCCCACGCCTACGACGTCACCGTCGGCTGCTACCTCCTGGTCGTCACCGCCTACCTCACCGCCGCCCACCACTACCGCCTCACCCGCCACCCCACCGACAACAGCTCCGCCACCGGCACCGCCACCGGGCAGAACCGGGCAGCAGCGCGCCGCAAGGCCTGGCTGGGCCCGCTCGCACGGCCCCGCGTCCTGGCGATCATGCTGCCCCTGTTCGTCATGGGCTGCGTCTTCGGCGGCACCGGCGTCTACCTCCCCGCCTACGCCCAGGCCCACCATGCCACCGCATGGATCGGTCCGCTCCTCGCCGCCACCAGCACCGGCGGCGTCATCGGCGGCCTCGTCTACGCCACCACCCCCTGGAAGCAGCCCCTCTGGCACAAATACCGGATCCTCACCCTCGGCTTCGCCCTCCCCGCCTGCTTCCTCGTCCTCGCCCACCCCCTCTGGTTCCTCGCACTGCTTCTGCTGACCTGCGGTCTCTTCGTCACCCCCCTGTTCATCAACGCCTTCCTCCTCCTCGACGCCACCGCCACCGACGACATCCGCATCGAAGCCAACACCTGGGTCGGCGCCTCCACCGACATCGCCAACGGCATCATCGCGATCATCATCGGCACCCTGACCGCCCACCAGAACTGGAGAAGTGCCCTGCTCCTGCTCTCCTGCTGCGCCACCGCCGGCGTCCTCATCGCCCTTACCTCCCCCCACCGCGACCAGGCCCCCACACCCGCCGGACCCCGGCCGCAACCACCGCTCGCAGGCCCGGCCCCGGGGGCAAACGCTCCCTCCGCCTCATGACCCGCACCCCGGCGCCCGCGGTCTTCCTGTCACTGGCACAGGCCCGCCGTATCACGGTCGCCTCCGCCGGACCCAGCACCGCGGACACCGACACCGCGGCAGTCCTGGCGCGCCTGAACGCAGTCCAGCTCGACACGATCAACACCCTCGCCCGCGCCCACCAACTGACCCTGGCCACCCGCACCCGCACCTCCACCACAGACGTCGACACCGCGCTGTGGGGAAAACGGGACCCGATCGCTTTCGAATACCCCGCACACGCTGCCGCGCTCGTACCTCTCCACCACTGGCCGCTGTGGGCGTTCCGCCGACGCACCAGCCGCCAACGCCGCGAATACCCCGCACCCGGCCTCCGCAAGACCATCCTCGACGAGATCAGCAGCCGCGGGCCTCTCACGCTGCGCGAGCTGCGCACGGAGCGCGAGCCGAGCGGCTGGGACTGGGGGCCCACCCGAACCGCGGTCGAATTCCTCTTGTGGTCAGGTGAACTGGCCTGCACCCACCGCACCGGCTGGCAACGCCAGTTCGACCTCCCCCAGCGCTCAGTCCCCGAGAAGTTCCTCACCGACGCCCTCACAGACGACGACTGCCTGACTACCTTGCTGACCCACGCCGGACGGACCCTCGGAACAGCCACCAGCGACGACCTCGCCGACTACCTCCGCATCACCACCGCCACCGCCACCCGCCTCCTGCCCGACACCCCCCTACTGACGACCCGGGTTGAAAACTGGAACAGCCCGGCCTGGACCCACCCCGACGCCCTGCCCGCCGCCGACCAACCCCACCAGCCCGGCGAGCCCGCGTTCCTGGCACCGTTCGACAACCTCATCTGGCACCGCCCCCGCACCACACGCCTCTTCAACGTCACCCACACACTCGAGGCATACAAACCCGCCCACCGGCGCGTCCACGGCTACTACGTCTGCCCCCTCCTCGCCGGCGACCACCTCATCGCACGCGCCGACCTCACCCACCACCACGACACCCTCACCATCGTCCGCACCAGCTTCGAACCCGGCCCCCACCCCACCGACACAGCCGAACACTTCGCCCGCGCCTGCACCCGCCTGCAGAAGACCACCGCACTGCGCCACACCGTGATCGCCGACAACGCAGCACCACCCGCAACCGTGAAAGCGCTCAACCACGCCCTCAACCGAACACGCGCCGAGCAACCGCACCCGTAAAGGCGAAGGTCAGGGGGCCCTCGGATGGGGGGCGCAGGTTTCCCGGCGGGGAAGCGCCCGGCCCCGGGAGAGAGCCCTTCATGCCCGGCCTAGGTGCCTCCCGTCGATCGGCCCGCTTCCGGGGCTAACTCATTGGAGACAGTGCGCCGCGCCGCCGTCGCGTACGGCGCCGAACCGTACTGCGCCGGCCTCCTGCCCACCCTGCGCCCGGCCGACCTGACACGCCGCAACATGTCCTCGCGCGGCCGGTACGCGATGATCGACGACGCGCTCGGGCGAACCGGACGCGGGCTGCGCCTCACCGGGGAACAACGGTGCCGGATGCGTTCCGACACGCTCTGTGCGCAGGGCGCCACCGGCTCCTGGCAGGTCCATCTGACCGTACGATCCGAGGATTTCACCCGGACCCACAACGCCGCCCAGCTCATGACCGCGTCCGTCCTCGCCATCGCCGCCAACTCCCCGCTGCTGCTGGGCAGACGGGCCTGGACGAAACTCGTATCCCCTGGTAAGAGCAGGCATTCGGCCAACACCGGCGGCGGATCGCCCAGGCCGACCGGCGCTCGGGGTTCGGGAACGGCTGGCTGCGCGGAGGTATGCGGGAACTGGTCGAGGAGGCGGTGCGCCGGTACACGCCGCTGGTGCCGCTCTGCGCCGATGGCGCGTGGGACCGCCCAGTGCGGCCCGGCGGCCCGCCCGCACTGGAGGAACTGCGGCTGCACCTGGGCACCCTGTGGTGGTGGAACCGCCCGGTCTACGACCCGGCCGGGGGCGGGCACCTGCGCATCGAACTGCGTGCGCTCCCCTCAGGTCCGACCCCAGCCGACATGGTCGCCAACACCGCCCTGCTGACCGGCCTCGTCCTGGACCGCGCAGCCCGCGAACCCGACGGCGAACTCCCCTTCACCCTGGCCCGGGGGAACTTCTACACCGCCGCCCGCGACGGCATGGCGGCCCGCCTGTGGTGGCCGTCGGGCGGGGCCGCGCCGGTCCGGGTGGCCGCCCGGGACCTCGTGCAGGCGCTGCTGCCACGCGCGGCGATGGGGCTGGCCACGGCCGGGGTCGCGGACGACGAAGTGCAGCGGTGGCTGGGGGTGGTGGAGGCGTTTCCGCCGGGGCGGGCGCACCGGTGAACGTGGTCGGCACCGCATCGTCCCGGGCGGGTGCGGCCGTGTTGGCCGGTGCGGGGTAGAGCTCTGAGAGCTGGTTGAGCAGCCGCGCGTACGCCTCACGTTCCGGGCCTCGCGGCTCCGTCTTGTTTTTGCTGGACTCCCAGACGCTGACGGTCGCACGGCGCACCTTCAGCGCCCCGGACACCTGCTCCAGCGTCAGGCCGTGCGACCCGCAAGCGTTTGCGCTCTTCCGGTGGCGGGAGCGGAGACGCGGACGCGACCAGCGCGTCGACAGCATGGCGGTGGTTCCGCCGTCCTCACCTCGACCGAGTGCACCATCGGCTTGGATGATGCCGCGCGGCCCCCGTCGAGGGCCGACAGCAGGCGTGTCTTCTCCCAGTGCCGTTCGTTCCACACGGCATGATCATGAACTTCAAGTCGACGCCGATGAAGATCGCACTCGCCGCAGCAGCGGCCCTCGGCCTGTCGATGACGGCCGTACCAACAGTGACCGCCCAGGCGCGAGCCTTCGCACCCCAGGTCACCGTGGTCCCCGCCACCAACCTGGCCCCGACCGCCATTGTCAGGGTCCACATGACCGGCTTCAAACCTGGGAAATCGGTAGTCGTCCAGCAATGCGCAGAGGTAAGCGCGGGGGTTTACGCCTGCGACAACGACCCCGAAACTGAGACCCTCAACGACAAGGGCGACGGCAGCTCCGCAGTGCGAGTGCACCGCGAGTTCGAAGCACACCTCGACAACGGTGACCCGGTCGGCACCGTCAACTGCAACACGACCGAACTCGGCTGCTTCGTCTCCGTCCCCAACTCCGAAGGCAGAACGACCGCGCCGATCGACTTCCAGTAAGTCGTGTCGCACCAGGCGCGCGGACTCCACCGGCGGTGGCGGCTCACGGTTCGCTCGTATTCGCCAGGCGGCACCCGTGCGAGTCGGTTGAAGGGCGCACCAGATCAACGCCAGCAGGGGCCCCGGGGTGATGCTGCTCCATCACCCCGAGACCGCGGTCGGTTCATCGCCTGGGGGTGCGCGTACCCGGCACAGTCCGGGCGGTCAGAGCCAGGTCGAGGCGCCGGTTCATGTTCAGCTCGAACCGTCCGTACGGGTTCACGTGCGTCCAGAAAAGCGGGGAGAGCGTGCACCGGCCCGCCTCCGTGAAGGTGTCGGCCCACTTCGGGTCGGCCATCACGTTCTGCGACATGACAGGTAGCGGCAGCCATACGAGAACACGGCCCTGCCAGAAACAGTGGCCCAGCGACACATATCGCGTCCCGGCAGACCCGCTAAACCATCGAATGTGGCCCAGACCACTCAGGCTTCGGCGACAATGCTCAATCTTCGCTGCGAGAGGTCACAGGGCGCGGGTGTTCTGTGTCAACGAACCTTGATCGCGTGCCACCGAAGCTTGATCAGGCTTGGTGTGATCGAGCGCGGCAGGTGGCCGTAAGGGCGCTCGTTTTCGGCCTTCCCGGCTGTGCCGGGTTAGCCATTCTTGTGGTTATTTTCCCTCTGTGGCGGGATGGGTGATGTATGCCCCAGTACGGTGAGCGGGCCGGGCAAGATCCTCAACTCCTGGAAGCGGAGAGCCTCATGGCCAACTGGACGAACAGCGGTACCCCCAGCGACAGCCTCGCCGTCAGTTCCTGTCCCCGTACTGTTCTGAGTGCTCCACCAAGTACGGAGAAATGTGCACCAGTCTCAGAGGGACGGTCGTGCTCAGACCAGGGTGGAGATGCAGAACGGGTGGCCTGCGGGATCCAGCAGGACCCGCCACCGGTCGGGGTCCGGCTGGAATTCGGGCTTGACGGCTCCCAGAGCGAGCAGGCGAGCCTGAGCGGCGTCCAAGTCGTCGACGCCTAGTTCTATATGGGCCTGCTTCTCCTGGGAGGGATCCGGCCAAGTGGGGCGGCGGTAGTCGGTGAGCCGGTTGAATCCCAGTCCTGCAGCTCCCTCTCGGCCGAGCAGGATGAAATCCTCGGTGGAGAGGACCACAGGCAGGCCGACGGCCTTTCCGTAGAAGTGGGCCAGCTCAGCGGGGTCAGGGCAGTCGAAGGTGACAGCCGAGTAGCGGAACGTGGATGCTGACGTGTCTTCATGGCTCATGGGCGGGACGGTATTAGGGATCTAGGACAAGCTGGGTCCTATTTGTGATGTGGTCGGCACGTTCGCTCACCTTCTGCGATTGGCCTCCTGGTCGCTCAGGCCACGTCTGTGTCCCGCTCGATGGCCTGGAGCCGGTTCTTGAGCCGGTAGCTGTTGCCGTTGATAGAGACGACTTCGCAGTGGTAGAGGAGGCGGTCGAGGATGGCGGTGGCGAGGACCTCGTCGCCGAAGACCTGACCCCACTCGCTGAAGGTCTTGTTCGAGGTCAGGATGACCGAGCCCTTCTCGTAGCGCTTGGAGATCACCTGGAAGACCAGGTTCGCTTCCGCGCGTTCGAGGGGTTGGTAGCCGACTTCGTCGACCACGAGGACGCTGGGCCGCAGGTAGGTGCCGAGCTTGTTGACCAGCCGTCCGGCGGCCTCGGCGGTCTTGAGGTGACGGACCATGTCGTCGAGGGTCGTGAAGTAGATCGAGTAGCCGGCCCGGCAGGCCGCGACGGCCAGGGCGACGGCGATGTGCGTCTTGCCGACTCCCGGCGGGCCCAGCAGGGCCGCGTTGGCCTTGGCCTCGACGAACGAGAGGGTGGCGAGGTCTTTGACCTTGCGGGGGTCGAGGTCGGGCTGGAAGGAGAAGTCGTACTCATCGAGCGTCTTGTGGTGCGGCAGCTTCGAGGTCCGCAGCCCTTGGCGGAAGCGACGGTCGTCGCGGACCGCGAGTTCCTCGGAGAGGACCAGGTCGAGGAAGTCGAGGTAACCCATCTTCGCCTCGTCGGCCCGGCGGGTGAACTCGTTGATTGTCTCCGCGAGATGGGGCAGGCCGAGCTTGCCGGCCGTGGTGCGGATGCGGTTGCCGGTCAGCTGGCTCAAGAGCGTTCCTTCGTCGCGCGGTGGGTGGAGAAGGGGCGGGTGCCGGTCAGTTCGTCATAGACGGACAGCGGGCGGCGGCCAACTTCGACGCTGGCGGCTGCGGCCCGGTTCAACAGGGCTTGCAGCGGGCCGGCTTCGAGGCCCAGTGGCTGGTCATGGCGAGGCCGGGGGACCACGTCGCCGGTGGTGACGCGCCGGTTGTCGCCCTTGGGCAGGCCGTCCCAGTGCTTCTCGTCGACGACACGCGCGCCGCGGCCGACTGCCCGCGGATGGACAGCCAAGAGGGTCCCGCCGCTGGCGTCGGGGACGGTGGAGTGCAGGCTGATCTGCGACTTCGTGGCCCGGACCTCGACCAGTTGACGGGGGCGGACCTTGCGGGCTGGCACCGAGTAGAGGTTCGCGTCGAAGGCGACCAGGCAGTCCTTGCCGACGTGCCGCAGATGCCGCTGGGCGACCACATACGGAGTCGGCGGCGGCGGCCGCAGGGCCACATGATCGCGCACGGCCCGGTGCCCGATGACCTCGCCGTGGGTGCCGTGCACCTTCGCCCTCCGCAGCGGCACCCAGGCGGCGAAGGCGGCATTCATCTCCTGGATCGAGGAGAAGGCCCGTCCGGCCAGCACGTGGTCTCGGACGATCAGCACTTGCCGTTCGACCCGGCCCTTCCCTGTCGGCCGATAGGCGGCCAGGACATCGATATCGAAGTCGTAGTGCCCGGCGAACGCGACCGCTTCCGGGTGCAGCGGGACCGCCTCGCCCGGTGCGACGTGCCGGCGCACGACGGTCTTGGTGCGGTCGTAGACGATCGTCATCGGCACCCCGCCGAAGTGCGCGAACGCCTGCCGATGGCAATCGAAGAAGCTCGCCAGATCCTGGCTGGTGGTGAAGCAGCAGAACGGATCACGCGAGTACGACAGAGTCATATGGAACGAGTAGACCTTCGGGATCCCCACGTGGGCGAGGATCTTGCCCTCATCGCCCCAGTCGCACTGGGCCTGGGCGCCCGGGACTACCTCGAACCGGCGATGCAGACCCGCCAGTTCACCCGGACTAATACCGAGATCCTCGGCAATCCGGGGCCGGGCCTCCTGAAGATAGATCTTGACCCGCTGGTAATTGATGGTGACCCCGTACTCCGACGCCAGACGCTCGTGGATCACCGATGCCTTCAAAAGGATCTCTGACCTGAGCATCGCGTCGATCAGCGGCGCCACCTCGTCGACCGCCCGTCGCTGCTGTCGGCCCTCGGCCGTGCGCTTCGGCGGCGCGACGGGAGCCTCGCCCGACAAGTATTTCGTGACCGTGCGACGGTTCAGCCCGGTCTCCTTCGCGATCTCCCGCAGGCTCATCGCACCGGACTCGTACAGACCGCGAAACCGCCTCAACTCCAGCCAGCGATGCGGGTCCAAGACCACCTCAGCCTCCCCTCTGCCACCCCGTGACCGATGACAGAACACTCGCGGGACCCACCCGCCACCGCATCAACTTTGGTGCACTCTCATCCGTACGAGATGGTGCACGATCACCTGTACGCCGACAGCCCCCTGCCACGCTCGACCAGGACACTTCAACAAGATCTTGTTATGAGCTCTTACTGCCACATCGATGGTGGTTCGCCCCGCTGGTCAGCGCGTTCGGGAATGGTGTGCGGGATACCGCGTTGTCACAGGTAATTGCGTATGCACCGGATGTACACGCCGACCAGCCCTGGAATTTCCGTAACAAGAATGAAAACTGGCAAGGCCCTTATATGCAGAAAACGGGAGGCGGGCCCGCCAAGGGAGAACCTTAGCGGGCCCGCCCGCGCCCCTATCTACTGCACAAAACGGGACGAAATGATCTCCAGGCTCCACACATCGCCGTGTCCGGGGAATTCTCCCCGGATAGCACTCGCGTCGTGCACAACTTGAACCTTCACCCCGGTAGAGCGTTCTAGGAAGACACGATATCCCGGTGTCTCATCGACTACTTCCAGGGTCCCGATTCCGGGGATACGCTCATGCTCCCTCTGCACATCCGACCAGTTCGTGAACGGCTCGAACAGAATGCCTAGCCGCTCTCGAATTTTTTCTCTCAGGTCGGACAAATGGCGAAGTCTGTGAACTTCCAGAGAAAATGCTTGGCATGCCCAGTCCGGTTCGTCGACGCACGTCACTTCGAACAGGCCGTAGTCACGTCGGAGGACCCTGGAATTTCGACGCCCGGTGACGTCGTCTACGTATGGCAGCGGAACGACGGGAGCGAGTCCGTCAAGCTCGCCGCCAACTCTGGAACCGAAAAGCGAGCCAGTATAGATTGCACGAGCAATGAATTCTGCGCCCTTCATCCCAACTTCTCCAATGCTTTGATCAAAAACTGGAGCTCGGCAGCGCGGTTCTTGTTGTTTCCCCAGTTGTGTGTGTTCATGTGCTCCTGTGCCGCCCGTGCCTTCTGGATTAGATCTTTTCTTAGCTCAGGGCTGCTCTTGAGCGTGTCCAGGACTTTCTGAACGCTCTTGTCCGATGCCATCCCCGTGCTGAGCCGGATTCCCTTGGCGCCGAGTGCTCCCTCATGACTGTAGACATGAACTTCGTCGGCTCCCACGTGTAGATGTGCTCCCTTCGTGGCCCAGTCCGAGGCGACGGGAGACACGCGTACTCCGCAGATGTCGTTGTGAACCAGGACAGGCGTGTTGCCTGCGAACACGTAGTAAGTGTGCAGGCCATCTACGGTCAGATTGTACGTGCGAGCATGTTGCGTGAAGCCCCGATTCCCCTTGATGGTGGCGGTGCTCCCGTCGACAGTACGCAGCGTCATTCCGGAGTGCAGGCTGCCGGCCTTGATCCATTCCCCCTCAGAGGGGGACCAGAATGGATGCTCATGCGTCGCCGTGAGGTGCTCCGTGCCGCGAGAGGTGCCGATGGAGAGTTCATTGAACGAAGTGTCGAGGCCGGTGATGATGAGATCTTCGACAGTGCGAGCTTGCGTTTTTCCGGTCCGGGGGTCGGTCGCGACCACGTGGTCGCCGACGCCCACAGCCTCGATAGCCTTGTGGCTTCGGTCCGCCATCAGCACTTTGGTGCCCGCAAGGAAGCACGTGGCACACTTGATTGCTTTAGCCGCACGTGAACCGTCGGCGATTTCCTCGATGGCGTCGCCGCTTTTTTTGAGGAGCTTAAGTTTTCCGACTGGCAGGAACGACATGACCGCGAGAGCACACTTGCCGAGGCTGGGATTCTCGATGCAATCCTTGGCATCGTTCAGGCCAAGGACTTCCCAGGCAACTTCCTTCATGACAGGGTCGATCGTGGGAAACACTAGTTCTTGCCCTGCCATGGCACAGGGTGGGAGGCTGTCCCGGTTCACCGGGATGTAGCACTTGGGCTTTTTCTCTGCCTCCCGCTGCTTTTTGCGAGCTTCTGCGGCCTGTCGGCGTTCTTCAGCAAGTTCCGATTCGCGTTTTGTGACCACGTCTTTCCACGCGGCCTTAGCGAGTTCAGCGGCCTCCGTGGAACTCTTTCCCGCATCCAAGGCCGACTGGCGTGCGTCGTCAGATGCCTGCTCAGCAGACGTCGCGGAGGCGCGTGCGTAGTCCGCTGAGAATTCTGCGTCGGCGGCGGATTCTTCGGCTGCCGAGGATGCCTGGTTGGCGCGGTTGGCGGCGTCGCGTGCGGTGGTCGCGGACGTCTTGGCCTGCTTGGCGCTGGTCTCGGCCCGGTCGGCAGCCTTGTCTGCGTCGGCGGCATAGCCTTCGGCGTCCTTGGCGCTCTGCGCAGCATCGTTTTTGGCCTTCTCAGCATCTGCTGCAGCGCCCTTGGCTTCGGCTGCGGCTTGCGCAGCAAGCGCGCTGTTCTTCCGGGCCGTGGCCGCGATCTCCCGACCCTCGGCAATAAGCCGTTCGACCTGGGCGATGTGGTTGTTCGCGAGCTGGTCCTTGCGGTCGGCCATGTACTGGCCCGCCTGGACGAAATTGTGCACCTCGTCGGCGGGGCCGGCCAGGGCGATCTTGGCGGCAGACTTGACTTCAGGGCCACCGTCGTTGAAGAGCGCGGTGGTGGCCACCCGCTCGTCAGCCTGCTGGGCGGTGTACTGCCCCTTGTTCAGAAAGCTGAGCAGCGCGTGGGTGCTGCCGTCCTCCAGAGCTTTCTTGGCGTCCTCTTTGACACCCGGGCCGCCGTCGTTGGCAAGCTTGGTGACCGCGATCCGGTAGTCGGCATTGGCGGCCTCGTGCTGGCCGGTGGTGTAGAAGTCGAGTATTTCTGCGTCGGTTCCCTTGATCGCATCGGTCGCAGCAGTCCGTACGGCATCGTAAGGGCTGTCCGAAGCCAGGTCGGCGACTTGCTGACGGGTCTCATCCGCGACCGCTTTGTCCCAGCCGGTCTTCAGGTACGTGATCACGTCAGCGTCGGTGCCAGACAGTGCTTGGGCGGCGGCGTCCTTGCGCCAAGATCCAAAGTATTTCAGGGCGCGCAAGGCCACCGCGCGTCCCTTGGTGGCGATCGCTGCCTGGTCTGCGCCGGGCTTGTCCACTTCGGTGGCCAGAGACTTGGTGTCGTCCACGATGGACTGGCCCTCGACGACCGTCTGGGAGACGTCGATGGTGAAGGTGTCGGCTGTTGCCTTTTGCGTCAAAGCAGCCTCAACACCGGCGTTGGTACGGGTGTTGAGTTCCTCGGTCTCTGTCTCCCGTGCGATGTCGAAGGTCTTCTGCGCGGTGGCGACCGCCTTGGTTGCGGTGTCGGCGGCAGCCTTGGCGGCAGCGGCCTGCTTGGCTGACTCCGCTGCCTGGTCGGCCGCCTCCCCGGCATGTTTGGCTGCCTCGTCTGCAGCGTCCGCGGCATTGTTGGCGTGTGTGGCGGCCGAATTGGCTGCGTCTCGTGCCTCGTTGGCGGCCGCTGCCGACTTGCGGGCCAGTGCCTCGGCCGCGTTGGCGGCGCGGTTCGCCTCGGCAGCGTGTCGGCGGGTCTCAGCTGCTGCGGCCCGCGCTTCGCCTGCGGAGCCCCCTGCAGCTTCCGCGTAACCGGCCGCCTGGTCAGCGGCGTCGGCCGCTTTGTTTGCGTTGCCGGTCGCGCTGCGGGAGGCAGCGGCTGCGTCCGCGGCAGCCAGGGAGGCTTTGCCGGCTTGTTCAGCAGCCTTGGCCGACCTCTTGGCGAGCTCGCCGGCCTTGCGCGCCTCGGCAGCCCGATCCCGGGCGGCCTGCGCCTTGTCCTTGTCCTTGCTGGCGGCGTACGCCGCGTTCGAGGCTCGGCCCGCGGCCTCGGCTGCCGCGGCTGCCGCGCTCGCGGTCTGCGCAGCGGCCAGCGATGCCCGGCGGGCTGATCTATTGGCCTCGTTCGCCGCACCGATCGCCTGTTGCGAGGCTGTGGCTGCCGCGCGCGCCGCGTCGGCGGCTTGGTTGGCCTTGACTGACGCTCGGTTGGCGTCGTTCTTCGCTGCCGCGGTCTCCTCAGCCGCCTTCTCTGCGGCCTCTTGGGCGAGCGCCGCTGCAGCGATTGCTTTCGCGGACGCCTCCTGGGCCTTGTCGGTGGCAGCCTCGGCCTGCTTGCCTGCTTTCTCGGCCTGCTCGGTCAACTGCGCGATCGAGGAATATTCCTGGTCACGGTTGCGCGCGACGAACTGACCGACCTCTAGGAACTCGACGATGTCGTCTGCGGTTCCCTGCAGGGCGAGCTTGGCGGCGGCCTTCACGTTCGCGCCGCCGGTGTTGTAGAGCTTGGTGGCCTCGACTCGGTCGTCGGTCTCCTGAGCCTTAAACTGGTCGACCTCAAGGAATTGCTTGAGATCTTCGGGTGTGCCTCCCAATGCTGTCTTACCCGCGTCTTGCACTCCGGGGCCGCCGAAGTTAACGACCTTGGTGGCCTCTACTCGAAGATCCTGCTCGTGCGGGGCCCTCCAGCCTTCGTCCAAGAAGGCCTCGACGTCGGCCGGTGTGCCGGCCAGAGCCTGTTTTGCGGCCTCTCGCACCGCCGGGCCACCCGCGTTAACGACCCGCGAGACGTCCACCCGGTCGTCGATCTCCTGAATGGTGGTCATATCGGTGAGGAACTGCTTGATGTCCTCATCCGAACCAAGCAGAGCCTGCTCGGCTGCCTCTTTGATGCCAGTGCCACCAGCTTCCCAGATCTCTACGACCTGACTGCGGAAGGCCGGGGCATAAGGGTCCTCAGCAGCGGTAGCGGGCGTTACAGCGAGCAGTCCGGCCGCCAATGTGCTGGACAGCAAAGTCGTAAAAGTAGCCCGAATTCCGAGCCCTGATCGATACCGACTCCGAATTCGCCCTCTGCGCCTGTGAAGAGAATTTTCTTTCACTTTATCGCCCTTCAGTCAATAGCAGCTATTGGGTGATGAATTACACTCAAGGAGCGCAATGAAACTTACGCCCTTATTGGACCTTGCAGTGATAGCAGGATTGCGCTATTAGCGGCTTAATATTGCGCCAGCCGGGTCCTCGCCACTCGGGATTTGATTCCCATGTAGGGGCCTTTGGCGATACGACCTGTCAAGGAGATCCCGGTGGGTGGCCAGTGATGACGGTCGGGCACCCGGGCAGGACGGACGGCTGAGAGCCGGTGTGAGGTCGGCTCGGAATCGGGTCGCAACGGCCAGGATCATCTACTTGATGTGGTCACCGAGGAATGCATTGATCGGCGTATCGAGTGAGGTTCGCCCGAGGGCGGTCGAGGTTCCGGCGGGGGTGACGGTGACGAGGGTTCCGTCGTTGTTGTTTTCGCCGGCGGCTCCGATGACAAGGCCGTTTCCGTTTGGCAAGTAGTGGCCGCCGGTGACGGCGGATCCAAACCGGTCGGCAGATTCGGGTGCGCCGGTGATGGGGCTGGTGCCTTGGTTGTAGGCGGTGGCGCTGGTGACGGTGGTCTGGTCGCCGTTGGTGATGATGTTGATGGCCAGGGCGCTACCAGCGTTTTGGTGGGTGGTCAGGTCTTCGCCGGGCAGACCTGTGAGGATGTCGGGATGTCCGTCGTTGTTCAGGTCAGTGAGGGTGACAGAGGTGCCCATGGCGTCGCCGGCTTCGGCGGCTCCGGGTATCTCGGGAGTGTCCTGATTGATGGTGGTGGTGTGGCCGCCGTACCACAGACCGTATTCCTGGCCATATTTGATGGTGATCTGGCCTCCCGTGTAGCCGTGATATCCGGTGGAGGCTGTCTCTGCGGCGACGGGCTGGCCCACGATGATGTCGTCGCGTCCGTCGCCGTTGATGTCGCCGGAATCGATGCTGCGGCCACCGTTCATCTGAACGGCCGTGCTGTGCTTGAGGCCTGCTGTTCCTGTGCTCTGGTACTCGTATACGGTGGCGCGGCCGTTGATGTCGACCGTGGTGGCGGCGGCGTCGGTGTAACCGTCACCGTTGAAATCGCCAGTGGTGAGGTCTACATACGTGAGTGCGGCGTAGGTGAGCTGCTGTGTGGTGAGGTCATCCGTGGCGCTGTTGCGCCAGGTGATCCAGCCACCCGGGGCACTCTTGGAGCCGAGGCCGGCAGCGATGACGTCGTCCTTGCCGTCGTGGTTGAAGTCGCCTGCGGCGACGGCGGTGCCCAGTCGTGCTGAGGTGGCGGTGCGGTCGGCGGCGCTGGTGGTGAAGGAGGTGCCGGTGGTGAGGTGACTGGCGCCGTCGAGGATGGTGACTGAGCCGCGGTCGGCGTGACCACTGATGTCGTCCTCGCCGGGGGCGCCGACTATGAGGTCGGTGTGGCCGTCACCGTTGGTGTCGCCAGCGGCCATGTCGGTGCCGAAGGCGTCACCTGACTCGGAGCTGCCTGCGATGCTGCCGGAGTTCTGGGAGACAGTGAGCGCCGAGGCAGCAGCAAGGCCGGCAGCGCTGCCGGGTACGACGGTGACGGCCCCGGCCATGGAGGCGGCCTTCGGTAGACCCGCGACGAGGTCGTCGTTGCTGTCTCCCAGCAGGTCGGTCCGGTGGGTGGCTGCGGGTTCGTCGGCGTGGGCGGTGCTGACGGCGGAAGCTCCGAGCGCTGCCAGACCTGCAGCTAGCAGTAGCCGCTGCGGGACGCTGGGGTGGGACTTGCGGCGGGCATGACGCCCCATGGTGACCTCTCCTGGGCAGGAACGGGATGGGCTGTCCGGGCCATCGAGTGGCTGGCGGCGGCCCGGGGAGAGATGGGCACTCAGGCGGTGCGTGCCTTGAGCCAGGTGACGACGGAGTCGTAAACACCGGGTTCGCTGAGCAGGGCGCCACCGTGAGCGGAAGAGTCCGGCACAATCTGGGTTTCGACGTCCGCGTCGGGAACACCCTTGGCCTCGGCCGTGGTCTCCAGGTCGGTGGAGTGGATGGCGGGCACGAAATCGTCCTCGGAGTGCATCAGCAGCATCGGTGCGTCGCCGCGGTTGACCCAGTTCTTGGAGACCATGCTCTTCCACGTGTCCCAGCAGCCGCTGTTGCGCAGGTCCGTGGTGTTGTCGCCGGAATCGGGGTAGCAACCGGCGAGGATGGCGGCGTTATCGCGGAGTTTGCGGTCCTTGGCGTTGGTGCTGGTATTGCCGTCGCCCCAGGCACGGTAAGGGGAAGCAACCGGGGAGAGGGCGACGACACCGCGGAGTTTTAGGGCGTTGGTGCCGTGGGTGGCAGCGTCAGTGGCCATCTGACCGCCAGCGGAGGCGCCGATCACGGAGACGTTGTCGGGGTCCGCGTCGTACTCGGCAGCGTGGGCACGTATCCAGGCTATGGAGGAGGCAACGTCGTCGCGCTGAGCGGGCCAGGCGGCTTCGAAGTTCATCCGGTATTTGATGGCGAACACCTGGAAGCCTTCGGCCGCGAAGTCGTCGGTCCAGTTGGACCAGTCGGAGTCCTGGTACCAGTAACCGCCGTGGATGATCACCAGCACAGGCTTCGGCGCAGTGGAGACAGCCCAGTAGGCGTCCAGACTCTGGCGCTTGTGGCTGCCGTAAGCGATACCGGTCTTCATCTGCAGTGGAGCAGCGGCGCGCGTCTGCGGGCGGCTGGAGTTGGGCCGGCCTTCCGGTGTCTCCATCGCAGTGGAGGCAGCAGGGCTGGACGATGCTGACGAAGAAGCAGCCGTCGATGGCGCCGGGCTGGATGGAGTCGGGCGCACCCCAGCGGACGGAGATGCGGTGGAACTCCTGGAGCTGGCCGGCGACGGGGTGGCGGTGTTGGTTGGATGGGTGCTGGGCTGAGGAGCTGCGTGGGCGGTGGTGCTGAGGAGAGTCAGCAGTGTGGCGGCCACGGGCAGGACGATGCGGCGCACGATCCGTGCCTTTCGAGTCAGGGGTTGCTGCGGGAAGGCGCCGGGCCGACGGCCCGCTGAGGCCGGGACGCCCCTGAGGGGACGCCCCGGATGAGCCGTGAGATGTATGCCGTGTGTAGTTGTTAGTGCAGTGCTGCGCCGAAGCGGGATCCGGTGCCCGGCAGGCCGTTCTGTCCGGGGATGTAGGAGGTCACCGCGTCGTCGGTGCCGCCGGCGATGACAGCCCACGGGACGGCGTAGGCGCTGCCGTAGGCGGAGGGGCCGTCGGGGATGCCGAGGTAGAGGTGACCGGGCGTAGCTGTGAGGGAATTGCCGACCTTCTCGCCGGCGGTCGGAGTGCCGGGCACTCCGAACTTGCCGGGGTAGATGGACTGGTCGGAGTCTCCGGGGGCGCCCAGCAGGCCGAAGGTGTAGGTGGTGCCAGTGTCAGCGTTGGTGCCGGTGTCCTCGCCCGGTACGCCGACGGCGAGGAAGAGATTGGCGGCCGTGCTGATCTCTCCCGGCTCGGTGGCGACGGCGGAGAGGGTAGCGCCGAACTGGTCGCCGCCTTCCATCTCGCCGGAGACACCTGCGGTGTCCTGGTGGAAGCCGTTGATCTGGGTGAAGGCGTTGGCGGTGAGCTTGAAGGTGTCGACGCGACCGGCGTCAGCCATGGTGGTGCTGTCCTCGCCCGGGGACCCGATCGCCAGGATCGACTCGCTGCCGGTGGAAGTAGCCGAGGCCCGGTAGGGAACGAGCGCGATCGAGGCGCCGAACTGGTCGCCGGCCTCGGCGCCGCCTTCGACGGTGTCCAGGTTCTGGTCCATGCCCGCGATGGGCGTGGGGATCTTGGCGCTGTTCAGAGTGTGGGTGAAGATGCTGACACCGCCGGCCTTGGCGAGGGTGCCGATGGCTTCGCCCGGTGCTCCGATGGCGAGGTGCTGCGGGGAGCCGGCGAGGGAGGCGCCGAAGCGGTCGTCTTTCTCCACTACGCCGGGAACGCCGTCCTTGCTCTGGTTGATCAGGACGGTGCTGGATCCGCGGAGGTAGAACACGGCGCCGGCGTCGGTGTTGCCCGAGGTGTCGTCCTCTCCCGGCACGCCGATGGCGAGATAGGGCTCGCCTGTCGTGGTCGTACCGGCAGCCAGGGCTTCGCCCATGGCGTCGCCCGCCTCGGACGAGGTTGAGGCCAGGGCACCGGTGCCGGAGCCCTGGGTGAAGTTGAGGGTCTTGGTGCCCTGGGCGAGGCCCAGGGGGGAGCCGTAGATGATATGGACTCCGCCGGCGCCGGTCTCGGTGCCGACGGCTTCACCGGGGACGCCGACCACCAGGTCAGTGCAGCCGTCGAGGTTGGCGTCGTAGGTGGCCAGGGCTGCACCGAAGTGGTCGTTCTTCTCCGCAGTGCCGGGAACGGACGCCAGGCCCTGCGACACCTCGACAGGCGCCGCTCCGCCGCCATAGACGACCTGGACCCGGCCGGCCTTGGTCGCTCCGCCGACGGTGGCGTCGGGGTCGGCGATGGCGACATCGCGATCGCCGTCGCAGTTGAAGTCGGTCACGCTCGCTGCATTGACGGTGGTGTTGACCCAGTCAGCGACGGTGTCGATCCTGGCTGCCACCGCGTCGGTGCGGGTCTCTTCAGTGTTACCGAAGCAACCGCCCTGCCAAGAGAGGCTGTTGACGCCGATCAGTTCGACTTTGCCTCCCGCCTCCCGCAGCAGCGGGCCGCCTGTGTCGCCGGCGCAGATCGTCGAACCGTCCGCGGCAGCGAGATCGACCGTGTTGTCGGTCGCGGTTCCCGCCGTGAAGGTACCGGTGTGCAGCTTGTCGGTGACCCATTCGGTCTTTGTGCGGCCGAAGCCAGCCGCCTTCAGGCTCTCCCCGGAGGCGGGAGCTGTGGTCGCCACCGTGACCGGCGAGACGTTGGTCACGGGACGGGCCAGACGAGCCAGGACCAGATCACGTCCCTCGTAGGGGACCAGCTCAACGACGGACTGAACCGTGCCGGTGGTGCTGGCCAGGTTCGTGCGGCCGATGGTTGCCTTCGTCGTCTTGGACGGCTTGCCGGCCTTGAGCGCCTCCGGGTGGGCGGGGTCGGCGGCGAAACAGCTGGCGCTCGTGGCAACCCACTGGGCGGCTACGAGCGCACCCGAGCACGAACGGTCGAGGTCGCCGATGTCGATCTTGGCGGTGAAGGCATAGGTGCCATCGGCTGCAGCCGGGCCGGTCAGAGCATGAGCCGGCATGACAAGCAGCCCCGTGGAGACACCAGTGAGCAGCGCGGTCGTGCCTATCGCGATGCCCCGTGAACACAGAGAGCGCACAGAGGATTCCTTGAGTGAAACGGTGAACGAGGGGGAATGGCGGCGGACGCTTGGTGCATCGACGCGGCCGTGACCGGCTTAGTAGCCAGTAAACGGGGTGCAGTTAGAGCCGACGGAGAAGCTGCATGAGGGCAACTGCAACAGGAGGGCTTCGCTGGGGCGTGCGGTAGAGCAGGCGCAAGGTGGTGCAGGTGGGCTGGGGTCAGCCGGTGATACGGATCTCGACGAGGACCGAGCGTGCCGCTCCGGCGCCCTCTCCGACTGGTGTCAGGTCATTGGCGGGAGCGTTGACCACGGTGTTCCTACCGTCGGCGCTCAGGGTGGCCTTCACGGGGTGGTCCTGGGTCCACAGGCTGAAGGTATCGGGCAACTCGAGCGTCAGGTAGCCGGACTTGGCGTTGGTCTTGAAGCAAAAGACGCCGTTGCGCGCCTCGACCGCGACGTTCGAAGCATCCTGGCAGTCACCCAGGGCAGTGGCATCGGTGAGCCAGAGGTGTCCGTCGCCTCGCTTGAGCGTGATCCCCCGAGTCTCCTTCAGCCTTGCAGCGCCTGGGTGGGTGAAGTCCTCGACAGTGGTGGGCATGTCGACTGCGGAGGCGGAGGCGGAGGCGGCGGATGAGGCCCGCGGGACGGCGAGTGCGGTAGCGCCGGCACCCATGACCAGGAGCGCCGTAAGCGCGCCGAGCAGGGCCTTCCGGGCAGGAGGTATCGCCATGATTCCTATCCAAGGGAGAAGCGTGAAGGGGAGGTGAAGCCGAGGTAATAGCCTTGGTTCACTGAAGTAAAGCACATGCAATATACGCGCATCCGCGAGACCAACTAGTCGAGGCCTGACTGCAGTCGGCGATGCGTCAGCTATTGTCCGGACTTCGGAGCTTCGCGAGCGTGCCACATTTCCAGCATCCCTCGGAAACGGACAAAAGCTCCCATGGCCGATCCATGTCGGTTTTTTGGGTGATAAGCTATCGCAAAACGTAGTTTCATCAGGTGAAACACCCGTTCAGCCTCCTGCGTGCGGCTCGCAGCTACAGACTTCCTCAGCTGAGTGGTTCGCCTCAGAGAACCCGGCGCACGCGTTCCGCCTTTGAGTGCACGCAGTGCGGACACGCCACGCACGCCGACATCGGCGCCGCCCACAACCGCGCACTCGACACCACCAGCCAGGAGCAGCGTCTGACCGGCGGGCTGGAGGCTGACAGCGCGCGGTGAGGCTGGGGCCGGGGGACGCTGATGGCCCTCCTGTGCAGGTGCGTTGAAAAGGGCGCGCTCCGTACGGCCGGACTTGTCGTCTAACGGCGCCTTTGCTCTTCAGCTCCAGAGCACCGGAACGCCCTCCAACCGCGTGATGTGCCCGGCGGCACTGGCTGCACCCCGCTCTGGACCTTTCGGATGGCCGGGAGCCCGGGTCGACTGGCCATTTCCCTGTCCCGCGGGGACACGGCTTTGCAGACAGATGCGGCAGCCGAATCCTGCCTTCACCTTGGAGTAGCGGACCCGGCTGATGGACCTGCAGGTTGTGCACTCGGCTGTCCACGGCGTGTGGTTCCCGGGGTAGGGGTCGAGGGGCTTGAGGCCCGACTGCAGCATGAAGGCCACGGCCTCTGCCGGCGTCACCCGGCGCCGTGGATGCCTGGAAGCGGGGGCCGGTGCCTGCTTGGGCAACGAGCGTTCTGCGCGTTTAGCTCGGTGCCACGCCGAGGCCCAGGCCACGAAGGAACTCTCCGGTTCCTGGCATGCGATCAGGTAGGCATGCATTTGGTGCACTGAGGTGACTGGCTGCTTTCGCTCCCGGATCCGCCACGCCGACATACGGGAGAGAGTCCCGTAATCCTTGGCTCGGTCCTCCGCTCGCTCTTCCATCTGCCGGGATGACGGCTCGCCGTTCTCCTCCCAGACCCGCCTGAGCGCCGCGGCCAGATCAGCCGAGGTACGGACGAGCTTCAGACGGGGGGCATCAGTCAGACGGTGGCCTCTTCCTGGCCGGCCCGCCTTCTTCCAGAGGTTCTCGATCTCGTTGAGGTCGGTATCGCACGCAGCCGCCATGTCCCGGGCCACCATGAGGGTTGGCCTCACCTCGCCCGCTTCGGCACGCTGGATCGTCGTCACCGACCGGTTGATCTCCGCAGCCAGTTCCCAGCGCGTCAGGCCCCGCCGGGAACGGCCCTCACGTAATTCACAAGCCAGACGACCCACGCTGTCGTTCGGGTCGTCGATCGGCGCCATTGGCCGCCCACGTTTGCCTGGCACGGCGTCGTTACCCCAGCGCGGGAGTCAATAGGGCGCGCCCCAAACGCCGGATCAGCACCGTGGCGCGCGGGCTGGCCTGGGCGTTGCGGATCAGCAGCAAGCCGAGCAGGCTGGCGCCGCCGAGTACGGCCCCCGTCTCCTGCCTGGGGACGCCATGGAGAGTCATGAGTACCGCCACCACGATGATCACGATGATCACGGCGCTTTCTCCTGAGCCGAGTCGGGGCCGGAGGCTGGCGGTGCACGTCTCTACGGGATAGGGAGATGGCATGAGTGAGGGACCCTTTCTGAGGTCACGCCGTTGTGGCGTGAAGGAACGCCGGCTCCAACCGTTACCGCCGGCGGTTGGCTCCGCCGTGCTGCGGTGAACAGAATCGTGCCAGTGATCGAAAGGCTCACATGCCACTCGCTCATAGTTAATTCATATCTGTCACGCGCGTTGGGGAGGGCCTCACTTGGCAAGTACCCCCATATCCATTGGCCATAGGTGCACGCTTGCGTGACATGACGAGGTGATCGACCAGGTAAATAGGGAGAGGCGGTACACCGAGTTCTCCCTTCCAACGGGCGCGGCAGGAGATTCACCCATTCTTGGCACACTTCGCTTGCCGCTTCCACTCCTGTACTGCGACGATCCGGCCAGCACCGCGCTGCGGTCGCTGCCCTGACTGCTGCTGGCTCCAACCACTGCGAACAGGGATCCCGTGCGGGCGTGTTGGCTCACCTCGCACAAACAAGGCAAGGGCCGGACCCACTGGGCCCGGCCCTTCCGCGTTATGGCCTGCGCAGCTTCATAACCCGCTCCGCCGACCGGCACGGCTGCACGGCCCCCGCGCTGCCAGAACCACCGGCCGGTCAATCTGGCCGATGAGCCGCGTCAACCCAGCCCACTTCTCCCGGAAGATCTGCACCCCTCGCCCCGCCAGGTACGCAGCCGGACCCGCCCGGCGCGGACGGGGCGCTGGTTGACAGGTGTCAATCGGGGTGGCGCCGTGGCGCGTGGGCTTCGATGGCTTGCCTCCCAGTTAATGTCTGGCAGAGATCACCCGCCGCAGCACCCCACGATTGGCAGGGGATCGCTGCCAGGCGGGTGTGGTCGACAAGCTGATAGCGAGGGGTGTGGGTCTTTCCGGCCGGTAACCCTGTGCTGGGGCTGACACAGGACGATCCTGGTTCGGCGGCGCAGTAACGGCAGGGCAGAAGTTCTGCCGCTCTGTTGCGTTCCGCGCTGCGCCGCGCGAATTCCGCCTGTGCAGCTTCCTGACGCCTCCGCAGTTCCGCTTTTCGAGCTCGTTCTTCCTCAAGGATTCGCTCGTACGTGTCAGGGTGGCTTGGACATGCCCCCCTCACGGCGAGGTTCCACCGGCACAACTTGTTGCTGGCTGTAGGCGCTCCACAGCGGTTAGTTTCGTTGCCGGGGCCGTGGTGAGGGCACGGCTCATCACGCGTGTCGACTCTGCACGGCCTGCCTGTGGTCACGCCGATGACACGGCAGAGGCCGGTCTGTATGGCGTCTTCACCCTCCTGCGCCATCTGCTCTGCGATGGCGGGCCAGTCATCGGAGTCGATCTGGCTTCTCCACCACTCCGCTGTCCCCTGCAGCGAAACCCATCCTGCGTTGTCCACCTTGAACCGTGGCTTGGCCAGTGCCTTGGCCACCATTACCGCGTTGTCTGCGTCGTCCACAGGACGGGAACTTAGCGAACCGGGCTCAATGCCTTGCGAGCCGCCGGTTCATGCTGCGCAGCGGGTTGACGACGAAGGCATAAAGCCATCGGGCCTGACTCGATACCGTGCGGATGACCGGCGATCTGGTGGCCGGCTCGGTGCACGGCCCCGGCGATGGGGTGCTGGACTGCCCGCCAAGCTCCGTCACGAGCTCGGCCGTTGGCCCATCCGTTCATCGCCGGGGAGCGCACAAGTATACCCACCCACGCCCAGGTCAACGACCCCACGGCCTGAACGGTTCCGCAGAGAGGCAGGACCTCAAACAAGCCAGCACCAGGCCGCTCGGAGGCGGCGCCCTTACGACGCGCCCTTTCGGGCTGTCGAGCGCCAGCCACTGGAGACCCCGAACGCGCGTGTGGATAATGTGTGCACGACGCGACGTAAATGTGAGGGAAGGCATGGGGAAGGCAGAAGAGCGCAGCAACTTGTACCACCAGTTCCTTGGCCTGGCTGATCAGATCTATCGGCTCGTGAGTACAGATCGAGCCCCGGAGCGGAACGAGCCCGCCCGCCGGAAGTGCCCCAGCGAGACGGACACGAAGACGGTCCTCCACCGACGCGACTACGTCCTCGTTCCAGACGCTATCCCCTCCACGGACACCCTCCGCGAGTGGAATGCCCACGCGGCCGCCGTACTGCAGGCTGCGTCCCCGATCAACCATTGAGATACCTCAGGGTTCCCTCGCCAGCCGAAGCCTCGGTTGTCAGTAGCAGCTGCGACCCTGTCTGGTGCCCGGCGGCGCCCGTCACCGGAGCCGATGCCGCCGCCAGGCATCCATGGCGGTCGGCAGCCCTGGCAGAACACGAGCGGCGGGGTTCGGCGGGGCTTGGCCTGACAAAAAAGCCGGGACGGCGCTGCCGCCTCGCGGTGCGCCTCGTCGCCAAACGAGATCATCGCTGACTGCACCCCGGTAAGACATATAAGAGCAAATTGGAGCCATTAGAGCCATCTAATACTCCAGCTGTAGATCGTGATCTTCATGTCTGGGTGGCTTGTCGCTGGTAGTGGCTTGTGTGGGATCGGGCCTGGTGGAGGCGTCGCCAGATGGACCAACAGAGTCGGTAGGCGGCGGTGTGGACGGGCTGGGCGACGAGGGTGATGAACAGGTGCTGGATCTCATTGCAGGTGAGCGGCGTGAGGCCGTCCGGTGCAGGCTGGCGGATGTGTTCTTCTGCGCGAACGACAGTGAGGAAGGCATGCGCAAGCATGGCGAGAGTGACCCAGCGACCAGGACGCGTAGCGGCGGACCTGGTGCTCGTCCAGTCCGGCCAGGCCCTTTCCGGACTGGAAGAAATCCTCCACTCGCCATCTTGATCCAGCGACGCGAACCAGCTCGGTCAGAGGCACTCGGGCGGGCGAGTAGCAGCGGTAGTAGGCCAGTTCGCTGGTGCTGCGGTTGCGTCGGATCAGCAGTTGACGGTTGCCGGTCTCGGGGTTGGCGAGGTCGATGACGGCCCAGTCGTAGAAGCGGTGGCCCTTGGCCCCGGTTCCGGCGGAGAGCTTCTGCCAGGCTCGTTTGGGTACCTTCTTGGCCAGGGTGTCCGCGCGGAACTTCCCCGCGCTGGTGGTGGCTTCGTGCGAGCAGGCCACCGCGAGGACGTAGCGCGTGCCGTGTTCCTCCAGCGCGCTTCGCAGCTTGGGGTTGCCGCCGTAGACCTCGTCGCCCGCCACCCAAGCGGCCCGGTGGCCGGCGTCCAGGAACCGGGTGACCATGCACGCGGCCAGCTCGGGTTTGGTGGCGAAGGCGGTCTCCTCACCGAGTCCGGCGGCGCGGCAACGGCCCGGGTCGGTGGTCCAGGAACGCGGAACATACAGTTCCCGGTCCACTGCGGCGTGCCCGCGTTGACCGGCGTAGACGAGGTAGACGGCAACTTGGGCGTTCTCGATTCTGCCCGCGGTGCCGGTGTACTGACGCTGGACGCCGACCGTGCCGATGCCCTTCTTCACATCGCCGGTCTCGTCGACTACCAGCACCGCCCGCTCGTCATGCAGGTGCTCCACCACGTATCCGCGCACGTCGTCGCGGACAGCGTCAGCGATCCATTTGGCGCGGCTGAGCAAGTGCTGCATGGCATCCGGGGTGGACTCCCCGGCCCACTCGGCGATCGTCCAGCAGTTCTTACGCGGCAGGTCCGACAGGAGCCCGAGCACCAATCGCCGGACCCGGACCCGGCGCCGGGGCTCGACCCGCTTGAACCGGCCCGCGATCCACCCCATCAGGCATTCGAACGCCTCTTGCCATCGAGCAGGGTCTACGCTGTGACCTGCGGCCACCGCATGATCTTCAGTCTTCACACACCGATGATCAACGGTGGCCGTACATGTTCGTCAGCAGGCCCCTGCCAGGTCCGGCTTGCGACGGAGCGTTATATACCACGGCTGCCGTCGAGACTCTCGCGAATGATGTCCGCATGACCGGCGTGCCGGGCAGTCTCCTCGATCATGTGGAGCAGGACCCAACGCACGTTCCGGTCCGCCAGGTCGGGGCGACTGCACGGAGCCTCCAATGACATGCCTGCGACGATCTCCCGTGAGATAGCCACCTGCTCCTCGAAGAAGGCCGTCCAGTGCTTCACCGTGTCCTGCTCGTCGACACGGAAGTCTTCGTCCCTCCAGTCCCGGACCTCCGCTTCGGGCCACTCGCCGAGAAGTGTCCGTCCCGCAACGACGATCTGAAACCACCTGCGCTCCCAGAGGGCCGAGTGTTTGAGCAGGCCCATCAAGGACAACGAACTCACCGTCGGAGCCATGCGGGCATCCGCGTCAGAAACTCCGTCGACCTTCCGAAGCAGATCGGCGCGCTGCTTGTCGAGAAAGCCGCAGAGGGCCTCCCGCTCGGTAGCGATTGAGAACTGGTTGGCTGTCATGTCCCGGACGCTACCGGACCAGAGTGCGCGCCGACCGGTGCTGCTGCGTAGCTATCCAGCATGAAGATCACGATCTACAGCTGGAGTACCTAGCCGAGTCGCCTGACGACGAATCGAGACGCTTCAGCACGATGACGGTGAGCCCAGTCCTCCTGTGAAGTAACCCTTGCCCGCCCACGGCCGGGCTCAGCTCCTCACGGAGGATCCCGCTGCATCCGCATCGGGCCGGACTTAACTTCACTGTCAAAGGACACTGATGCTGCTGCGGGATCGGGTCCGGGGGAATAGTCTGTTCGGCTCGTTGATTCGTCTCTCTGTGGTGCCGCGATATCGGGGAGACGTAAATGACAGACCTCAAGGTGTTTCGACGAGACGAGGACGACCGAGACGTGGAGCTGCGGGGCTCAACGGTGACGCTGGAGGTTGACCTTCAACGCCGGGTCGAAGCCGGCATGGAGGAGATGCTCGGTATCCGCTTCCTGGCGTCGGAGTACCCGACCGGGCCGTGGCACCGAGGTCGTATCGACACCTTGGGACTCGACGAGAACAACGCCCCCGTCGTGATCGAGTACAAAAAGGGCTCCGACAGCGGGGTGATGTCGCAGGCGGTGTCCTACCTGTCGTGGCTGGACTCGGCGCATCACGAGTTCGAGGCCCTGGTCAAGGAAGCGCTGGGCGCCGAGGCAGCCGAGGCGATCGACTGGCGGAACCCGCGGATGGTCTGCATCGCGGCCAGCTTCTCGCACCATGACCGGGTCGCGGTGCACCGGCTCCGTGAGCGTATCGACCTCGTTCGTTACCGCGTCTTCGACGGCGGGTTGCTCAGCTTGTTGTTGATCGAGTCCGCAGCTGGGACTCCGAGCCACGCTCCGGCCCGACGGCAGCGTCGACAGCGGCAACTGACGGCTGATGCAAGCCAGGGCAGGAGGCCAGGTGTCGGGGTGACCTCGGGCGCGGCTCCGGCTTGTCTGCAGGACCTGTACGCCGAGCTGGACGAGGCTCTCACCGTGTGGGGCGAGGTGGAGGTTGCTGCGCTGCGGCACTACATCGCCTATCGACGGATGGTGAACCTGGCCTCCGTGGTCTTCCGTGCAAAGCACGAGGTGATCCTGGTGTATCTCAGAGTCGACCCGGAGACGGTCGAGCTGGAGGAGGGCTTCTCCCGCGATATGCGCGGCATCGGTCACCTCGGGACCGGTGATCTGGAGGTGCGTATCGCCTCGCCAGATGACCTGGAGAAGGCGGGAGCGCTGATCCGGCGCGCGTTCGAGGCGGCCTGACACAACAAAAGGGCGGCTGGGGCATCGTTTCTCGATGCGCCAGCCGCCCTTTTTCGTCTGCGACCCTTCGGCTGTGGCCTAGCCGGTCTCACGCTTACGCCTCCGGTCCGGCCAGGACGAAATCGTCCTGCGCCAGTTCGGCCTGGAGCCTTCGCTCTGCGACATCGGCGTAGTGCGAGGACAGCTCGACGCCTACGAACTTCCGGCCCTCGCGCAGCGCGGCGACGCCTGTGGAGCCGCTGCCGGTGAAGGGATCGAGGACGGTGCCGCCCTCGCGGCAGATCCGTACGAGCTGCTGCATGATCTCGACGGGCTTCTGGGTGATGTGAACGCGGTCCTTGCGGGGCTGTGAGGCGATGAAGTGGCCGGGGAGGTAGAGGTCCCGGTCCTTGTCGAGGCTGCCCTTGACGCCCCAGGTGATGAACTCGGATGCCTGCTTGAAACCGCCCTTGCGGGGGCGGCTGGCGGGCTTGATCCACGGGATCGTGCCGCTCCACGTCCAACCCGCCATCTGCAGGGCATCGGATGTGGTCGGCTCCTGGCGCCAGTCGGAGAACACGATGGCGACGGAGTGCTCGGTGGCGGTCCGGTACGCCTCGGTGAGCAGTGCGGTGAGCCAGCTGCGGTATGAGCGCTGGTCGCGGTTCTCTCCGGGGAAGTTCTGGAGGTCGTGGGCGCTGTTGCTGGTGACGTACTTGGCGCGTGCTGATCGGCCGGTTCGGTCCGAGCTGGTGCGTCCGCCGCTGTTGTACGGCGGATCGGTGACAACGGCGTCGATGCTCTCGTCCGGAAGGGTCTTCAGCACGGTGAGGGCATCGCCCCGGTGCAGCGTGTAGCTCATGCGTGGGTCCTCTTTCAGGGCATGACGGGACTGGGAACTCTCCGGACGATCGGTCAACAATGCTCGTACCGGAGCAGGTCGAGCCGGACGTTAGCCCCGATTCCCGGCCGGGCCTAACGGTCCCGCAGCGTGCTCCGAGGCCCGTCCGGCGGTCGTTTGGTGCGGCCGGATTCCCGGTCTACTGTCTCGCCAAGTCACCGAGGCGGGGCCTAGCTCCACCCCCGTTGACCTGTGCTGATGCATGTCGTCGCGTCCAAGTACGTTTCCGTGGTTGGCACCTGCCGTGCCGTTCGATGCCGTGAGGAGACCCGGTGCACTGCCTGAGATTACGAGCGCGGCCGGCTGCCGCGCATGACCAGAGACCGGCGTCCTGGAGCTACCAACTCCTCTGACCCGGGCCCGTCCTGAGAGGCGGATTCACATCGACGCGGTGCCGACGGCTTTGCACGAGTAGTTGGCACCGCGTCTCCTACGAATCACGAGGAGCCGCTGCGATGCAGCATGCCCTGAAGCGTCCCCGCCCTGACCCCACGCCGTTGTTCGCTCTGGCGGTCCGTCCGGGTCGGTTGCCGCGATGAAGAAGACCACCGGAGCCGTCGTCGGTCTCGGCGCCACCGGGTCCCTCCTGTTGGCTGTTCCGATCCTCGCGCTGGGCGCCGAGAGGGCTTCGGCCTCCTGCGCGTCGGACAGTACACAGGCTGTGGACGCCAAGGCAGTTGCCGCTCAGGTGAAGTCGATCCTGCGCGGCAAGGGCAAGGGAACGGTCTCCGTTCCGGGCCTGGATGACCCGGCCGATCAGGTGCCAAACACCAAGACCATTCAGGCCACCGGCGTCGCGATGAAGATTCCGGCCCGGGGCCAGATCGTGGCCCTGGCAACGGCCCTGCAGGAGAGCGGCCTGCGGAATCTGACCTACGGGGACCGCGATTCGCTGGGACTGTTCCAGCAGCGCCCGTCCCAGGGGTGGGGCACCGCGAACGAGATCCTCGATCCGGTGCATGCCAGTACCAAGTTCTACGACGGGCTGGGGAAGGTCCCGGGCTGGCAGTCCCTGTCCATCGCCCAGGCCGCCCAGTCGGTGCAGAAGTCGGGATTTCCCGGGGCGTATGCGAAATGGGAGCCCCTGGCCACCGCACTGCAGAAGGCGATCTCCCCTCTGCTGTCGAAGACCAGCACCGCGTCACCGAGTACTTCGTCATCCGGCTCGGGCAGCACGGGCAACCCTGTAGCGAGTGCCGCTGGCAGCTGCACCACGGATGGGGATGGAACCGGCTTCGGGACCATTCCGCCCGGCGCAGTGCCGGCCGGATACAAGGTCCCGGCCGACGCTCCGCCCAAGGTCCGGACAGCGATCCGCTGGGCCCTCGGCCAGCTCGACACCGCGTATCAGTGGGGCGGGCGCTGCACCGACTCGCACGGTCCCGACCCCATGGGCCGGTGCGACTGCTCCTCCCTGATGCAGCAGGCGTACAAGGCCGCCGGGGTCACTCTCACGCGGACGACGTACACGCAGGTCAAGGAGGGCAAGCCGGTGTCAGTCGGCGCCCTGCGGCCGGGTGACCTTCTCTTCACGGAGGGGGCGGCCGAACGGCCCGAACACGTGGGGATGTTCATCGGCCATGGGCTGATCATCAACGCCCCGCACACCGGTGACGTGGTCCGTATCGCGACCCTCGCGTCCTGGAAGCCGCAGATTCTCGCGGCCCGCCGAGTCGTCTGACCGGCGCTTCTCCCTCCCCCTTCTCCGTGCATCGCCGCTCCGCTCTCTCGGGCTTTGGCGTGCGGTAAATCGAATTGGAGTTCACATGTATTTGGCCGACAAGGTCGTTCAGCTCGCCTACGACCCCGGGATCAAGCCGAACGAGGGTGGGTTGCCGGGTCTCTCCGTTCTCAAGCAGGTGATGGGCTCCCTCAACCTCTTCGGGATCATCGCCGTGGTCGGCGCGCTCGCTGTCAGCGCGTGCGTGTGGGCATGGGGCCACCACTCGGGGGGCCACCAGGCTGAAGCCAACGGGAAGAAGGGCGTGATGGTCGGCGCCGGAGCGGCTCTCCTGTTGGGTGCCGCGAACGGTGTGGTCGCGTTCTTCTCGACGCTGGGGACGCAGGTCCACTGATGGCTTCCCGTTCTTCGAACCCCGGCGGCGCATCTCGCGTGCGCCGCCGGGCGCTGCTCGGCACCGCTGTTCTGGTGGTGCTCGTCGCCCTCGCGGGTCTGGCCGCCTACCTCACCCGAGGCGGAAGCAACTCCTCCAAGCCGCCCGTGCCGCAGAAGAGTTCAGCTCTGCCTTCCGCTCCGGCTTCTTCGCCCTCCCCCTCCCTGCCAGCGAGCGGGCACGACGGGGCCCTTCCCGTTCCCCCGAAGACGCACGACCCGGTCAAGTTCGGGAAGGCAGCTGCGGCGGCGTTGTGGTCCTACGACACCCGGGCCTACTCGCAGCCTGAGCTGCTGACCGCCCTGCACGGGTGGCTGACCAGCGAGAAGAAGCACGCCGATGCCCCTTCGGTCGACGCGCTCATCCCGTCGCCCGTGCTGTGGAAGGAGATGGCCTCCCATGGCCAGTTCGCTACCGCCACGGTGAACGACGGGCGCTTCCCGGATTCCTTCACCCGGGCCCTCCAGGAGGATCCGGGGGCGATCACACAGACGTACGTCTATGCCGTGACGGTCTCCGGCAAGCAGTCGATCGCGTGGAAGGGCTCGACCGCGGGCGGCGCGGAGAAACGTATCGCCACGCTCGCGGTCCAGTGCCGGCCCTCCCGTTCCTGCGCGCTGGCCGGTGTCCTTCCGGCTGTCGCGCCCTGACCCTCACCCCAGAAAGGAGGTATCGCCATGGGAGTCTGCGACCTTCCGCTCATGGACAAGGTCTGTGGCGCCGTCGACTTCGCGTCCAATCCAGCCGGGGCTGTCACCGACGGCATCGGGGCCTGGATCGCGAAGTCGGCAGGTGAGCTGGCCTCCAGCGCGGCCGATCTCGCCGCCAAGGCGGTCGATTCGACGACGGCCATCGATCTCAATGCCGGGTGGTTTCGGGACAACTACGAGCTGCTGCTGCCCATCGGGCTCGCTCTGACCGTCGGTACGTTCTGCATCCAGTTGATTTTCGCCGCCTGGCGACGGGACGAACGAGCCCTGGCTCAAGCGGCCATCGGCACCATGACCGGTGTCCTGTTCTCCTTCTGCGCCGTGGCCTTCACGTCCGTGGCCATCACCGTGGTGGACGCCCTGAGTGACGGTCTGTTCCAAGCAGCCAACTCCTCGGTGGACGACGCGATCCGCCGCGTCATCAAGGTCAGCGAACTGGGGGCGATGTACGGCCTCGGCTGGGGCGTCCCCTCCCTGGTCGCCCTTGGCTTCGCGATCGGCGCGTTCATGTACTGGGGTGTGATGGTCGCCCGCAAGGTCGGCGTCCTGGTCCTGGTCGCGCTCGCGGTGTTCGCCGGAGCCGGTGGCGGCTGGGAAGTGGCCAAGCGCTGGCGGCGCGGCTGGATCGAGGCCACCGCCACCCTGGTCGTTTCGAAACTCCTGATGACCGTCGTCTTCCTGATCGGCGTCTCGGCGATGGGCAAGTCGGATTCCCACGGCGGGATGGCCGCACTGTCGGACGCGATGGCGGGCATCGTCGTGATGATCCTGGTCCTCCTGTGCCCCTACGCGACGTACACGTTCGTCCACTGGGCGAGCGACGGCGGTGGGCACGACGATCTCCATCGCACTGGCGTCGCGGGCATGGCGGTCGCTGCGGGCGCGGCGAAGACCGCGGGCAGCATGGCGATGAGGGCCGGCACCGGCACACCTGCTCCGCAGGGGCCAGGCCAGGTCCCTGGCGCGGACAGCGACGGTGTCGCCTCCGGCATCAGCCCTTCCGGTGGCAACCTGAGCAAGGAAGGCATCGACGCGGGACCGCCGAAGCCGCAGACCAGCTTCCGCTACGGCGAGGACCCGCATGCCTCGGGCGACAAGGGCCGTGCGCTGATCCAGCGCCCCGGCATCCCGCCGCTCGTTACCCGCCCCAGCCAGGACGAAGCGGGAGGCCCCGAAGGGGGCGCCCCGGGAGACGGCAGCGGCTCTGGTCAGCTCGCTGGCTCGCCGGCTCCGGGCAGCAGCATGAACCACGTTGGTGCGGCGCCGCCGCCCTCGACGGGTCCGTCGGCAACAGGTGCCCCGACGCCCGCGAGCTGGCAGTTCCCCAGCCAGCCGCCGTCTCGTTCCTGACCGACCGACCGCGCCAAGGGGCGGGCTGTATCCCCGCAGCCCGCCCCCTGGCACCGCAAGCGCGATCACGTGAAACGGATTCCTGCCATGACCTCCAGAAGAGTGCCGAGCCCTGTGCCCCGCCCCTCTCGCTCTCCCAGTCTGGAACCGCCATGTCTGAAAACCCCCAGGCCGTCACCACGGCCACCGTGAAGTTCCCGCACCGCAGCAGGCGGGGCATTCTGCTCGGCCTGACCGCCCCACAGCTGATCGCCATCAGCCTCACCGGCCTTCTCCTGCTCGCCGTGATCCTCACCCACGGCATCGTCGGCGCTCTCGAACTCATCCCCCTCTGGGCCGCCATCGCCCTGCTCGTCTTCGTCCGCTACCGGGGCCGGTCCCTGGCCGACTGGGCTCCGATCGTGACCCGGTACGCGCTGCGCCGGATGAAAGGCCAGTTGATCTGGCTCACCCGGCCCTCCCGGCGACCTGCGCGCGAAGGTCTCCTTCATCTTCCGGGTACGGCAGCCAGCCTGCGCGTCGTCACCGCCCCCGACCGCCGGTACGGCGCGGTCCACAACCCCCACACCGGCACGCTGACCGCCGTCGTCAAGGTGTCCTCCCGCGCCTACGCGCTGCTCGACCCCGGCACCCAGAACGCCAACGTCAACGGATGGGGGCGCGCACTCGCCGCACTGGCCCGTGCCGGCCAGGTCGCGCGGATCCAGGTGATCGAGCGGACCGTGCCGGACTCCGGCGACGCGCTGCGCCGCTACTGGGAAGAGCACGGTGCCCCCGACGCCCCGGTGGCCGGCGCGATCTACGACGAGCTGATCCAGAGCGCGGGCCCGGCCGCGGCCCCGCACGAGGCGTACATCGCGATCGCTCTGGACACCAAGGCCGCGCGGCGCCTGATCAACCAGGCCGGAGGTGGACTGACCGGTGCCTTCAGTGTTCTGGCCCAGCTGACCTCCACCCTGGACCAGGCCGCACGGACCGCCGGGCTGAATCCCACGGGATGGCTCACCGCCCGCGAGATCGCGGCCGTCGTGCGCACGGCCTACGATCCGAAGGCCCTTGCCAAGCTGGACCGTTGGTCCACCTCCGGGCGGCCCGAGACCGATCCCGAGGCTGCAGGTCCCGTCGTGGTCGTCGAGAAGGCAGACCACATCGCGACCGACTCCGCTGTTCACGCCACGTACTGGGTGGAGAACTGGCCCCGGATCGAGACGTCGGCCGGGTTCCTGCATCAGCTCCTGTTCACCGCCGGGGTCCGGCGGACCCTGTCCCTCTCGTACGAACCGAAGGGACTGGATGCCGCACTGCGCGATGTCCAGCGCAAGAAGGCCAGCGTGATCGCGGACGCCGCCGAGCGAGCACGGCGCGGTCAGGTCGATTCCGAAGCGGACTCGATCGAGTACCAGGACATCAAGTCGCGTGAGCGTCAGCTCATCGCGGGCCACGCAGATGTTGCCCTGACTGGTCTGCTGACCGTCTCGGCCGACTCCGAGGAGGAGCTGCGTCCGGCCTGCGCGGTGGTGGAAACCGCAGCGGTCGGCGCGCAGATCGATCTGCGGCCGCTCACCTGGCAGCAGGCCGAAGCGTTCACCGCGACCGCCATGCCGCTTGCCCTCGCCGCCTGATGCCGGCCTTTCTCCCCTTTTTTTGAAAGAGCGTCCCCATGTCCCGCACCACCAGCCCGACCGCGCAGGACTTCGTGCCGTTCGCCACCGCCGCGCTCGATTTCCACCGCACACTCAACGTCCCGGCCGGTCCGCTGGTCACCAGCCGCGCCGAGCTGGACGCCCTGCACGCCCACCTCGTCTCACTGCACGGCCTGCTCGACGCCCACGGCTCCCGCACCGGCCAGCTCGTGCCGGTCGAGGGCGACCAGCTGCGTGCGACTCGCACCCGGATCTGGCAGGCCGCCGACCACGTCCACGCCGCGTACCACGCGGCGCCCCGGCCGGACTCCGGCGAGGTACCCGACCGCGAGGCGTGCCAGACCGGTCTGCCGGAAGGCGCTCCGGAGCTGACCATCTGCCAGCGCCATCAGCGCACCGCGCACCTGGTCCGCCGCCGCACCACCCCGGCCGACCTGCACGCGCCGTTCACCGGCCTCATCCGCCACTGACCCCTTTTTCGTCCGGAGAAACGTTCATGCCCAGGATCCGTGCCAGCGCCTCCCATCTGTTCGTCCCCCGCAAGGCATCACGTGCCGAGCAGCGAGCCGCTCGCGCCGGTTTCGCTGACGCCCGCCGCCAGGCACGCCTCGCCGGAGCCCCGCCCAAATCCCGCCAGGAGGCAGCCCTCGACCCGGAGCTGAGGCCGATCTACCCGCCGTCCGGGCGCCCCGGGCCTTCCTCGGGGCGCGGCGGCAAGCTCACGCTGCCCCGCCACCGCATGACCACCGCCACCGTGTCCGGCGCCTACCCCTTCCTCGCCGAAGGCGGCCTGGGCGCGGAGGGCATCTTCATCGGTCGTGACGTCCACGCGGAGGCCGCTTTCTGCTACGACCCGTTCTCGCTCTACAACAGCGGCCGGATCGAGGGCTTCACCAACCCCAACGCCGTCCTGGCCGGGATCATCGGCATGGGAAAGTCCGCGCTGGCCAAGTCCATCGCTACCAGGGCGATTGCCCACGGCTACCGGATCTACGTACCGTGCGACCCGAAGGGCGAGTGGACGGCTGTCTCTCAGGCCCTCGGGGGCTACACCATCGCGCTGGGCCCCGGTCTGCCCGGCAGGCTCAATCCTCTGGATGCCCCAGCCCGGCCCGCTTCCGTCAGCGAGAGCGACTGGTCCGCGGAGATCCGTAAGCGCCGTCTGCTGCTGCTGGCCGGGCTCGCGCGCACGGTACTGAAGCGCGATCTCCTACCGATGGAGCACACAGCCCTGGACCTCGCGCTCGACCTGGTCGTCGCCGACGCTGACGCCAACGACACGGTGCCGCTGCTCGGCGAGATCGCGCACACACTCGGCTCACCCGAGCGCCTCGACCGGGCCCTGGACGACCAGGCCAGTCACATGGGGACTGCCGCACAGGACCTCGCCCACGCCCTGCGCCGACTGGTACACGGTGACTTGAGCGGGATGTTCGACGCGCCCTCGACCGTGGCCTTCGACCCGAGCACGCCGATGCTGTCCATCGACCTCTCCCGCCTCGGGGGCTCCGGCGACGACACCGCCCTGGTCCTGGCGATGACGTGCGCGAGCGCCTGGATGGAATCCGCACTCGCCGACCCGGACGGCGGCCGACGCTGGGTGATCTACGACGAGGCGTGGCGCGTGATGCGGCACATCGGGCTGCTGGAGCGCATGCAGTCGCAGTGGAAGCTCTCCCGGGGTCTCGGCATCGCGAACTTGATGATCATCCATCGCCTCAGCGACCTGCTGAGTGCAGGCGATGCCGGCTCGCGCGGCCGGGTCCTGGCCGAGGGGCTTCTCGCGGACTGCTCCACCCGCATCATCTACCGCCAGGAACCCGACCAGCTCGCCGCCGCCGCGTCACTGCTCGGTCTGACCGGCGTCGAGACCCAGGCCGTATCCGCCCTGACCAAGGGCCGGGGTCTGTGGAAGGTCGCAGGCCGGAGCTTCATCACCCAGCACCTCCTGCACCCGGCCGAACGCGAGCTGTTCGACACCGACGCCCGCATGTCCGCCTAGCCCAACTAGGCTCTTTTCAAAAGGAGTTCCAATATTCGTCACCCGTACCGCGAGCACATTATGGCGTCCACGAGGCAGGCCCTGCCCTGACCACGCCTCCGGGTACCGTCGCACCGGCCGTCGATTGGAACGGCCTTCTCGCCGCAGCCCGTCCCGAGGAATTCGCCGAGCTGTTCCACGAGGCAGTCACGGATGACTTCGGCACGGTGGCCCAGCTGCACCAAATGCCGGAAACCGCCTCGCAGTGGTGCCGCGCCCACGGTGTGCGAAGCGCCTCATCCGAGCTGGACGCCATCGCCGACCGCCTGAGCGACCTCGGCCAGGAGCTGCACCTCACGGGCCAGTACATCAGCTACGAGATCAACTCCAGCTCACACCGTGAGGCAGCAGCCGCCCTCGTCTCCCCAGCCGCGTCAACCCGGGGGACTTCCGTCGGTCAGCAGAGCGACGCTCCTGCCCCCTTCCCGCCGCCCGCCGCCCGCTCGCTGCCGCGTTCACGGTAAGCACCGGCACAGCAACGAGGACCCAAGTGCGCACTTTTCCCGAATCCCCCACTCCGCCCGAACACCAGCCGCCCACGACCACCGTGCCCCTGGCATGGCAGCAGCACGTGCCGGCACTGGCCTCCGCCGCAGACGGCATCAACCAGGCGTCCGATGCCTGGGACGCGGTCTCGGACTCCTACTGCGACGACGACGGCTGGCCCATCGATGAGAAGGGCTACGCGGACGGCAAGGTAGCGCGTGATGCCGAAGCGTGGAAACACGTCGAGGTCTTCCTCGCACACGGCTCCGAGGTGCTGGCCGGTGTCCGCGCCGCCGCCTGCGGTCTCGACTATGTCGAGGGGCCGGTCAGCGAGGACCTGCGGCGGCTGCGCGGCATCGACACCACCCTGGAACGCGCAGGCCAGATCCAGCACGAGTGGGATCAGGTCATGACGCTCATGGACGCCTCTCTCCCCGGCTCGCGGGAGATCTACGCGAGCCGGGCGCAGGAGATCCGCAACTCCGAAGGCTGGCACTACGCGAGCGAGTTGTCCTTCCAAGGCCCCGCCCTCGCCCGCGCGGCCGACTACCTGGCCACCCGGATCGACCGCGAGCAGCCCGCGCAGACCGAACGTGCACAGGTGGCCCTCACTCGTTCCGCCCCCGGCAACCGCGGGGCACCACCCGTTTCCCCTCCTGCGGCGCCCGCGTCGAATCCGACGGCCCCGCGCCGTTCACGCTGACGCCACTAACACGGACTTCCGGCCGGGCCAAACCGCGCAATGGCTGGATCCTCAACGAACGCCACCACCTCTGCCCGTTCCCGGTCGGCGACGGTTTCGCCCCCGTCGCCGCCGGGGCGGCCTGTCACAAAGAAGCCCCCCATGCGCCCTGATCAGAGCAAGGTCACCCTCCGACGCGAGGGCACGTACGTCACCGCACGCACCAGCACATCGGAATATGAGGACGCGTACAGCCACCTCACCCTTCCGCTCCGCCAGCGGGGCCTGGAGTGCACCGTCGAGTACGGCCTCAGCGACTACATCGTCGTCGCCACGCTCCCGGACGGCAGCTCCCTGATCATCTCTCCACCACAGGAACCACCGACCGAGCACCCGCCCGGGTTCCCCGAGCACTGGATGGTGACCCGTCATCCGGGCAACGAGCCGGTTGAGGGGGTCTACGACTCGTTGCTCGATGGCCCCCCTGCCCCGCACGCGGGTGACGTCCCAAGTCTGCTCGCCACCGTCGACGCGCGCCTGGACCAGCTTGGGGTGCCCTCGCGCCCGGAGCAGCAACAGGAGCACGACGCCGACGCAGTACTCCATCGTGCGGGCTTCGTTGCTGCCGTGGCGCTCTCCGGTGAGCGCCACCACAGGCTGCCCACGGCCATGACCGACCCGGCCGAGCAGCGGCTGGTCGTGACCCGGGCCTTCGACATGCTGCACGCCGAGGGCTTCGACGTCTCGTGCGACCCTGCCCTGCTGGAAAGCGACCTGCCTCCCGCCCAGGTCCCCGAAATGAGCTTCGGCGACCGTCTCGGACATCTGGCCGACTCCATCCAGGCATCGACACATACGCGCGAAGTAGTTGCCGCGCTGAGCGAACTGACCGCCCCGGACGACGGAGTTCTCCAGCGGGTCGGGGAGATCCTCGGCACGACAGCCGACTGGTGGGAGGGGCTCGGCGACGCGAGCGATACCCACCACGTGAGCCGTCTAGGCTCCATCGCCCAGATTCTCGACTCCTACGCGACCCAGATTCGAGCGCTACGCGGCGACCTGGCCGACCGACACACCGCGCACCCCGACAAGGCCCCGGCCCGGGGGGACCGGATCAGCTTGCGGGAGCCTGTCTCTCCCCGCGTGAACGCTGCTCGCGCAAGCTCGCCGACCGCACGGCGCACAGGCCCAGCACCACTGCCCGCGGATTCAGCTGCACGCCCCCCACAGCCGCCCTCGCCGCCGCCGTATTCACCCGGTCGCTGACCTCTCCCCACCTCTCGGAGTACGCCATGCCCCGCCCCAGCAGAACCACCACCGCCCTCGACCACCCCGCTTCCCGAGCCCGCACCGGATGGATCCGCCATGCCCGAACCCGAGCACGACCAGCTTCCCCACATCGCAGTCGGCCACCACCCCGACTTCGGCATCATCGCCACCAACCCCCGGCAACTCGCGGCTAGCGCATGGATGTTGAAGGGATTCGACTTCCATCCCGTCCCCGGACACTCCGCGTTGTACGCGCTGGCCGACCAGCAGAGCGATGGGCAGGGACGTGCCACCCGGGCCGTTGCTCTGCTGCGCAAGGCCGGCTATCGGGTGGATACGGACGTCGCGTTCGATTCCTCGCTCGCCTCCGGCCCCGGGCCAGTCCGCGACCGGCCTCCGCGCGTGGAGCCGGACGTCGCTTTCGGCGAACACCCCCAGCTCGGCATAGTCGCCGCCACCGCCGACCAGTCTTCCGCTCTCGGCGGCCGAGCCATCCTGGAAGAGCACGGCTGGCGGCACGATCCGGCCCTGGACATCTACAGGCTGCCCAGTGGCACTGACCGCGGCGAGGCCCTCGGAAGGGTCGCCGCCGCCACCCTGTCGATGCAGCAGTCCGACTTCCAGGTGGCCGTGCAGCCACACCTCGCTCAGGACGTAGCCGCGCGCCGCCCTGCCACACCCACGACGGCGGCGCACTCCGGCCGCCGTAACGGGCCCGCCGCCCGGACGTCTCCCATCAGCGCCGCCGCGCTCGCCGCCAGTCCCGCTCGTGCGGGCATGCCCGGCAGGGCGCCGGTGCCGGCACCCGCAGCCTCAGCTGCGGCGGCCCACCCGGTGGACCCGCGCGTCGCCTTCTCCCGCCACCACCGATAGGAGATCCGCCTTGTCCGAAGCACCAGAGCCGTTCATGACGATCCGGCACACCATCACCGGCGAGATCACCACCACCGGCTACAACGCCGCCGCCCGGCGGATCCTGCTCCATGCCGGCTTCGAAGAGACGCCAGGCTGCGCCTGCCGAGCGACGGAGCCCGGTACGGAGCGGACGTACGGGCCTGCTCGGCAGCCAGCGAGCTGCTCGTCGCCGGGCATCCCCTGCCCCTGGACCGAGCCCTCGGTCGGCCGGTGAGCGCCGACGGTACGCACCGGTTGGCCCGGTCGCCGATGTCGGCACAGTCCGTGAGCCGCTCCGAGACCGGCCAGCCCCTCCAGCCCACGCCAACCCCGCCCGCCCCCCTACCTGCTACCTGTTGAAGGAGCCTCGTTGTGACCACACCCGGACCGCCTACCAGTCCAGCGCGCACCAAGGGCGGCGAACTACGGGCCAAGGTAGCCCGGCTACTGGCCGACCGGCCGGCGGACACGATCACCATCGGGGACATGGCCAGGCAGCTGGGCCACTCCCACGGCGCCGTCCGCAACGCCGCCCTCACCCTGGTGCGACGCGGCGAGGCCGACCAAGGCGGAACCGGGCAACCGGAGTTCCGCGCGAACGCGAAGACTGCCGCAGCCGCGCAGACCGCTGTGATCAGCCCACCGGGCACTCACTCTCCCCGCGCTCAGGCGGCCATGGCCCGCACGACCATTCCCGCAGCAGCCACGCCGAAGCAGACCGGCCCGATCCGTCGCGCGGGGGGTCAGCTCTACCACCCCCGGGAGCTGGCCGATCTGCCCGACGTCGAGGCGCTGAATCGCCTGCGCGACGCCGACGTGCCGGTGCTGCTCTACGGCCCTCCGGGCACCGGCAAGACGAGTCTGGTCGAGGCGGCGTTCCCCGACCTGCTCACCGTCGCCGGTGACGGCGACACCGCGGTCGGCGACTTGATCGGCGAGTACACACAGGACGACGGCGGAGGCTACGTCTTCCAGTACGGTCCGCTGGTTACCGCGATGACCGAGGGCCGCGCCCTGCTGATCGACGATGCCACCTTGATCTCACCAAAGGTCCTGGCGGCGCTGTATCCCGCGATGGACGGGCGCAGGCAGATCCAGGTCAAGGCCCACAAGGGCGAGACCATCAAGGCCGAGCCGGGCTTCTACGTGGTGGCGGGCCACAATCCCGGCGTCCACGGCTCGGTGTTGACGGAGGCGCTCGCGAGCCGGTTCAGCGTGCAGATCCAGATCGGCACGGACTACGACCTCGCCAAGGCGCTGAAGATCGATGCCCGGGCGGTCCGGGTCGCCCGGCACCTCGCCCGCCAGGTCGAACTCGGCGAGCTGGGATGGGCCCCCCAACTGCGGGAACTGCTCAGCTACCAGAAGACCGAGGCCGTCCTCGGCACCAAGGCCGCGCTGGCGAACCTCGTCGGCATCGCTCCTGTGGAGGATCGCGACGCCGTCGCCGACGCCGTCATCAAGGCTGTCGGCGTCAAGAAGATCGCGCCCCTCACCCTCGGCAAGCAGCTCCCCGCCTCAGCCGCCCGGCAGCCCCCGGGCAGCACCGGCTCCGCACAGCGGGGCCGCTCGCGATGAGCGCCCACCACCACGTCCAGTCCCCCGCCACCACGCCGGACGACGACGCCGACCTCGCGCGCTGGGACGACGACGGCGCCCCGCCCGCGCAACCCCGTTTCTCCCCGGACGCGTGGCTGCGCGTGGGAGCCGAACTCGGCGACCGGCTGGTCGACCTCTCCGGCCGCCAGGACCTCCTCGTCACCTGCCGCCCCGGCACGCGCAGCGGCGCACCGGCCGCGTTCTTCCCCACGCTGGGCGAGGTCGAGTTCGACGCCCGTTTGTTCGCCCCGCTGAAGCCCCACGAGATCCATCCGCGGATCGTGGGCGACGAGGAGCGGTATCCCGCTGCCTGGGGAGTGGTCGTCCACGAGGCCGCGCACGCGGCCCACTCCGTCTGGACGGAGCCTGCCGGAGCGAACCCCCGTGTCGTCGAGGCCGCGCTCCTGCTGGAGGAGAGCCGTGTCGAAGGCGCACACCTGATCACGCGGCCCACGGACCGTACGTACCTGCGCACCAGTGCCCGCACCCTGGTCATGCCCGACATCGCCCACCCCACCCTCCAGGGCATCGAGCACGCCGCCGCCGTGGCAGCCCTGATCCTCGGCCGCCGTGACGTCGGCATCCTGGACGCTGGCGAGACCCGGGCCGTCGCCGATCTGTGCGAAAAGGTGCTGGGCGCAGACCTGCTGGCCACACTCACCCGCCTCTGGAACGCAACCCACCGTTGCGCCGACCACGACGCCCGGAGCATGCTCGCGCACGCTCAACAATGGTGCGACGCTCTGGACGCCGCTGCCCCCGCCCTGCCCGTGCCGGAGAACCTCACCGATCTGCTGTCCGGCGCCGTGGGGGTCGTCATGGACAGCACGGCCGCCACCGACGCCGCCGACCTCGCGGCACAGGCCGCAGCGACCAACGCCATGGCCGCGCAGTCCAAGTCGCAGGCTCAGGACCGAGCCCAGCGGGCCGGCCAGCGACGCCAAGCCGCCGCCACCGCCAAGTCGGTCTTCAACACCCGTGCCACCACCGTCAACCCCGACGGCACACCGGCGCCCTACGGCAACCCGGTCACCGGCACCCGCAGGCCCACCGCCGCCGAGCAGAGTGCCGCCGCGCGCCTGAGCCGCGCCCTGCGTGCCGCCGCCTACCGCGAGCAGACCGAGGAGCGGACCACCAGCCCCACCCCGCCCGGCCGCCTCAACATGCGCGCGGCCCTCGCCCGCGACGCTCAGCGCGCGGCCGGGTCGGTCCCCACCGCGGAACCGTTCACCCACACCCGCCGGCGCAGCTCGCCCACCCCACCGCTGCGTGTGGGTATCGCCGTCGACGTCTCCGGCTCCATGCGTGCCGCCTGCGCGCCCGTCGCGTCCGCTGCCTGGATCGTGGCACGCGCAGCAGCCCTGACCGACCCCGACTCCCGCACCGCCACCATCGCCTACGACACGCACTTGACCGCATTGACCCGACCCACCCACCGGGCACCGGAGCGCGTGACAACGGTCGGCGCCAACGGCAGCAGTCACAACCTCGCCAATGCCCTGGACGCGCTCGACCACGGCCTCGAACTCAGCCGCCCCGGCGCCGGCCGCCTACTCGTGATCGTCACCGACGCCATCTACACCCCCGACGAAACCGCTCAAGCCGTCACCCGCGTCAAGCAGCTCACGACCGCCGGCTGCGCCGTGCTCCAGCTCACCGTCGCCGCGGAGTCCCGCCACTTGCCGGGGACCACCTTGCTGCACCTGACCCAGCCCTCCAGCGCTCCCGCCGCCATCGCCACGGCGGCCACAAACGCCATTCGAAGGACACGCTGAGACGACGCAGAAGGCGGAAGCGTCCCCGAGACCACCGCCAAGCACTCCAGACCACCTCCGTCCGCCGCACGAGTCGTGCATCTGATGCACGACCCTCCGCAGCGACGCAGGCCACCACCCCAACCGCCAACGAAAGGACTCGATATGAAGCCCCAGACCAGCAGCCCGACCTCGAACGTACCGCCCATCAAACGGAATTCCCCGGGGGTGAAGACCATTTGGCAGATCACCTTCTCCTGTGGACACGAATCCGAGCGCGACCTCTCCGGCCGAGCGGCCGACCGTCGCGCGGGCTTCGCCGAGTGGCTCGCCAAGCAGGAATGCACGGATTGCTGGCGGGCCGCGAAAGACGGCGACGAGCAGGACAAAGCCGCCTGGCTGAAAGCCAAGCGTGCCGAAGAGCAGGCCGAGTCCGATGCCTGGTCGCAGCAGTACCGCATGCCACCGCTCGAAGGGTCCGAGCGCGCGGTTGCCTGGGCTGTGCGGTGCCGTCACCAGGTCCTTGCCGCCGCCTACAGCGCCCTGGTCCTCGAAGGCGACACCAGCGAGACGGAATGGGAAGCGATCGAGGAGTCGACTCGCGCCATTACCCGCGCCGGATGGTGGATCGACCAGCGCTCCTCCGAGCCGGGCGACCTCGCCGAGCTGCTCCAGGCCGCGACCGAAGCCGACCGGCCCACAGAGAACCCACACTTCTGACCGACCGGGTGCCCCGCCCCGGTGGGGCACCCCGGCTTCGCTTCCCCTCCCCCTCTCCTGCCAGATTGCGAATGCTCCATGCCCGAGTACCCCCTGCGCTGCGATGTACGGCGCACCGAAAGCACCACAGACTTGCTTGCCGAGCTCCACCGCAGCGATCCCGGCTTCTCCCCCTACCTGCTCACCGCGTGGTCGCCGGATCTGACAGCTCAGGACGTCGTGGTCCTACCCGACCTGGCGAGGCTGCTCGACGAGCCGCTCACCCTGCAAAAGCCCCGGGCCGGGCAGGCTGCTGCCCAGCGGCTCACCTGGCACTGCGCGATCCGGGACACGATCGGCGTGGAACTCGATGACAGCGACTGGTTCGAGCTGACCCGAGAGGTTCTCGACGCCACGGGTATCGAACCGGACGACGACCCCGCCGCCTGCCGCTGGGTTGCCCTGCGCAACCAGGCCAACGGCCTCGACATCGTCGCCACCGTCATCCGACAAGACGGCCGCTGGGCGCGCCTTCACAACGACGCCTACTTCGCGCGGTCCGCCTGCGAGAACTTCGCCTACGACTACGGCCTCGATGAGCCTGAGTGACTCACCGCGCTTACCAGCCTTCTCCGGCCGAGCCAAACCGCCGATTCCGCGGATCCTCTCTTCCTGAGCGCCCGATCAGCGGGGCTCCCGTTCGCCACTTCCCTTCGAGGTAGACGCCGTGATCGCCCATCTGCACCGTGCCACCGACACCGTCGGCCTGCTGACATATCTGTTCGGGCCGGGCGAGCGCGGCAACCACGCCAACCCTCGCCTGGTTGACGGTGACTGTCACGGCGCCCCGATCGACGTACTCACCGACTCCTTGCCGCATCTGGCTCACGCCCTCGATGCACCCGTCGAGCGCCTCTGGGCCCGCGCGCCCGAACGGCCCGTGTGGTGCTGCTCCATCCGGTCCGACCCTCGGTACCCGGACCCCACCGACTCCCAGTGGGCCGACGTTGCCCGCCGGGTGGTGGTGGCCACCGGGATCGCGCCGGATGGCGATCCGGAGGCGTGCCGGTGGATAGCCCTGCGCAACCAGTCCCGGCAGGTCCACGTCGTGGCCACGCTCGCCCGAGAAGACGGAACCCTCCATAACGCTTATCGGGACGCCTTTCACCTGCAGAGCGAGTGCCACCGCATCGCCGCCGAAATCGGCCACCTGCCCCCCGCTCCCAGCCCGACACTCGACGCCCAGGAGATCCACATGCCTGCCCCCAACATCACGATCGCCGTCGAGCCCAGCGGCAGCGTCTCGGCGAAGGGCGCCAGCGATGACCTGTCCGCCACCCTCCTCAAACACGCTGGCTTCCAGCAGATCCAGGACTGGCACGGCCGCCGCCACCGCCTCGCGACCACCACCCCGCCCGCTGACCGAGCCGCGATAGCCACCCACGCAGCCGAGATGCTCCGCGCCGCTCGCTACAGCGTCGACCTGCCCCCGGACCTCGACACCAGCCGGCTGACCACTCCGGCCAACCCGCTCGGGCCGTACGCCGCCGGAGCGGAAATCCTGCGGCTCACCGACCAGATCAGGGCCGCCGAGACCGGCGCCGAACTTCTGCAGGTCCTTGATCACCTCATCCATCCCGAGCACGGCGCACTGGAACGTGCCCGGGAAGCGCTGGAGGCGGCCAGCGAGCAGATCACCGATCTCGACGACGAGGCATACCGGCTCTCCGAACGGTTCGGCTTCGCCGCTGAGTTCGTCAGCGCAGCTGAGTCGGAACTCATCGACTCAGAGGTCGAGTTGCGTCTGGTCGGCAACTCGCAGCAACTCGTGTCCCGGGCACGAACCCAGTCCCCAGCGTCCCCCGGCCCGCGAAGCGCAGCTCTCGCCACATCGCCCGCAGCGGCCACGGCCAAGGCCTCATCGACGCTCGGAGCCGGAGTGCCGGAGACCGGTTCGGCCGTACGCCCGTCACCGAGCCCCGGCCCCCGTACCCGGTGACCCCTGTGTTCCCCTCTCGCGATCAGTCCGACGATCTGTCGCGCACGTATCTCATGCGGGCCGCCGATGCTCTGGCCAGCGCGACGGCCACCTACGCGATCCGGCTCATGGTTCTGGTCACCACCGGTTCCACCGTCCCTTTCCGAAGAACTGACGCTGACGACCCCGCCGTGAGCCCGCCAGTCGGCAGAACGGCCACACGGTGGACTATCCCGTACACGCAGTTGGGGCGCTGACTCCCGCCCAGCCGTCCATACCCAGAACCGCCTTCGAGGAGCGACTGTGCCCAAGTCCCACCCGCGCATCGGCGAGGCCGTCGCCGCCGCTATGCGGCACAACAGCCGCCTTGCCCACGACGGCAAGGCGGCCAGCCCCGATACGCCGCTGCAGGTCCGCCACCTGCCCCATCCGTCTGCCGACCCGCACTCCGTCCCGGGGATGATCGTCCGGCTCACCGAGACCGCGACACCGGACGAGGTCGCCGAGATAATCGAAGAGGTCAACAGCGCGCTGGTCGGAGCCCTGCCGCAGCTGACCGAACTCGTCGCCGTAGCAGCCGACTGGACCCGCGTCCGCCTCAGCTTCGACGGCCCAGACCACAACCCGACCTTCGAGACGTGGACTCTCCTGGCCGCCGTCCACGTGATGCTCCGCGAAGCTCAAGAGGCGCTGGAGAGTGCCGTAGACGGGATCGCGGCACGCCCCGCCACGCACGCTGGCCCCCGTCACCACGAGAGGGTCAACGTCCTTCGGACCAGGCAGCTGCTCAACGATGTTCTCGGTGCCGAAGCGGTCAGGGAACCCGAACCGGCCTCCCAACGGAGCCCGGAGGGCGGTCGGTAGCGCGTCGCCCGTACCTCGTCCCCGCGGGCTGCCGCCCAGCACACGGCACCCTCGTCGGACAATCCGGACTCTCCGTTCGGCGCACCGCCGCCCCGAACGCGGCGCACCCGATAACCCGCCTCCCCTGAAAAGGAGATACCTCAATGACCTGCAGAAGAGCGCCCCGCGCCCCGCCCTTCGTTCGCGCTCACCTCCTGGACACACCATGCCCGCACCACGTACCAGCGCGCCCTCGACCACCGGCACCGACGCGCTCCTCTACCTCCTGTTCGCCGTCCTCGGTATCGTCCTCGCCTTCGGATCGCTGGCCTGGCTGACCGGCAACCTCACCAACAGGTCCGTCAGCACCGGCCCCTGGACCCCGTTCCAGCCCAGTGACGCGCTGCTGCACCCCGACGCGCTATGGCCCCACCTGAGCCCCACCGCCCTGCTGGTCGGCGCGCGGATCGTCCCCGGCCTGCTGTCCGTCGGGCTCGTTATCACCATCCTGATCTTGTGGTCGCGCATACGCGGCGGCCCGAAGAACGGCCTCGCCCGCAAGGACGACCTGGCCCCTCTGCTCGACAAGGAGATCACCGCCAAGGCCCGGAGCCTGCGGCCGAGCCTGAACGGCCAGGAGTGTAAAAGAGGTCGCTCCCGCCGACAGGGGGATCCTCGTCGGCACACTCTCACCCGGCCACGCCGAGGTCCGTGCCTCGTGGGAGGACGTGATCGTCGCGATCATGGCCCCGCGTTCCGGCAAGACCTCCGGACTGGCCATCCCGGCGATCCTCGCCGCTCCAGGTCCCGTACTGCTGACCTCGAACAAGGCGGCGAACGACGCCTTCACCGCCACCGTGGACGCCCGTGCTGCGGTCGGCGCGATCTGGGCGCTCGACCCGCAGCAGATCGCGCACTATCCGCGGGAGATGTGGTGGGACATCCTGGCCGACGCCCGCGACCTCGCCGGAGCGAAACGCCTCGCCGGACACTTCGTCACCGCGTCCGCGGACGATTCCAGCGGCTCCGACTTCTGGTCCACCGCCGCCGCGAACACGCTGGGTGCGCTGTTCCTGGCCGCGGCGAGCCGCCGACGCCCGATCACTGACGCCCTGGCCTGGCTCGCCACCCCATCTGACCGCACGCCGGTCGACCTGCTCACCGATGCCGGCCACCATGCGGTCGCCGCCCAGCTTCAGGGCACCGTCAGCGGGGCCACCGAAACACGTGACGGCATCTACGAGACCGCGCGGCAGTACGCGAGCTGCCTGCTCGACCCCGACGTCGCCGCCTGGATCACCCCCAGCACGGACGTGCCCGAGTTCAAGCCCTCCGCGTTCGCCACCTCCCGCGACACGCTGTACCTGCTCAGCAAGGACGGCGGCGGCTCCGCTTCAGCGATCATCGCGGCTGCCGCCGACGCCGTGATGCGCGCGGCCGTGGTCGTCGCCGAACGCACCGGCGGACGGCTCGACCCGCCCGCCCTGTGCGTCCTCGACGAGGCCGCCAACGTGTGCAAAATCGGCGACCTACCCGATTTGTATAGCCACTTGGGCAGCCGGGGTGTCATCCCGATGACGATCCTGCAGTCCTACCGGCAGGGTCAGCGGTGCTGGGGCGAGGCAGGCATGGACGCCCTCTGGTCCGCAGCCACGATCAAGATCGTCGGAAGTGGCATCGACGATGCGGACTTCGCCGACCGACTCAGCAGGCAGGTCGGGGACCACGACGTCCAGACCACGTCGGTGTCGACCAGCGACTCCGGCAAGTCCACCTCGATCAGCATGCGTACCGAGCGGATCCTGCCGCCGGACGCGATCCGCGCGCTCCCCAAGGGGAAGGCACTGCTGCTGGCCACCGGTATCCGGGTGGCCATGATCGACCTCCGGCCCTGGTACAAGGAGCCCTCCGCCAAGGTGGTCGGCCCCGCTTCGGCCCGTGCGACGAAGGTCATCACCGAGCGAGCCATGGCCAAGTACGTTGACAGCGACGACTTCGGGCTCTCCGCATGAGCGCGCCCACGTCCCGGTTCGGGCGTCTGGTCCGCTCCCCGCTCGTTCGCCGTGACGGTCAGTGGTGGCTGGTCAGCAGCGCTGGCTCGGTCCTCGCCACCGACCCCGCGTTCACCAGGACGCTGGACGGCTTCGCCGCAGCGGTGGCCGCTGCCGACCAGGCTGTCGCCAGCCTGCACCCCCGGCCGGACGAGTACCCGGCTCCCGACAACGGGGGGCAGCGATGAACCCGCTGAAGGGCGCCGAACAGGCGGTGCTCGGCTCGGTCCTGCTCGAACCCCGCCAGCTTGCGCACCTCGACTGGCTCGCACCGGAACACTTCTACCGGCCGGTGCACCAGGCGCTGTTCGCCGCGCTGCGCAAGCTGCGGGCCGACGGCCATCCCGCATTGACCACCAAGGACACCGTGCCGCTGTCGTGGGTGACCGATGCCGTCGACGAGGCCAGCAGCCACGTCCGGGGGCTGACCTCGGTGTACGCCCACACCCTGATCTCGGCCTGTCCGCGTCCCGGGCACGCTCCGGTGTACGGGCGCATGGTGCTGGAGGGCGCCATCCACCGCACGGTCACGGAGCACGCGATCCGTCTCCACCAAGCTGCTCGCGCCGATGCCCTGCAAGGCCAGGTGGAGGGAGCCCTGCACTACGCGGACGTACTGACCGGTGTGCTCGGCGACCTCGCACGACGCTGGGGGGCAGAACCGCACCCGGCCGCTCCCTCCAACTCGCCCACCACTGCCCCGGCCGTACCACCGCCAGCCCGTGCAGTCGAGGTTGCCGAGGACGAACGGTTCCTCCTGTCAGTCCTCGTCGAGCAGCCGAAGGCGGTGGACGAAGTGGTCGGCTGGCTGAGGCCGGGCGACTTCGCCGACCCCGCCCACGGCCAGCTCTACCGCTGTCTCGGCGCGCTGCATCACCGGGGCGAGCCCATCGACCGGATCACCGTGCTGTGGGAAGCCCAACGGCGCGGCCTGCTGGCCGACGGCACGCTGTCCAGCGAGCAGCTCACCTCGATCAGCGACGGGGTCGGCTCCGGCAGCGCGGAATGGCTCGGCGAAAAGGTCATACGGTCCTCCATCACCCGCACGGCCGCCTCCTCCGCACACGCCATCCGGACACTGGCCGAGAACGAGACGCTGTCCCCTGGTCGCCTCATCAGTCACGCACTGCACGCACTCGGCCCGCTCGACGAGGTGCGCGCCCGCTGACAAACCGCGACCGGCACCGCACCGACGCTGCCGACTACCGCCCCGCCTCGCGAGGACGCCCCCGTGGCCCGGGTCCGTGCCGCCCTCTCCCGCAGCGCTCCTGGACCGGCGGAACCGCCACCGGATCACCCAGGCCCGGCCGCCAAACCGGCAGCCACACGATCCCCCTCGCGCACTCACAGCTGACTCGTGTCCGACCAGCCCAGATCACCCGTCTTGACCCCATCCCTTGGAGCACACCGTGAACAACACGCCTCTTGCTGATGGCCAGGCCCTGCGCGCCACCGCGTCCGCCTTCGACGCTCTGCGCGGCAAGCTGCCCGTACTTGGAGACCGCCACCGATCACCCGACACCGTGACCCTCGCACGCCAGATCTCCCAGCTTGGAGCATTGATCACCACCCTGGGCGACCAGGTCCTCTTCCGCGCCAACGCAGAGAACCAGGCTCCCCACACCGCCCAGGTGATCAACAGCTTCGCTGACGCCGTGGGACCTGCCGGACGGGCGGCGTCCGCTCTCGGAGCAGCGGCCCACCAGCTCTCCTTCCTGGACCTGACCGAGCATCTCCGCGATCAGCCCCATGCCCGGGGTGCTCGGGAAGTTGCGACGCTGGTGATAGGCAACGCGCTCGCCATGGCGGACACGGCCCTCCGCGATACCGCTGACTCCCTTCACGCCGCGTCGGCGACGGTTTCGCCTCAGTCCGAGCGGCTCCGGGTCGCCCGTGCCGGCTCCCCCCTCGCCGACACCGCCGCGCAGTCCGGCCCGGACACCGTCGTCGTGGCCACAGCACATCCGGTGCAACCGCACGTCAGCACTCGGGGACGCTGACATGGAAACCACCGTCATGGGGCCGTTGATCGGCTCGCTCTGTTCCGGGTATGGCGGTCTGGACCTTGGAGTCCAGGCCGCCGTCGGGGGCTCCGTGGCCTGGCACGCCGAGATCAGCCCCGATGCCTCACGCATCCTGGCCCGGCACTGGCCCGGCGTGCCCAACTTGGGCGACATCACCAGGGTCGACTGGGCGCGGATTCCGCGGGTGTGCGTTCTGACGGCGGGCTTCCCCTGTCAAAGACGTCTCCGTTGCCGGCCGTCGGGCCGGACTCAACGCTCACACCCGTTCCGGGCTGTGGCTGCATGTCGCGCGTGCGGTCGAAGCCCTCCGTCCCTGCCTGGTGGTCATCGAGAATGTCCGAGGACTCCTCACCTCACGCGCCGGTTCCCCTGGCGACCTGGAACCCTGCCCGTGGTGTCTGGGAGACGACCCAGCCCAGCCTCCTTTGCGGGCACTTGGTGCCGTACTCGGATCCCTGGCCGACCTCGGGTACGACGCACGGTGGCTCGTGCTTCGCGCATCCGATATCGGAGCCCCGCACCGCCGCGAGCGGACCTTCCTCGCCGCCTGGCCCACCGAGCGCCCTGCTCAAGACTCCGACCAGCAACATCGGCAAGAACGGCGGCTCCCAGCACCCGTCGAAGAGGAAGAGCGGGGGCCACGGGCCGAACCTGGCCGACGAGGTGGAGTGGCTCCTGCTGCCGACCCCGAAGGCGTCGGACGGCATCAAGGGCTCACCCAACCAGCGTCACGGCAACGTGGACATGACCCTGCCGAGCGCGGCGGCTTCACTGCTGCCCATGGCGCGGGCCAGCGGCAGCGGCACTCCGGGCCGCCATCCGGGTCAGGGCCGACGTCCGCCGACGCCGTCGGTGGTTCTGCCGCTGTGGGCGGAAACCTGTCAGGAAGCCGGACACCCGAGGGGCGGTGGGGAGCATACGGATCGGCCATCACCCGATGGGAGATCCTCACCCGCCCCGCTCCGCCGCCCACTGATACGGGCGGGCGTCTGCGTGCCGATTTCGTGGAGTGGATGCAGGGCCTGGAGCCCGGCTGGGTGACCAGTACTCCGGGTCTGGGCCGACCCGCTCAGCTCACCGCGCTCGGTAACGGCGTCATCCCTCAACAGGCTTCCCGAGCAGTGCGGTTGTTGGCCCCGCCCTTCCCGTTCTGCCCACGCTGCACAGGCCACTAACGCGCTCCACTACCGCCATTCTCCGGCCGGACCAAATCGGGGAATCACCGCATCCTCTTGACTCATCCCGACCTTCGAAAGGAGCACCGCCGTGACCTCCAGAAGAGCGTGCCGCACTTCGCCCCCGCCCTGCACGCACACTCCCTTGGATCCGCTATGTCTGAACCCAGCAAGGCCACCTCCGAACCGTTCCGTGTTCCCGACGACGATCTAGATGATCTCGCCAGCACCCTCGCCAAGACCATGGCCGATGTACGTCAGCACGGTGTCATCCTCGACCGCCTCGGCTCCGAACCCGGCGAAACCACCAAGATCGCCAGCGACGCCCTGGCCGAAGAATCGTCCGCCCCCGGCACGGCGGACGGCCCCGCCTCTGTGTTCATCCTGGCCCTGGGCGGCGAGGCGTACGACGTGGAACTGGCCGCGCTCAGCGACTGGGTGAACTACCTGTTCCTCCCCGTCTACGGGCGGGAGATCAGCAGCAACCGGCCCTGGTGTTCCCAGTGGCACGAGCACTCCGAAGCCGTGGCCCGGCTGCACGCGCTCTGGCTCGCGTGGCAGCAGCTCACCGACGCCGAGGCGGGGATTTCCGGCCCCTCGACGTGGCACCGCGACCACCTCGACCAGGCGCTGGTGCATCTCCGTGCTCCCGACGGGCCGTTCGCCGCGTGCACGACGAGCCCGACCCGGCCCAACCACCGTGTGCTGGCCACCCCCGCACCCGAGCAGCTGGGGCCGGCGGCATGAGCGACGAGCCCGACTTCCGCATCGATGGTTTCGAGCCCGCCGATACCGATTCTGAGTACGCGGAGCAGCGTTTTCAGTCCGGCGACCTGACCGTCCTGGCAGAACACCACACCACCCCGAACCGGTCACACAGCTTCATCGTCGCCCACGACCGGTCGGTCACCTGGGGTATCCCCGGCGAGCCGCAGGTAGCCGCCTTCGCGGTCGTACGGGACCTCAGCACGAACACGTTCACCATCGAATCGGCTTACCACGCCACCGTGTCCTTCGCCCAGAACTGGTTGATCGAGCGCGGTTGTCCCTCCGAGCGCATCTCGCGCGTTGGGGAGGGCTTCATGAAGCCAGCGGACTACGTCACCGACCGTGTCGAGAAACAGATCCGGACGTCGGGCACGCAGTACGAGGTCCTCGACACCGATTCCACGGACTACGACCCGTGTGAGACATGGACGTTGGCCCGCGACTCCTACGCCGCGCAGGCACCGATTCGGGTCTTCCTCGAAGAGGGAAGCTTCGACACCCACACCTACACGATGCGTGAGGGCGCCTTCGCGGACGAGGGTGCCGCCCGGCGCTGGCTGGACGACCGCAGCGGTCCTTTGCCGGAGCCACCGGAATACCGCGACTACGCCGCCGCGATGCGAGCCCGCGCTGCCCTCAACCGCTCCGCCCGCTCCTCCGCGATCCCCACGGCCGGGTTCCTGATCACCAGCACCGCGCCGTCCGCGAACACAGCCCAGCATCCCAGCCCGCGGAGGCCGATGTGAGCCGCGCACGCTTCGCCTTCGCCGCGCACCCGGACGCCATCGCGGATCTGCGCGAACTCCCCGATGACATGCGCGACCTGGCGCTGCTGGAACTGCAGAGCCTGGTCCACGGCAGCGACGACTGCCTGCCCCTTAAGGGGCGTCTCGCGGGCTTCCACAAGGTCTACGTCGACCCGTCCGTCTCCTACCGGATGGTCATCCAGTTCCGCCCAGCCCCGCCCAACTCGCACCACAAGCGCGAGGTGTACCTCGTCGCCGCCGGCAGTCGGAAGGACTACGCGGTCTACCGCTCGGCCCACCTGCGCACCGGCCCCCACCAGGACGCCGAGACGGATTCGGCGACCGAGGCGCGTGTGCGGGCCGCTCGCTCCCGCTCTCCCCACGCGGTCGACCAGACGACGGCTCCCCCGCCCGCAGCAGCCCAGCCCGCCACCGTCGCCACCTCCCGAAAGGTTTCCCAGCGATGACCGCCAACCGCACCTCCATGGCCCGTACCGAACTCGCGGGCCTCCTCACCGGTGCCGCGCAGAGCGTCTCCGGGATCCTCACCGCCGAGTACCCGACGGCCGCCAGCCGCTCCTACCTGCACCCCGTCCTGGGAGCACTGGCCGCCGGCCCCCTCGTGGTCCGCGAGTTGAACAACCGGCTCGAAGGGTTCGTCGCCGACGAGCCGCTCCCGGCCACACCAGCGGGTCTCTTCACCCTGGCCTCCTACGCCTCCGCGCTGGGATGGCTCACCGAGTCCCTCGCCGAGCTGACCACCTCGGTCGACCGGATCTGCACGCGCGTCGGCATCCCCGCCCAGCCGCCGGACCCGGCCTTCGCCGGGCCCCTCAGCGGGGAGCGGGACAGCGAGTTCGACTTCGCCTTCAGCGCACTGGAGTTGGCGGCTATCCGCACCGCCGCAGAAACCGCCGGTCTCACGCCGGGCCACTACGTCGAGGTGCTCTCCGAGTCCCTGCTCGCAGCCTCCCGGCTCACCGACGCCTGCATGGAAATCTCCAGCGGCCTCCTCGAAGACGCCGCATACGTCCTCGGCGAAGCGACCGACCACGTCTGGATCGACGACGGCCCCGACAGCCTGCCCACCCTCGTCCGCACCCTGCTCGCCCGGATGGGGGCGACGGAATGAACTCCCCTGACCCGACTCAGCCGCCCGGCGCACACCTCGTTGCCGAGCTGCTCGGCGTCGAGAACTTCTGGATGCTGAACACCTCGTATCGACCAGATGAGCCGCTCTACCGTGCCGCGACTCGCGTCATTGGGGCAGCCCACGAACTCAATGAAGTGCACAGCCGAGTCACCCATGCCACCCAGAGCGCCCTCGGACTGCTCGAACCTGTCGGTCGAGGCGAGTTCAACGGATCGCCCGCCTCGTACACGCCACTGCGGTTCGCGGTCCGACAGATCGGGCGGCACATCTCGCAGCAGAAAGAAGCCTACGAGCGGCTCAGCCAGTCGATCCTCGCGTACCGCGATCTCCTGTCCCAGTCGGACGATTCCCAGGCAGCGAACGGAAAGTCCAGCAACCTGGGCAACGATCACGGCTCCGGCCGAGTGGATGACTGGGACATCTCGGGTGATCGCCAGCTCGGGGCCCTCGAAGCCGTCGAGGCCGGCGGACTGCGATTTCACCAGAGCGGGGTGTACGGCTTTATCTATCTCTCCGACGGGCGGGGCCTGCGCCCCCATTCGGAGGTCTGGCCCCAAACCGTCCAGCGGCTGGTCGCCGACGGGCTACTGGACCAGGACACCAGCGAGGGACTGTACCGGCCTGGGCAGCTTCTCTCGCTCACGCCGCAGGGCGAGGCCGCTCTACGGGAGGCACGTACGGCCACGGCGCGTATGTCCGCCGCCCTCAGCCGCAGCGCCTCCGCGACGGCCTCCGGCGCCTCCGCCGATCCAGCCGCCGCACCCGCAACAAGCTCCGCCACCAAGCCGTCCCGCTCCCGCTGATACCTCCAGAAAGGACGTCCCCCATGTCCGCCCCCGCACAGCCCTCTCCTTCCTCGATCGGCTCGGTCGATGCCCAGCGGGTCGAGGACGCGCTTCCCCTGCTCGCACCGAAGTGGACCACCTGGTCGGCGCAGACCCTGGCACAGCAGGACCACCCCATGCGTGTGCGCGACGTCGCCGCCAGGCTCCCCTTCGTCAGCGAGCAGCTCGTCAGCAAGCGGCTGACCCAGATGCACACGGACGGACTGGTCACCCGGACCGACGGCCGCCTCCGTGGCCCGTACCAGCTCAGCGCCATCGGCGAGTCGCTGTCCCCGGTGCACCGCGCCCTGTCGGACTGGTCGCAGGCCACCTTGTCGCTCGGCGGCAAGGTGGCCGGTGCCGAACGTGTCGAGGACGCTGTGCGGCGTCTGCACCTTCGGCATTCGACCGCCGTGATCCAGGTCCTGGACGCGGGCGGCCCCATGCGGTTCGTCCACATTGCGGAGGAGGCCGACCTGGACAACGGCTTCACCCGGCAGCGGCTCAACCGGCTTCAGGCCGATGGCCTGGTCGCCCGTACCGGACCGCGCCACGGCGACCCCTACGTCCTGACCGACGCCGGACGGGCTCTCGGCCCGGTCTACGCGGCCGTCGAGCACTGGAGCAACCCCGCCCCCGCACGGAAGCACATCTGCCCGGCGGGCACACCGCCGAGGAAGTCCGCGACGTGCTGGTGCCCTTGATCCAGACCCTGCCCGCACACCTGCGCGGTTCACTGACCTGGGACCAGGGCTGCGAGATGGCCGCGCACAAGCAGTTCACTATCGCCACGGGAGTGCCAGTCTACTTCTGCGATCCGCACTCCCCCTGGCAGCGCGGATCCAACGAGAACACCAACGGCCTGCTGCGGCAGTACTTCCCCAAGGGAACCGACCTGTCCATGCATAGCGCCGCAGACCTCCTCGAACACGTCTCTCAGCAGCTCAACGGCCGACCACGCAAAACACTCGACTGGAGAACCCCAGCCGAGCGCCTGCGTGATCTACTGACGACCACGTAAGCCATCAGGTGTTGCGAGGACCCCTAGAAACCGCCAGGTCGGACTCGGGCCATTGGTGTGCGCAGGGGAAGTGTCGTTGTCCAGGGCGGTGTTCAGCGGCCCGGTGACCCTCGCGCTTGCCGCGCACCGGCTGGAGTGCCGACGAACCCGCTGGCTGCCCACGGCAGAGTTGCGTCTGCGCTACGCGACTGTGGACTTTGCCCACGCGGTTCTCGAATCCCCCGTGGCGATCGCCGCAGAGGGCGCCCTCTTCGAGTTCCCCGAGGGGCAGCCGGTGCCAGAGCAGGATCTCGCACGCACCCGCGACGCCGCAGTGCGGATGGCCTCACTGCGGGGAGTGGACACGGCCCATCTCGTCCTCGCCGACGTCGACCTGTCGAACTGCCTGTTCACCGGGGCCGTGCATCTCGACCAGGTGCGGCTGGAGGGTAACTGCACCTTCGCCCAGGTCCCGCCCGGCACACACTGGCGGCGCTGGCACCCCATCCGTTTCGCCAAGCGGCGCACCCTCGCCGAAGAACACCACTGGCGTGCGAACCAGCCAACAGCAGTCCAGGGTTGGAACACAGCGGAGGGTTCCGCATATGCCGGGCCATTGCAACTGGCCCCGGTCTACAGGGCACTGCGTAAGTCTTTCGAGGACGGGAAGCACGAGCCAGGGCAGCTGACTTCTACTACGGAGAACTGGAGATGCGCCGTCACGCCGACGACATTCCGAGGGGTGAGCGCGGTCTGCTCCACACGTACTGGCTGCTGTCCGGCTACGGCCTGCGTGCTTCCCGAGCCCTCGGCTGGCTCGCCGCCGCCATGCTGATCACCATCACGCTGCTGATGGGATTCGGGCTACCCCAAGAGTCCCCGAAGCAGGAAGCGACTGGCACGGTGCCACCCGGTGGAGGCAGCGTCACCTTCGAGATCGAGAAGGACGCCCCGCGGAACCCCACCGGGAACAGGTTCACCGACGAACGCTTCGAGAAGGCCCTGAACGTCACCCTCAACTCCGTGGTCTTCCGCTCCAGCGGGCAGGACCTGACCACCGTCGGCACCTACGTCGAAATGGCCTCCCGGCTCCTGGAGCCCACCCTCATCGCCCTCGCCGCCCTGGTCGTCCGCGGACGCATCAAACGCTGACCACTCACCACCGGGCGCTCGGCAAACCGCAGCTTTGCCCATCACCTGCCGCGCCGCCCCGAAAAGCCGACTTGCACTCGCCCGTGCATGCATCGACTCAGTCTCAACGGCAGACGCTCAACCTTCTGTGGAACAGAACATGACAAATAGAATTTTCAGGCTCATAGTTCGCTGAGTTAATATCGAATATATGAGCGAATGGTCGGCGGCCTCGGAGGCCGAGCTCCTTGAGTTCCATCGCCGAGTTCAGGTGCAGGATCTGGCTCGGATGGACCACTGGCTCGCCGAGGCGCGGCAGCGAGAGGCAGAGGAAGAGCTGCGCCGCGAGCGTGCGGCACAGCCCCCGCCCGAATGGATCGCCGCTCGCGACCGGGTTCAAGGAGCGGTCACCGTTCACACGACGCTCGGAGACCGCGCGGACATCTGCTGGGGGATCAACGTCGACTACATGCGCACCAAAGCCATCAACCGTGCGCAGGCCCTTCAGGCGCTGACAACCGACGGCGCGACGCCTTGCGAGAAGTGCCGGCCGGACACCGTCCTCGGGGTGCTGGAATGACAGAGTCAGAGCACGCTGGAGGCACGACACCGCAGGTCACCGTGTATACACCGCACCCGTCCGGCGGCCGCCGTGTACGTGCCGGCGCCGAAGACCTTGGGGTTGCCCACAACCGGAAGGACGTCTCCGAGTTCTTGCGCAGGGCGGGCCTGGAGGACGTAGACGAAGACCTCGTTGCGACGAGCCCACTGATCAGATGGCATGGTGGCGGTCCGGATGCCTGGCCAGTGTCCCAGTGACCTCGTCCTCACCCTCGGCGCCCTCATTAGGAAGACGGCCCACACCCTCCTATGGGACGCTGTTGGCGAATAGGGTCTGTCGCGTGACGTCGGCCTTCGAGACTCAGTTGTGGTCTCGAAGGCCGACGTTGCTGTTTGGGGTGGGTACGCGTGTCGATGAGGCCGCAGGTGTCGGGAGACGTTCCGGTGGAGACCGTGCGGGTGGCACGGGCTGCGTTTCCGAAGGGCAGCCTGGCAATCAGGGTCCGGGACGAACTGGGGGCGCTGTTCCAGGACGAGGACTTCGCCGGTCTGTTCCCGGTGCGGGGCAAGAATGCCTGGTCACCAGGCCGGCTGGCTGTGGTGCTGGTGTTGCAGTTCGTGGAGAACCTGACGGACCGGCAGGCCGCCGAGGCGGTGCGGGCACGGATCGACTGGAAGTACGCGCTCGGACTGGAACTCACCGACCCGGGCTTCGACTACTCGGTTCTCTCGGAGTTCAGGGACCGGCTGATCGGTGCGGACGGCGGCCGGGAGATCCTGGACGGCATTCTGACCGCGGCCCGGCTTCGGGGACTGATCACCGCCGCCGGCAGAGCACGGACAGACTCCACGCACGTGCTGTCTGCGGTGCGTGAGCTGAACCAGCTTGAGCTGGTTGCGGAGAGTCTGCGGGCAGCCCTGAACGCGGTGGCCCGCGCCGAGCCGGGCTGGCTGAGTGAGTGTGCCCGGCCGGACTGGTTCAGGCACTATGCCACCCGCGCCGAGGAATCCCGTTTCCCCAAGGACCGAACCAAGCGCACGCGGGTCTACGAGCGGATCGGCGCCGACGGCATGCACCTGTTGCGGAAGATCTGGGCGGACGATGCTCCGCCAGGACTACAGAAACTGCCCGAGGCGGAGATCCTGCGGCAGGTGTGGATCCAGCACTTCCACCTGGTCGACGGCGAGGTGGCTCGTCGAGGCCCAAAAGACCGTCCGCCGGGCGCCACGCGCCTGGCCACCCCGTATGACCCCGAGGCCCGCAACGGTGGGAAGAGGGACGTGTTCTGGGACGGCTACAAGGTCCATCTGACCGAGACCTGCGAGCCGGATACCGTCCACTTCATCACCAACGTCGCCACCACGACCGGTGAGGTCAGCGATGACCGCATGGCCGCTGTCGTCCACCGTGCCCTCGCCGGACGGGACCTGCTGCCCGGTGAGCACTGGGTGGACACCGGCTATGCCAACGGTCCCGCGATGAGCGCAGCCCGCCAGGATCACGGCGTGGACCTGCACGGACCGCTCAAAGCCGTCACTTCCGCCCAGTCCAGAGGTGAAGCGGCCTTCGGACAGGATGCGTTCAGCATCGACTGGGACCAGCAACAGGTGACGTGTCCGGGCACTCACACCAGCACTGTGTGGCGTCAGGCCATGTCACAGCGAGGGACGCCGGTCATCCGCGTCCAGTTCTCCCCACGCGACTGCACCCCCTGCCCGCAGCGGCCCGACTGCATCAAATCGAAGCCCGGCAGCCGCAAGCTCATCCGCCGCGACCTCACCCTGCGGCCCCGCAACGAGTACGACACCATCCACCAGGCCCGGACTCTCCAGCAGACCGATGGCTGGAAGGCCCGTTACAAGATCCGTGCCGGGGTCGAGGGCACCATCTCCCAAGGCGTCCTCGCCCAGGGCCTGCGCAGATCCCGCTACCGGGGCCTGGCCAAGACCAGCCTTCAGCACCAGTTCACCGGCGCGGCGATCAACCTCGTCCGCATCGACGCCCATCTCACCGGGACACCACACGCCCGCACCCGCACCAGCCACCTGGCAGTACTTCGCCCCACCGAATGACATCGGTGGGGCGAAGCAAGGCCCATTCGCCAACAGCGTCCCTCCTATGGGCATGGGCCGTCGTCGCGCATGACACGTTGCCAATCGATCTCAGCGGACCGTTGGATTTTCAGCCGATCGACGGCCACATGCTGGTGCGGGTGCCGAGCTTGCCCTTGCCGTCTCCCGGGTAGATGAAGAGGCCGCTGGCGGTGTTCATGGCGGCGATGTCGGCCTTGCCGTCGCCGTTGAAGTCGCCGCCCATGATGACGGGGATGGTGCTCCAGCCGTTGTCGGTCCACATGTTGTTGCTGAAGTCGAGCATGCCCGCGGTGTTGCCGGTGTAGAGGTCGAGCGCCCCAGCCTGGGATATCGCGGCAACGTCATTGCGCTTGTCGGAGTTGAAGTCGTCCGAGGCGACCAGGCGCTTGTCCCAGGTCTGGTCCTTCCACATCTCCTTGCGGGTGCCGTCCAGAACGCCGTTGGCGGCCGTCGGGTAGGAGAAGATGCCGCCGTTGGGGGAGATGCCGACGAGTCCGTCACGGGTCGCGCCGTTGCTGCGGAAGGTCGCGATGTCCGGGAAGCCGCCCCAGGAGGTGTCCTTCCACATCTTCAGCGGCGAGCCCAGGGTGCCGTTGCGGGTGCCCGGGTGCATGACGAAGTCCCCGGCCTCGTTGAGCGCGGCGATGTCGCCGAAGCCGTCGCCGTTGAAGTCGCCGCCGAAGATCCGCTTCTTGTGGACCCAACTGCCGTCGTGCGCCCACAGCTCGCGCCCGTACTCCAGGGTGCCGTTGGCGGTGGTGTAGAAGGCGTGCAGGTTCCCGTCCTTGAGGACGGCGGCGATGTCGGGACGCCCGTCGCCGTTGAAGTCAGCGGTGGTCATCACGTTGGTGACATCGGCATGCTTGGTGGCAAGCCGGTTCTTGGCCACCCAGCTGGCGAGGTCGTCGACGCGGGTGTCGATGGCGTCGGTACGGGTCTCAGCCGCGTCGACTCCCCAGCAGCCGCCCTGCCAGGAGCGGGAGTTGATGCCAACCAGCTCGACCTTGCCGTTATTGGTGGCCAGTGCAGGGGCGCCGGAGTCACCGGCGCAGATGGTGGCACCGTCCTTGCCTGCCAGGGGCAGGTTGCTGGTGCTGGGTGTGCCGACGGTGAAGGTTCCTGTGTGCATCTTCAGCGGCGACCACTCGTCCTTGGTACGACCGTAGCCAGCCACGGTCACATCGGTGCCGGCCGCCGGAGCCTGCGGCGCGATGTCCAACGGGGTGGCGGTGGTGACGGGCTTGTCGAGACGGGCAAGGGTCACGTCGCGGTCGGCGCGCGGCACCAGCTGTACAACGTTGCGGACCTCCCCGGCGGTGGAGGCCAAGTCGGTCCGGCCGATGGTCGCCTTCGTGGCCGTGGTGGGGGCGCCTGAGGCGGGCTTTCCATCGGCGGAGAAGCAAGTGGCGGAAGTGAGCAGCCACTGGGCGTCGACGAGGACACCGGAGCAGGTGCGGTCGCCGTCCCCGATGTCGATGCGGGCGGTGAATGCGGAGGCCTGGGCGGCGGCTTCACTGCCAGTGACGGCCTGAGCGGGCAGGGCGCCAAGAACGCCCGACAGAAGGGAACCGGCCAGCAGGCTCGTCAACAGAGCTGCGCGGTTGAGGTTGTTGGCCACGTGCAAGGTGATCCGATCGAGCTCAAGGGAGGGAGATGGGGACGCTGTGACAGCGACGAAACGCGGTGGTGGTGAAGGTCAGCTGGTGACGCGCAACTCGACGAGTACGGAGCGCAGACCCGAGTCACCGGCCTCGCCCATGGGTGTGTAGTCGTTTGCCGGAGCCTTCACGACGTTCTCCTTGCCATCGGCAGTCAGCGTCGCTGTAACCGGATGCGCCTCGGTCCACACGCCAAATGCATCCGGAAGCTCGAGCGTCAGCAGGCCCTTGGAGCCGTGAACGGTGAAGCAGAAGTTCGTCGCAGCCACGCGCGACTTGACCATGATGTCGTACGGCTGCGCGCAGTCGCTCAACACGATGTGACCGTCGCCGCGTTTGAGGACGATCTGCCGGTCAGCCGCAATCTTGTCGGCGCCCGGGTAGTCAAACGTCTCGACCGTCGTGGGCATGTCCGCAGCCGCTGTCGCGGTGGCTGCCTGTGGCTCGGCGTTCGCCGTGTTCAGCGCAAGCAGGCCAGCGGACGCAGTCAGAGCACCAATGATGCTCGCAAAAAGTGCCTTTCGGGCACGGGTTATCGCCACTTCTGCCTTCCAGTTGGGATTGAGGGACTCCACGAAACCCACGTAATTTTCACAAGTAAAGCACATGTAAGCTACGGCAGCCCTCAACATCTAGCAGCTCAGGGGATGTTGTGGAGCAGATGGGCCGCTCGTAAGGTGCCAAGTTTTACTTCGACAATTAATTCCCATTGCAGTCCATATCCACCAATGCGGACATTTCTTGCTTCGGTAACTAAACCGCGGCTCGTCTTCTGTTGTGGCTCATGCGGGGCGTGCACGGTCTCCGTGCACGCCGAGAGAGAGGAGACAGAGTGGCAAGACAACCACTCACATCGGCGGGACAGCCGATGCGTTTCGCACAGAGAGGCCCTGCAAAGAGGCGGATACCCGCCTTGCGCAGTGCCGTCACGGTCCTCCTGCCCGCGGCCCTGTTCGCCGGTCTGCTGGGATCGGCGGCGCCGGCCTTTGCCGGCACCGATGAGGACGGCCTCCTCATCCCGTCGGCACGATCCGAGGCTGTCGACTACTGGACGACGGGAGGTGCTGGCGTCAAGGAGGCCGCCGAACAGGCATTGCTGGGTTCGGATGAGGACATCAAGAAGTTCCTCGATGACGCACCAAAGATCCAGTACGACGACGACTACGTGGACGCCAGCCGCGTCATCAACGCGGGCGGTCCGGCCGTGCAGGATGCGGCCAAGGCGGCGCTGCTGGGTACGCCGGACGATCTGCATGCCTTCTTGAAGGACGGTTGGAAGGCGCCGCTGGCACAGGACCAGCAGGTCGAAGCTTCCAAGGTCATTAACTATGGCGGCGCCGGTGTACAGGCAGCTGGCAAGGCCGCATTGCAGGGTAGCGCCGCTGACATCGAGAAGTTCCTCGATACGGGCCAGTACGACGCGCGGGAGACCGACAACGAGGTCGCGGTCTCCAAGCTCATCAACTCCGGCGGTCCCAATGTGAAAGCGGCAGGCAAGCTCGCGCTGCAGGGTACGCCGGACGACATCGATGAGTTCCTTGAGGTCGGCCAGTTCACGGCCCGCGACCGCGACCAGGAACACGCCACAATTGAGCAGCTGACCGAGCAGGCCGAGGCGGCGGGCAAGCAGGCCCAGGAGGCAACCGACAAGGCTGAGGCCGACTCGGCCAAGGCCATCGCGGCCGCCGCCCAGGCGGAGAAGGCCGCGGCGAAGGCCGCGAAGGAAACCGCGGCGGCCAAGAACGACTCGAAGATGGCCGCTTACAAGGCCAAGCAGGCAGCAGACGCGGCCCGGCAAGCGGCTGCGGCGGCGCAGACCGCGATCGGTGCAGCCAACGAGGCCACCCACTCTGCGCGCATCGCGGCGCTCGCCGCTGCGCAGACCGCTTCGGCCGCGGCAGTGGCCGCGGACGCGGCGGAGGACGCCTACAACTCCGCCATCGCCGCGGGCAAGGACAAGGGCCAGGCGGGGGCCGCAGCAGAGCAGGCTAAGAAGGCCCGCGCCGCCGCCGGCATGGCGAAGAAGTCCGGTCTGGCCGCGCAGAAGGCGGGCGACGCTTCCAAGGCCGCCGCCAACGCGGCCAAGGCAGCGCGCAGCGCCGGTGGGAATGCCGACGCGGCTGCCGAATCGGCAGATGAGGCCGACGCCGCCGCCGAGGCTGCGGGAATCCACTCCGGTGAGGCCAAGGCCGCCGCGGCAGAGACGCGCCGTCATGCTTCCGAGGCAAATCGCGCCGCGGATGCCGCCGAAGCGCTGGCCAACAAATCGGCCGCGGCAGCCTACGAGGCCCGCGACTACGCCAACTCTGCTGCAGAGCACGCCGACAAGGCCGCAGATGCCGCAGATGCGGCGGCCAAGTTCGCCGGGACCGCCGCTGAAGCGGCGAAATTGGCCACGACGCACGCGGCCGCGGCCAAGGACGCGGCCGACACCGCCACGAACGCAGCCGGCACTGCGCACAAGGTGTTCGGCATCGCCCGGGAGGCTGAGGCGGAGGATCTGATCACCCGCACCAACGCCGCGATCGAGTTGGCAAAGACACAAGATCTGAGCACGAATCAGGCCGGTTCTGAGACAGCTGGCCTCGTTGTCCAGGCTAGGCAGCTCGACGACGCCCAGACGGCCCTGGCCGCCGAGGCAGCCAAGCCCGACGCTGACACTGCGGCGCTCGCCGCCAAGGGACGTCAACTCGCCCTGGACGCGATGAAGTCTCGTGGTCCCTGGGTGCGTCAGGCCGCCGCCGATGCCCTTGCTGGCTCCGATGAGGACGTCCTCACATTCCTGCGCACAGGCTGGGACCAGGCCAAGCAGCAGGAGACCCGTGACGCCGTCACCGATCTGAGCACCAACAGCCCGTACGAAAGCGTGCGCACGGCTGCCGCCGCCGCGCTCGAAGGAGACAACAAGACAGTCAGCGGCTTCTTCACCACCGGTCAGTACGACGCCGGTGTGGTCGACATGGAGGTCGAGGTCTCCAAACTCGTCAACGCCGGCGGGCCAGGGGTTCAAGAGAACGGGAAGGCTGCCCTCGCAGACGGCAGCGGTAAGGCACTGGCGGCCTTCCTTGCGAGCGGCCAGTACAGCGCCCGCAACGCCGACGAGCAAGTCGAAGCATCCAAGCTGGTCAACGACGGCGGACCGGAAGTTCAGGCAGCTGCGAAGGTGGCCATAGCCGGTCCCGCCGATGCGCTTCACGACTTCATAACCGTCGGGCAGTACATGGCCGAGCGTCAAGACCAGCTCGCCGCAACCCATGTCGCACAGGTCACGGGCCTGGTCGCCCAGGCCGACGCGATCTCCGCTACGGCACAGCAGAACAGCTGGCTGGCCGCCAAGGCTGCATTCGAAGCCAACGGCGCCGCTGGCGAGGCACAGGACGCAGCGACGCGCGCCCACGACTCTGCAGTGAAGGCATCTGGGTACGCCCACGACGCGGACACATCCGCCGACAAGGCACAGGTCAGCGCCAACAACGCCGCAAAGTCCGCCACCACCGCACGCAACGCCGCTGCCACCGCCGACCGGGCTGCCGCAGACGCCAATGAATCCGCAGCCCAGGCGCAGTGGTCCGCCAACTACGCCTACACATCGGCCGCCTCCGCCAACAGCTCCGCAGCTCAGGCAAAGCAAGACTCCCTCGCCGCAGGCAAGAGTGCCAACGCGGCCAAGGCTGACGCCAGTGCCGCATGGCAGAGGACCATCGACCTGCGCAACCAGGAGGAAGCCGCAGCCAGCAAGGCGGCAGCAGCAGCACGGAAGCAAGAGGCAGAGGCCGCCAAGAAACCACGCTGCGTCCCTCGGTACAGGGAGGGGGGAGTCGACTACGAGCTCCTGCGGTGCGTCAAAAACGGCGGCATCGTGCATACCGTTCCGTCGAACCCCACCATCATCGCCATCGCATGGGCCCTGACTAGCACCGACACTCTCGTGGAATGCCGCGACAATCCGACACTCGCGAAGTGCGGTGAGTACGTTGCGATGGTCATCCCTGGTTTCGGCGAGTTCAAAGCACTCAAGGGACTCGAGGACTTCAAGTACATCAAGAGAGTTGTCGAAGGCACACGACTCGGAAAGATCGGACAGCTCGGTGAGATCGCCCTCAAGGAGGGGAAGCCGCTCGGCAAGGAGGGCGCCCCACTCGTGCATGAGGTCACGCAGGACGAGCTCGATCAAGTAGCGAACGGTATACGTGAAAAGTTCGGTGCTCCCGACCGGGTGACCGAGGTCCCAGGAAAGGGAAGCGTAGAGACATGGAATTTTGACGGCGGGAACGTCAACTACCGGAATTTCAGCGGAACCGCCGGAGCTGGCGACACTACGATCGACTTCACCAAGGATCTGATCAAAGAGCTTGGTCTCAAGCGATACCACGTTCCTCGAGGCTAGACGGAAGGCTGTTCAATGAGTGAGATCTATGAATCCGAACTCGCCTATCTGGTGCAATACGCAGAGCAGACATCTGTCTATTTCACTATCCTCTGGGACGCCGCCGAGACGGTCGCTGATGACGGAAGCTCAGTTCCTGAAGTGCAGAAAGCGGCTCTCAGTCTCGTTGGCGACATGCTCGATCGCGGAATTAGAGCTGGCGACATGAGCCCTCAAGAGGGCGAGGAAGTAGTCCCATGGGATCTCTCTCGCGAAGGGGTGCTCCACCGCATCGAGCGAGAGATGCAGATGTACGACGACCCGTACGACTACATCAAGATCTGTTGGTTTAGTGCGCCTAAATCAACGGAATCCCACTAGTCCAAGGCGACGCTGCATACTACACGGCCGACACATCGACTGCCTGCCCAAAAGGCTCTTTCATAGAGAGCACTGTAGCGCTCCGTGACGAATGCCGAGGAGGTTCGCCTCCTCGGCATTCGCCTGGACTGGAGCCGGGCGCACACCCGCCGAACACCCGGCGGCTCTGCGGTTGCCCTACTGGACTTTGACTCGTGATGTCGTGTGGATCGCGGCGGCGTCACGGTCCAAGACCCCAAAAGCCGCCGGCTCGGGTTCACGGCTGTAGCCAGCGCCGCGCCGCGGCGAGATTCACCTTCGATATCATCGCTCCAGGAGCAGAGCTCCAGCGACGAGAGGTAGCCGCCTTGCGCGAAGACCAGGACCTCGTCAGCGCACTCGCCGGTTTCGGTGTGGAGCTGTACCTCGGCAGCCACGACGGTGCCAAGGTCCGTCGGTGCGGGCTCCACATGACCGCGTAGTCAGCACCCGCCAGCTTCCGCAGCGGTGGTCGCCGTCACCAAATCGGCCAGCCGGACGCCGGGCAAGTAGTCCGGATTCTCGTGGCGCACGTTGATCGCGTCAGCGATGTCAGACCTACGGCCATGCAGGACGATCTCGTTGCCTGCCTCGGCAAGGACCGTGGCGAAGACCGTGCCCCACGAGCGAGCGGAAAGCACGGCCACCCGGTGCACAGGCTCAGACCCACGGTGGTGGTTCGTGGGGTAGTGGTGTTCGGCCATCATCGTCCCGCATCTCCCAGGACCCCGTCCGGAGCGACGAGCCCCGGCAGCCTACCGAGCATCCAGACACCGCCTGGGACGGTCCGTTGGGCGTCTCAGGGTGAGGGCGACGGCCCGGCGGCTGGCCAGTGTGGGGAGCTTCCTGCGGGCCTCGGCCAGCATCTGGTCCACAGCCTGATCGCCCAGCTCGCGCCGCGGTTCGGTTTCACGGGTGATTCAAAGACGGTAGAGGCCGCCACCCACAACGACCCGTACGACTCGACAAAGGAACCGCGGGGAACGGCAATCTACCTTGCACGGAAGGCGGCAGCCTACCGGGAGTTGGGCGGCCTCGACGGTGCCGTACACACGGCCGAGGAGGCAGTGGCCCTGATGGGCGGTGTCAGTTCAGCGAGGGGCAACAGCACCCTGGGCGACCTCCGAGACGGTCTCGACCGGCACCGCACCGTCCCCGTAGTGGCGGCCTTCCTGGAAGCCACGGGCTGACCGCAACTTCCATAGAGAGTCAGAACCTAATTCCAGGAACTAGGTTCCGATTTCTCTGTTGATTCGAGTTGTCCGCGAACCCCTGCGAAGGTTTAGGCACGGCCAACGCCACAAGGCATCTCGGCACCCCCGGCGCCTGTCACGGCGGCCACCCGCACCCACACCGGTGCCCCGCTGGGATCGGACGGCATCCGGGCCGCAGCGGCCCTGCGCCGGAGTACCGCTGCGCCGAGCAGCCTCTTCAGCCACGCACCCCAGCCGCAACCGCGGGTGCCGGCAGCCGTCACCGCCCATTCAGCGCCCTCCCAGGGCCGGTGATCCGCGTGGCACTGAGAGCCAGCCGCCTCTCCCCACCGCCACGGCGCCCGCGTGCAGTCGAGCAGCTCGTTCGGCTGCGCACGCGGGCGCGTTCCCCTCCCCCGCCCCGGAGCCCCGACTAGGGGCCGCACCGCTGACCACCGGTTAGGCGAGGTCATCGTCGCGGTGGGCATCCCAGATGCGGGAGCCCACCGCGCGGGCCAGCTCCTCCAGCGTCAACTCGACGCGACGCCCCTCGGGCTGCGCACCAATAGCCCACTGGCCGTCGGCGACCATCGCGATGTCGCCCACCGTCCAAGGCCGCCCGGCGGCGAGGATCTTGCGCTCCAGCCCGGCTCCGTCCCAGTGTCTGCCCGGCTCCGCCATCCCTGCTCCCCCTTCGTTCCTGTGCGGCCCGTTGCCGCAACCCAGTTACGACAACCGCGTCCGCCAATCCATTCCCGGGCCACCAGTCATCTGCGGACGGGCGCCAGTTCGCCCACGGCAGACGCCGCTTCCCGGGAAACGACTACGCACTTCGGCACACCGCATGCCAACGTACGGGTATCGGAAAAACCGCAGGTCAACGAAGGGTTCGTCCACCCTTGAACACCTCCACCGCCCTCCTGCCCACCGCCCTCCTGCCCGCCGTAGTCCGCCCCGCCGTGGAAGACCGCTGCTGGCTCTCCTCAGACGGCTGCGCCGCCCCGGTGCTCGACCTCCTCGACACCCTCGGCTGGGCAGCCGTCGACACCCCGGAAGCCAACGTCCACTCGACGAGCCCGGACGGCCGCGTCTACGTCGGCTGGCTCCCCGAAGACCCCGCCGCCTGGAAGGCGGCATCCTCTGGCAGATCCGGGTACACCCCACCGAAGGCGACCCGTGGGCCCAGGAGTTCGGCCCCTACACCCCTTCCGAAGCCGTCGCCGGTTTCATCGCTGCCCTCGTCGCCCAACGCTGAAGGCTGAACGGTGCCGCGACAGGAGGTTCCGACCGTGCGCATGCTCCTGGCCACCCGCCCCGGCTACCGCCGTCAGTGCGCTTACGCCCGACGCTGCACCTGCTTCTACCGACCCGGTCAGTACGGCCGCCGCGCCAAGGCCGTTCGCCGCCGTGCCGCCCGTCGGGCCGAACAGCGTCAGTGGCGGCGCGACTTCGCTGAATGACCACGGCACCTGATACCGGCCAGACCCGGCTGACGGACCCCACACCCCACACCGCGAGGAATTCACCATGCCCTTCCGCGCTCCACTCACCAACCACCACGCCGACCGCACTCTCTGCCCGAAGGAGCACAAACACACCAGCTCCGGCAAGCCGCTCCACCCCGACTGCCACCCGAGCCGTCTGCTCCTGCGGCGGCTGGGAGATGGAGGAGTCCGGCAAGGGCTACGTCAACGAGTCCCGCAAGCGTCACCTCCTCACCCACCGCGCACCCGCATCTCCGACATCGCCATCCGTGCACGACGTGCTCCCGTTCAGCATGCGCTGACGTCCTGGCGCCAGACCCACCAGCCATGCACTCCCCACCGGAGGAATCCGTGCCCCACTACCTGACCGTCGGCCACCTGCTCCGCCAGCTACAGAACCTCGATCCCAGCCTGCCGATCCGTCTCGCCATCAACCCCGACTGGCCCTTCACCCACTACCTCGGCACCGACATCGTCGTACGCGCCGGCGTCGCATACATCGCCGATGACGGCCAGCAGGACTACCTCCCGACAGAAGTCCGTGACGCCCTCGCCTGGGCCTGACCGAATCGCACCGCCCCATCCCCGGAGGCTCTTATCTCGTCACGCTGCTGCCCTTCGCACGTCCTCCCGCTGCACGGCCTCGCCGTACGCCCCATGCCCAACGGCGTACGCGGCGCACTCGTCCACCGCGTCTCCTCCCTCCCCGACGGACCGCTCGACATCTCCTGGCTCCCGGCCGACGCCGCCAGACTCCCCCTCGGCCACATCCGCCTGCACTGGGAACCCGCCTCCCTCGCAGGATGGGACGTCACCGCCCACCTCGGCCTGGCCACCACCGAGGTCCATCTCGCCTCCTGGCCCGCCGCACCCGACCACTGGCCGCGCCTGGTCCGCCCCACCATCCACGAAGTACGCGGCCTGTGCGCCGCCCTCGCAGTCGCCACCGCTGCCCTCGACCTCTCCCACCGTCTCGCCGAGGTCTGACAGCAACCGCAGAAGGCCGCCCCGCGCCGATCAGGCGGGGCGGCCTTGCCGTACGCCCATCGCGCGTTGCGTACGCTCATCACCGACGAACGAGGAGGACACGATGCCCGACGACCAGCAACTCTGGGGGTACCCGGAGGTCGCCGCCCACCTGGGCATCACCGTCCGCGCCACCCGCAGCCGCAAAAGCCGGGGCAGTCTGCCCGCGCCCGATGACACCAGCGTGCCGGACCGTCCCCGTTGGAGGCCAGCCACATTCCAGGGCTGGAAGCCGGTCGGCCGAGGATTCCGCAGCGACCTGCACGGCGAACCCACTCCCGCAGCCCCACCGGCATCCTCCGAGAAGGGGGCTTCATGAACAAGCATCTCGTCGGGTACTCCCTGGCCGCCGCCGGAGCGGCCACCGCACCGTCGCCGCTCAGCACAGTTACGGCATCCCCTTGTTCGCCGTAGCGGCCGGTGCAAGCGCGTGACGGCCGGATCCGTGACCGTGCCGCCGACCGTCCCTCTTCAGTGTCGGCACCCCCAAGGGGTCGGAGCGCGGGAACAAGCTCCTCGGCATTGGTTCTCTACCGGCCTAGTCCAGGTAGGTGCCGGCGAAGGCGCCGTCGAATCCGAGTGCGGCGAGGCCCTGCTCCACGCTGGGGTAGGTCGTCCCGCCCGGGATGGCGATCAAGGCGTCGAAGTCGCCACGGCTGATCTCGGGTTCGAGCCACTGGTTGCTGCAGCGGCAGACGATCCAGACGTTGCGGCCGTGGTTGATGAGCAGCCAGTCGCGCCGGGCCCGGCAGTCCGAGCACATCACGGGGATCCCGCGAAGGGCCAGCTCGCTGGGGTGGTTCAGGCAGCGTGTCACGCCGGGGCCGTTGGGCGGCTGCGTCTCGTATTCGAGTTGCAGCAGGGGATCGGTTCCGGCGGGGAGGACAGGTGTCGGCTCTGCGGGCCGGTCGGTGGTTCTGAGCACGAGCGTCATCTCCGGGTCGAGGACCTTCTGTTTCCATCCGTAACAGCCGGTGGGACCGGTTGTCCAGGGGTTTCGCGGAGTCCGGTAGGCAGCTGGGCGGCGGACTCTTTGTCAGCGGTGCGGTGAGCGGTTGCGCGGGTCGGGGCGGGCTGCGGCTGTGGGTTCTGTCCGGGTGCTGGTGCGGTTGGCCGAGGGCTTAGTCTGGCGGGTGTCGGCCTGCGGGCGGCGGGGCACTTCACCCGGGTGAGCGGGAAGTTGGGCGAGTCGGCGCAGTCGCCAGACCAGGACGTCGTTCACGTCGTCCGCGGTGTCGAGTTCGCGCATGACGATCGCCTTCTCCAGCAGTGCCCTGGAGTCGTGGCCTGCCTGTTCGGCCTGGGCCAGGGTGGCGGCGAGAGCATCAGTGTTTGTTTCGCCATCGGAACGTAGGCCATGCCCAGGTAGGACTGCGCGGATGGTCGCCTCGTGGGTTCGGCGTTCGGCTTCAGGCAGGGCGCGGCCGTGGTCGCGCAGGGCCTGCATGGGTGCGGTGGCGGCCTGGCGGTATGCGGCTCGTAGGTGCTGGGCGGCCTGTCGGGAGGCTTCGGCCTGCTGAGCGTGACCACGGGCGGAGTGCCAGCGGGCGGCGGCCAGGACGACCAGGACGAGGGTGGATACCACCATGGCGGTGGTTCCGCCGTCCTCACCTCGGCCGAGTGCACCACCAGCTTGGATGATGCCGCGCGCCGCCGCGCGGATCGCGCGGGTGTCTGCGTGCTCGGCGCGGACGTGGCTACGTGTTGCGCGTTCGAAGGAGCGGGCGGCAGCTCCCAGTTCGGCCCGGGTGCTGGCCGGGGAGGTCTGGGCGAGCACGTCCAGGAGTTCACCGACGCCGACGAGTTGGGCCGGAGCCTCGCAGTCGTCGCTGTCCAGCAGGATCGCGGCGCGCTCGGCAATCCCAGTGGCGTTTCGTCGCCCTCGGGCAGGGGGTGACCAGTTCGCACGGCTGCCGGCCGCGATCGAGGAGGTCGTCTCGTCGACGGGCCCCTCAGCGAGGCGGAGACGGATCTTCGGCAGCGAGAGGTCAGGGGCCAGCTTCGAGCCCGGGAACCAGACCGGTACCCCGTCGCGGTTACGGTCGCCCGGCATGGCGACGTTGTATCCGAGGGCATCACCCGAGGGGGCGAGGCGCAGCTTCACGCGCAGACCGGCGTCGTGAAGGCGGGTGAAGAACTCCTCTTCGGTGGCGGCTCCGGCGAGGGCTTGGCGGACGGCTTCACGGAGCGTTTCGCGTGGCGTCTCCGGGCGGCCGGTACGTTCCGCTTTGAAGCGTTCGGCGCTGGTGGGTGTCTTGGCTCCGGTGCCGTCGCCGGGCTTGAGCTGGCGCAGGTCCATCTCTTTTTCTATGCGGCGGCATTCGGCCTGGGCCTTCTTGAAGTCGTAGTTCATCCGGGGGCGGCGCAGGTCGCCTCGGACCATGGTGGCCAGGATGTGGATGTGATCGTCCGCGTGGCGTACGGCAACCCAGCGGCATCCGTCCGGGTCGCCTTCGGGTGCGAGACCCGTGGCTTGGACCAGGCGGCGGGCGACGGTGTTCCACTCGGCGTCGGTCAGCTCCCGGTCGCCGGGGTCGGTGCGGACCGAGCAGTGCCAGACATGCTGGGCCGGGGCCTTGCGTCCGGCCTGCTTGACCCGCAGGTCCAAGGCGGCGGTGAGCCGGGCCAAGGTGACCTTGGGGTCGGGATCGGGGCTGGCGTCGCGCCCGGGGTCAGGGGCGAAGCCGTCCCAACTCCCCACGAGGTGAGCGTCGACGTGCTCGTCCCGCTTGCCGGGGCCGTACAGGTAGACGAGCAGGCCGTGGGTGCGTGAGCCGCGCCGGATCTTGGGGACCATCACAGACGCTTCTTCACCAGAGCGTCGGCCGTGTCATCGAGGCGGGACAGAACTCGGGTCAAGGTCGTCAGCGCGTGGTCGAGTTCGCCAGGGCGGGGCTGCCCACCGGCGTTGAGGACGAAGGCGATCTGGTTGATGTTGTTGCCGATGCGGGCCAGTGCGGTGCGCAGCGCGGCCAGCTCGTCAATGGCGGTGTCGAGCTGTTCGTTGCTGTGCACGTGGGTGGAACCGCGGGCGACGGCGAGGCCGGCAGCGGCGAGGAAGCGGGCGACGGTAACGGCGCGCTGCTTGGCGGCGGTGGTGATCTCGGCATTCTCGGCATCGGAGAGGCGGGTGGTCGTCTTGTGGGTGCGCTGGCTCGGGTTACGAGTGCGGCGGCGTGGGGTGCGGTCGGGGAACGCGGGCTCGCTCGGGGTCGGCTGCTCGCGTGGGACGTCGTCGTCTGCTTCTCCTCCTGCGACCGGCGCCCCCTGGTGCCGGGAGTCCGGTTGGTCCCCGTGCGCCCTCGCTCGGGGACCAACCGGACTTCCCCCGCCCTCCTGGGCGGGGGCAAGTGCGTACGACGGGCCGTAGGACCGTCGTACGCGACAACTTGCTCCGCCAGGAGCCGTCGTAGGGTCACGCAGCTCTCCGGACGTGGTAACCACCGGGTCGTTGGCGTTCACCGGCTCGACTCCGTCTCCTGCTGGTGGATGGTGCGGACGATTTCCTCGATCCAGTCCATGGCCAGGACCGGGTGGTGCAGGGTCCAGGGGCGGCTGTGCCGGTGTCGTTGCACGGTCCAGGTGGTGTCGGGGCCAGATTCGGCATGGTGAAAGTGGCCGTGCTGGTGCAGGACGGCCAGCCAGGAGTCCACCTCGGCCGGTGTGGCGGGCTTCGTGCGCATGGTGGTGCTCTCCGGTTCACTTCGTGAGGTGGTAGGGGGGTGTCCGGGGTCGGGTGACCGGCCGTGTGTCCGGTTCGGTCACCCGACCCCGTGGAGGTCGGTCAGCTGCGGGCGGCAGTGACCGGCTGACCGTGCTGCTCGCGGAGCTGGACCATCAGAGCGGTCAGGGTGTCGCTCGACAGCGGGATCTGCTGGCCCCGGATTGCCTGGGCAACCACCTTGCGGGTCAGCTTGTCCTCGGCCCTGACCGCTGACCGGGCGATCTTCAACAGCTCCTCGGTGTCCGGGTCAGACCGCCGGTCACCGGTGACCGGGCTCTCCCGATCACTGACCGGCGGCGCGGTCCCCTGGCGGTCAGTGACCGGCGGGAGCCTGACCGGGCTACCGGTGACCTGCTCGCTGTCGACCTGCCGGTCACTGACCGCCGGGCCGCTGCCCGACTGTCCGGGCAGGTCAACGCCGTTGTCCTCCCCGTCACGGTGACCGTGGTCCGGGCGGCTGGCGTCCGCCCAGTCACTGTCGCCGGTCGGTGTCCGGGTGTCCGGGTGTCGCTTGTCCAGGGACAAGCGGTACTGGTCGGTCAGGGCACCGACCGGCTGTCCGGCGCTGACCTGACCGGGCTGGGGCTGCGGCTGACCGGCTCGGTCAGTCCGAGTGACCGCGATGCGCTCGGTCTGACCGATCTGACCGGGGTCAGCGCGGTCATCGCGGTCAGACCGGTCACTGTCCTTGACCGGCCCCCGGGCGATGAGGATGTAGAGGTGGACGGCTCCGGCCAGGGCGAGCGGGGCGATGGTGGACAGCACGGCGACCACCATGTCGCCGAGCCTCAGCCCGGCAGCCGGGGCGTTCTCCTCGTTAAGCCTGACCGCGTGCAGGGCATTGGCCCAGATGCTGGTGGCGGTGGCCGTGCCAAAGAGTGCCCAGACGTAGAGGCGGGCCCGTATCGGCGCGTCGCGGAGCACCAAGAGCGCCCGGATACCGTAGGCGATGAAGCCATCCACGATCAGAGGGAAAAGGTAGGTGAGGAAACCGCGGACGTGGATAGCGACGGCCATCTGCTGGAGTGCGTCGTAGGACAGGGCGCAGCCCGCGCCTCCGAGGGCGAAGACGGCTACGCGGTCCCAGCCGGTGATGTGCGCCGTCTTCTGTGCGTTCGCGTTGCTCACGCTGCCGTCCCGAAGTCGCCCTGGCCCAGGCACTCTCCGTCAGTCTTGGGGGGCGGGGCGGTCGGCTTCAGGTCGCGGTTACGGATGGCGAGGCGAATTTCTCGGTACCGCTTCTGCGCGTGCTCCTCGCTGACCGTCAGGAGCCAGGCCAGCCGCTGTTCGCTGAGGCCCTGACGGAAGGCGGCGTGGATGACCGCGCGGCGTTCGGCCTGGGTGAGGTGGACGTCGCGCCCGGCGATGGTGGCGTTGACACGGCTGTAGTCGAGGCGGCTGGCGAGCTTCGCGTGCAGCGGCTCGCGCTCCTCCTGGGTCATCCCGCCCCGGATACCGTCGGTGTCGCCGCCCTCCAGGGCGGCGTCCAGGCAGGTGCGGCGGACCGGGCACTGGCTGCACAGCGACATGGCGGCGGTGATCTTGGCGATCTCGTCGGGCTCGGGGAAGAAGATGTCAGGGTCCACCGGGTTGTACTCGGTGCTCTGGCAGACGGCCTGCTCCTGCCAGGTCTGGTCGCCGAGCGACCGGTGGCGGGCCGGGCTAATCGTCATGGTGGTCATGCGGGTTGCTCCGATCGCTCTCCGCGCGCAGGGGCGTCGGCGGAGAGGTGCGCTGGGTCGGGAAGTTGTGGGGCGAGGCCGGGCGTGGCTGCCTGCATCCGGTCAGGCGGCGGCGCGGTCGCGTCTGCGGTCGACCGGCTCGAACTGGATCCGGGTGGTCATCTGCGCGAGACGGGAGGCGACACGGTCCCCGATATGGGACCGGAGGTCGCTGATGCGCATGTTCGTCGTGATCAGGGTCGGGAGCATGTGGTTGTACCGGCGGTTGATCAGCCGGTACGTCACTTCCTCCGTCCAGTCGCTGGCCTTGGCCGCACCGAGGTCGTCGATGATGAGTAGCGGGCAGCGGCTGACGGCCGCCAGCTCCCGCTCGCTGTCCACGCCGGGCCGGGGGCGGAGATCGGCGTAGAGGTCGGCGGCGGTGCTCGCGCGCCAGCGCACGCCGACCCCGCCCTGCACCAGCTGCCGGACCGCCCCGTATGCCTGGTGTGTCTTGCCCGCACCGACCACCCCGGCCATCAGCAGGCTGGGCCCGGTGGCGACCTGTCGCCGGGCTCCTCGGCTGGGGGCGACGGCCGCTTCGGCGACGTCCCTGGCCCAGGCCAGGACCTGCGGGTGGTCAGCGACCGCACCCCGGTAGCGAGGGGGCACCCCGGTGGACAGGGCGTCGAGCGGGGAGAAGAGCTCGGGCTCCTCGGACGCCTCGGCGGTGGCCGGATCGACGTTGCGGGCTGCCAGGATGCGGGCCATCCGGTCCAGGGCGCCCTCGCTGCCGAGGGTCTGCGGTTCGCGGGTTCGGGTGCGCATCACAGCTCCTCGGCGTAGGCGGCGGAGGCATCGACCGGGTTGGTCCACGCCTGGTGAGCGAGCACGTTAGGCCGGATTCCCGGCCGTCCCAAACCGGCGGAGCGCGCGTTCATGGCCTCGTTGACCATGCTGGTCAGCACGCTCGGGTGCTTAGGGTTGGCGGCGAAGTTCTGCAGCCCGGCCCGGATGTGCTCCGGGGCTATGCCCTCGGCCAGGAGCTTCTTGGTGATCCGACCGAGGTGCCCGATCACGTCGCTCGGCGGGCGCTCGTCGCAGGCGGCGATGTACTCGCCGACGAGCTGGTTGGCCGAGACGGGGGCTGCGGGCGCTGTGCGCCCCGTAGGGGAAGAAGATCCAGGATCCAAGATCCTAGATCCAGGCGCCGAGCCCTCTCGGAGACGTCGGGGAAGGCTCGGGGAAGGCTCGCAGAATGTGTCCTGACCTGAGGTTTTCGTTTCCTCGTGGCTAGGGGCGTCAGCCATGGCGTCGAAAGCGCCCTGCTGAGGGGCGGGAACCTCGCCTGCGTGATCGCGAGGCGTCGCGGCGGGCTGTGCGGGCAGATCGAGGGCTCGGGGAGTGTTCGGTGAAGCCTCGTCGTGTCCTCGGGGAGGGGTGGGCGACTCCTCGGCCCGTTTGGTGCAGGTGCCCTTGCAGGGGGCGCACCGGTCGCCACCGTGGTGTTGCGGGCAGGAGGGCAGCCGGGACTGGCTTGCCTTGTCGATCTTCTGGTGCTCGGACCAAGTGACGATGTGGAGGTAGCGGCGGCCGTCGCAACCGGTGTACCGGCAGACCAGGCCAGCGTTCGCGAGCTGGTGGAGGTCGTCCTCGACGTGGACCGAGGTGTGCTCGGCGCGCAGGGGCCAGAGCAGCCCGGCGATGATCGCGGCGTTGTCGCGGTGGCGGCCGTGGTCGTCGGCCTGGGTGAGGAGCCCGAAGAAGGTCCGCTCGGCCTCGACGCTCACCTCGGCCAGCGACTCGGAGACGAACGCCTCCGGCTTGATGGTTCGTATCCGCGCCATGTCAGCGGCCCCGACCGGCGGCTGCGAGGTCACTGCGGTTGAGGGTCGCGTCGGCGAGGTCGAAAATCTGAGGTCGGGTCCAGTCCGCCTCCGGCCAGACGCGCAGGATCCAGCGAGCTGCGACCCTGCTGGTCGTCCGGCCCAGCTCCATGGTCTTTCCGGCGTCGTCCTTGATGATGGCGTGCGGGTGGGGCCACACCTGCTTCGGATCGTTGAGGCTGACCCGGATGGTGGCCGCGCCCGGGATCATGTCGGCGAGCTGGGCGGCGAGACGGTGCTGGCGGTCGGCGTCCGGACAGGCCGGGGTTCCGCTCGGCATGGCGAGCATGCGATACTCCGTGGTTCGTAGGACCGCGGTGCGGTGGTACTCGTGCAAAAGCCCCGCCGCCCGCGAGATGTGAATCAGTGCCCTTAGGGGTGCTGGCCCGGCGCTTGGGAGTTGGTAGCTCCCGAGCGCCGGTCTCATTCCACCCCGGCGGGTGTCATGGCCCCGGTGTCTGAATCGCCCTCCTCTCCTGACCGCCCGGCGGTCGGTGATCCCGCTTGAGCGGGGACCAGAACCATATGGCGACCCCTGGCCCAAGTCCAGTCCTTCACACCCACTCCGACCAGGCATGGAACACTGCACTGGATGAATAACGATGTCAACGTACACTGCAATGGAGTCGATGCGTCAACTGCAGTGCCGGGATCTGGGATGATGAGGGACATGATCGCCACTGGAGTGGATAGGATCCTGGTCGTGATGGAGGGCTGGGGATGACCGAGAAGAAGGAGCGCACCTTCGCGGAGCTGCTCGACTACCTGTTCAGAGAGGTGCGCCCGAAGGGGCGCGGGTCGTTCACATACGCGGAAGTGGCTGAGGGCATCCGGGCCAGCTCCGGCGTGACCATCTCGGCGAGCGGCATCCAGCAGCTCCGCACCGGGAAGAACTCAAACCCGAAGTTCGAGACGGTACGGGCGCTGGCCGGCTACTTCGGCGTACCCCCCGGTTACTTCTTCGAAGAGGAGACGGCAGAGCGGACGCAGGCCACGATTCAGGTGGTCGCGGCAATGCGTGACCAGGAGGTACGCAGGGTTGCGCTACGCGCCAACGGCCTCAGCACGTCTAGCTTGCGCATGGTGAATGAAGTGATCGACCACGCCCGACGGCTCGAAGGCATGGCGGACGACACGGGCGCCGCCGAGCTGCTCGACGACGAATAGACCTCGCCCCGACCGGAACTACGGCACCCGTCGGCTCGCATTGGGCTGGTTGCCCGATGGCGGCTCATCGGGGCTTTCCATGAGGACGATCAAGCGGAGCCGGTCGCTGCGCATGGGACGCAGCCCGACGAGGCGAACAGCGACCTCCCGGCCCCGGTGATGCGGGAGCCTGATCCTTCGCAGCGCGCCATCAGCATGCTCGACCATCTCGCGGCGATCCCACATATCCCGCACCTCCGAAGACGCCGCGAGGATGTCGCGCTCCAGGCAACGCAGAGCCTTATTCTTCGGATGGCGGGCGCGCTCATAGCGGATCTGGCCCAGGTAGGACGGGGCCCAGTCGTGCTCCCAGTTCACGAGCTGCTCGCGGGCCTCTGGGCTGAGGAAGGCCCACCTCATCTGATTCGCCTGATGGGCGGCCCAGGGGAACCAGTCGAGGAAAGGGGCGTTGTAGCCGACCACATTCCATGCCACGTCCGTCACCAAGGCAGGGCTGGGCGCCTGGTTGTCGAGGAATTGCTGGAGCAGCTCGTCCATTTCTGCCGCTACATCCGCCACTGGCACTGCGGCGAGCGCCGGCGGACGCCCGATCGCCCTCATATACAGCGCGTGGCGTTCCGCCCGACTCAGCCGAAGCGCTGACGACAGCCGGTCAAGGAAATCCGCGGAGTAACCGGCTTGCTTGTCCCTCTCCAAGTCGCCGTACCAGCGTTCGCTTACGCCAGCCAGCCGGGCCACGTCATGCTGCGTCAGCCCACTACTCCTCCGACCTGGCGCTGCCAGGCGGGGAATCGTTCGAGGATCAATGCGCCGCCGCCAAGAGCGCAGGAGTTCAGGCAGGGATTCGGCTCCAAGCTCATCGTCGTCGTCTTGCCCACCCCGGGAATCCATGGCCCAAGATTAGATCGCACGATCAGGTGACATGACTCACAACACACCCTGAAAAACCTTCACAGAATTAAGAAGCGGTCATCCAGCGTAGTCAGACATAACGGATAGTCGACCATTCAACAAAGTGTGTCACGCGCCACAACACCTCGCTCATGCCCGGAGCGAGGCGAGATCGTCAGTTAGAACCGCACGGGCTTCCCCCACCTCCGGGCCTCGGCCGCGTCACCTCCTGTAACCGGAAGTACCACTTCCAGGAAGCGTGGCTTCACCCTTCCTCTTGGCATCCTCTTTCAACCGTTCACTAGCAAGTTGGTACACCGAACAGGCCGAGGGGGATTGCAATGCCTTTGCCAGGATTCGACCAGGGTCGACTGCGCAAATCGTGTGAGGCGCAGGTCGATCTCCTGCACTTGCCGCATCGCTTCACCACGCGCGAATTGCGCGATGCGATAGCCGCGCTTCGCGGAAAATGCATAATCCTGAAGCCGCTGAGGACGCTCGGCGCGATCGATGCGCCCTGCGGCCTGCGGCTGGAGACACCGGAGGCTGATCTCCTCTACTACGAGGAGGGGGCATCTGTACATCACCAACGGCACATCCTGACGCATGAACTGTGCCACGTGTACTGCGACCACCCAGGAAGCCTGGAAGTCGATACCGACACGGCACATGCACTCGGAGTGAACCCCACGCTCGTGATGCGCATGTCGGGGCGTACGAGCTACTCCTCAGCTGATGAACGCGAGGCGGAGATGATGGCGACCATCATTCGCCAGCGAATCTACCGCGAACGTGAATCACCCTCTCGCCAGCCGAATAAGGGATCGGACAGCTGGGACGCACTTTTTGCCCAGCCCATAAAGAAAGGTCGGTTCCGGTCTTGATGAATACCCTTTTCCTTGGCATGGCCTGTCTGCTCGCGGCGGCTGCCGGTTACTGGGTCCTCGGTAGGGGCACACCGCGACCAACCGGAACATGGGCCATGGGCGCTCTCCTAGCCTCGTTCGCCTTCGCCTTCGCCTCTTACTCACCGCTGTTCGAGCACATGGTGGAAGCAGTCGTGCCGCACGTGGCCCGTCTCCTCAGTAACTCCGCCTCTTTGGCGGCCGCCACCTCAGTCCTCGCGCTCTCCTTCCAGGTCAACCTGCAAGAACTTGAAGCGCGCCGCCGCATCCGTCTGCGCCTCGCCCTGCTCGGCGCCTCCGTACTCGGTATGAGCGTCTTGTTCACATGGGAGCAGCTGACGCATCGGTCCCCACAGATCTACGCGCTCTACCTGCTCGTCTTCATCTCATACCTGAGCTTCGCCATCATCGACTTCCTGCGGCAGGCCCTGGAGCAATCGAAGTCGACCCGCAGGAGCAGTGTTCGCATCGGCCTGCGGACTGCAGCAGCAGGCTGTCTGTTCGCGTTGGTCTACGCCGCGTACAAGCTGACGATCCTGTTCTCCCTCGGCCTCGGTTTCCACCTCCTGTCGGCGCACTCCGAATGCTCCTCGTTTGTCGCCACGCGCTGCATCTTCAGCGTGGACTCTCCGGCACTCGCAGTCCTGTTGATCTGCCTGGGCCTCACGCTGCCCGCCGTGGTGTACCCGATCACTCAGGCACGCCGCCACCGCTGGGAAATACGGTCCCTAGACGCCCTAGACCCCCTCTGGCAGGACCTCTCGGCAGCGATGCCGGAAATTGTCCTGCCGGCAGGAGCACTGGACGAAGAACCTGCGACAGACGCCGACTTCATCCTTCAGCGCCGCGTGATTGAGATCAGTGACGGCATCCTCGCCCTTCGTCCCTACCGGTCCCAGCATGTGCAGGATGCCGCGGCGCAGTCCGCGGGCAGGGCAACGGGAGGAAATGCGGCGGTCGTTGAAGCAGCGATCATCGAGGCTGCACTGGCCTCCTTGCAGGAAGGCCAATACCCCAACGAAATCGCTCCGCCGTCAACGACGGACATCACGGTGCGAAAGGACCTCCGTGCCGACGTTCATTGGCTCCTCCAGGTAGCCAGTGCCTATACCCTCTCGTCCGCCGCGCGTGTAGCCGAAGGCGGCAAGCCAGAACAGACTGGAGTCTGAAAGTCATGAACGATCCGACCAAGGACCCTCGCTTCCTTCGTGACCCCTACCCCACTTACGCGGCCATGCGCTCCGTATGCCCTGTGCAGCCTGGGCCCACCGGCTCAAGTGGGCGCGGCAGTTACGTCGTCACCGGCTATACAGAAGCCCGGGAGGCTCTCAGTGACTCCCGGCTCTCAAAGGACACGGCAGCCTTCTTCGCCGATAAGGGCTCACGGCGTCGCCTCCACCCGGCGGTAGCTCACAACATGCTCGCCAGTGATCCGCCCGAGCACGCCCGGCTTCGCAAGCTGGTGACCAAGGCGTTCACGACAGGCGCTGTCGCGAAGCTACACCCGTTCATCAGCCAGGTCACCGATGCGCTTCTGGATCAGTGGTCCGCCGGCGACCAGGTCGACCTGATCGCCGAACTCGCAGTGCCGCTGCCGGTCATCGTGATCTCCGAGATGCTGGGAGTGCCAGAGACCGATCGGCCCGATGTCCAGGGCTGGTCCGGAGAGCTGTTCGCCGCCGGCAATCCCGACCTCATCGATGCGGCCTCGCACGCCATGGCCGAGTACATGACCGGTCTGATCGCTACCAAGCGCCTACAACCAGGTGAGTCGCTCCTCGACCGGCTGATTTCGGCGCGCGACGGAAACGATCACCTCAGCGAAGAGGAGCTGGTGTCGCTGGCCGTGCTGCTGCTCATCGCAGGGCACGAGACCACCACGAACTTCCTCGGCAACGCCCTGCTGGCGCTGCTCCAGCACCCTGCCGAATTGGAACGGCTCCGGAAGAAGCCGGAAGATGTGTCAGCCTCGCTGGATGAGCTGCTCCGGTTCGACTCCCCTGTCAGCACAACCACCTTCCGGTTCACCACGGAACCAGTCGTTCTGGGAGGTGTCGAGATTCCCTCCGGCGTTCCCGTGTCGGTGGCACTTGGAGCTGCCAACCGCGATCCGGAGAGGTACGCGTCACCGGACCAGCTCAATCTCGAACGCGAAGCAGCGGGCCATCTAGCCTTCGGACACGGCATCCACCGGTGTCTCGGTGCCCCTCTCGCCAAGGCAGAGGCGGACATCGCTCTGCGGGCGGTCTTGACTCGATACCCCGAAATCCGGCTAGCCCTACCACCCGAACAACTGAACTGGCGGCGAACTCGCCTAGTGCGCGGCCTGGCCTCGCTACCCGTCCTGACGTAAGTGCCGGGCTCGAACGCCAGCTTGGTGATCACTTGGCAGGGATACTGTCACCCACTGCCGTGGCAAGGCAGAGTGCACGGCACGTGATGATTCGCCGGACACCCCTCGCTCATCAGGCACAGTCGTCATTCGGAGGTGGAACCCTCAACCTTGCTCAGGTCTCGGGCGATGATGGTCATCGGCACCCTGCTCGCCCGCGCCGCCGGATGGCGCCCCAGACCCGCAAAACCCCACCTCATCACCCGCTGCGAAACCCACCTCTACCGACTGCAAACCATTCAGACCACGACCAACACTCTCTCCAACAGCACCGCCCAAATGATGACGCGGGACGGATCACACGCCACATTCATCTCCACAATGCGCCCAACTTCCCTGCTCTGGTCCAAGAGTTCCGCGACCTCCTTACCGGCATTACTGACAGCCTGGCCCGCAGGAAACAGCGCGTCCTCATCGCCATCGACGAAGTCGACCGCCTCGGCTCCGACACCCAGGCACTGGTGGCTTTGTTCACGAGTTGAGGCTTCTGGCACAGATCTTGGGGAGCCATCGCAGAGGGTGAGGGCGCTGTTCGATTGGGAAGGTTCCAAGCCCTGGTGGCTCGACATAGGGGCTCACCTCGTACCCTCCGCACATGACTGATGATCCGTTCCGGTGCCGTTGTGTCCTCTGCCATGACTACGGCGACCGGGACGAAGCGGACCGCATGGATCTGACGGTCATCGAGCATGTGCAACAGCACGGATGGCACGTCGTGATGGTCCCCGAAGACGAGATCGGTCCTGGATTCGCTTACACGATCGGCCTCGCACACACCCACGGCGGACCTGAACTCGCCATGTTCGGGCTCGATATCCACGCCATGCACCGCATGCTCAACACCCTCGGAGAGAAGTCCGCCGCAGGCGAAACACTGGCAGACAGCCAGAGCCATCCTGATGTTGTCGCCGGCCATCGAGTCGCGCTCAGGCAGGTTGATCGCGGCTGGTACCGGACCTTCTTCGGGCAGGCCATCGGCTTCTACCGGCGGCCGCCTCTCCCTGTAGTACAAGTCGCGTGGCCTGATACCGAGGGCCGTTTCCACTGGGATGAGAGCGCGGACAAGAGGCATCGCGAGTCACAGCCTCAGTTGTGGCTGCCTCCGAGTGACCATCCGGTCGGAATCTGGACGACCGAACTCTGATCTGCGACGCGGTGGGTAGAGAGCCGACACCCAGGCGATGCACTACTGAAGCAAGATCATCTTGCGTAGGAGTTCAAATCCGGCCCGACCGTAGAGCTGCCGCTTGATCTTCTTGATGCGGTTCACGGCACCCTCGATACTGCCCGAGCTCCAGTCCAGAGTGAGCCCGGCAATCACGGCGTTGAGGTCTCGGTGCAGATGGAGTGCAAAACCGGTGAGCCCGGGCAGCCGGCTGGCATCGACTGCGTCGATCCAGGTGGGGAGCGTGGCGCCGAGGCGGTCGGTGAGTATCTCGCCGAAGTCGCGGACGTGTCCTGCAGCTGTGTCCAGTGCGGGACAGCGGGCCAGGACGTCCTTCAGACCGGCCCGGTCCTCCTCGGTCAGGGCCGTAGGATGTCGGGTGATCCAGCCGGTCACCTGCCGCACCGTCGGCGGCCGCGGCGGTGCTGCGGACGGAGCCCCGCGCAAGGTGGCAATGTAGGCTCGGACCATGCCGTAGGTGACGGGATCCCGCTCGGCGACCAGCTCGCCATGCAGCCGGGTGACGCTGATACATCCCTCAGCGAAGCGTCGCTCCAGGTAGGGCTTGTAGGGGTCCAGCCTGCTGGGCCGGGGGCGGTTGTCGCGGATGGTGTCCTGCCAGCGTGCGGCGTTCGCGTACCGGAGCACGGTGTTCAGCCCCCAGCCCAGGTGCCGGGCGATCGCCCGGCGTGAGTGGCCCTGGGCGAGCATCTCGTGGACCAGGGCGTGTGCGGCCTTCTTCCATTCGGCCCGCCGGCCGATGGGCGCCGAATCGTCCTGTCCCCGGCCGGAAGCCCGTCCGGTGGCTTCCGGCTGCATGCCGCCGGGCATCGGGTTGCGCAGGCAGTCGCGGTGGGCGGCGACGCAGGTTTCCACGGCCCGGCCGAGGCCCTGCCACAGATGGAACCGGTCGGCGACCTGCAGGGCGTCGGGGGCTCCGCGTCGGGCACCCTCGGCGTAGGCGCCCGCCCGGTCCCGGCAGATGACCTCCACGCCGGGGTGGCGGTCCAGCCAGGCGGCCAGCGGCCCGGCTACATCTTGTCGCCGACGCTGATCTCCGGAACAGTCGTGGTACGCGGGGTTCCGTACTTGCCTGTGCGGTCGGCGAACCGGTGTCCCGTCGGCCAGGGTGAACCGGACGGCTCGTCTTCCGGGGCGGGCTCAGGTTCGATTTTACCGTCAGAGTTGTAGCTGGAGGTGTAGGCGAACTCGTCGCACGACTCGATCCCCTCGTCACACGCCACCACCAACACCCAGCAGCGCGCACCGAACAAGTCCGCAGCCTCCTCACCACCTCGGGCCGACCACGCGACCCGGTCCGCGAGAACCGTGCAGACGGCGACCCGTACCCGCGCCTGTGGGACCAGGTCAACTGAGATGTCCCGCACCCTGGCGTCTCAGTCGACCTGGTCGCCGCAGTTCACGGCCTTGCTCGCAGCCCAGACCGTTCGAGACGGGACAGGTCAGCTCAGGGCAGCAGAGATAAGTTCACGCATCTTTCGCCCAGCCTGCCCACGCTGGAAGGGTTCGGTTTCGTCGTGGAGTTCCACGAGACGGTCGGCCACCCGTTTCGATCCGATGTCCCCGAACAGGGCCAATGCGTGCTCGGTCTCCTGCCGTGCCCCGTCGAGTTCCCCGGCCGCAAGATGGGTGCGCGCGAGGCCAACGTGGTCGAATGCCTTGCTCCGCACGCGGTGGTCTGGCCGGCTCTCCATGGCCCGGTTCAGGAGCAGCACGGACTGTTCGGCGCGACGGAGCCGGTCGGGCCCGCTGCTCTTCTTTGCGGCGATCTGATGGGCAACTCCGAGCGTGGCTGAGAGTTCGGCCGCGTCGAAGAACGCCATGTGCGGTGGTTCGTCTCCGGGGACCACGCGGGTGAACGCTTCCTCTGCGTGTCCTGCTGCACGTTCGGAGTCGGGAAGGTGGCCGAGGATCGCGTGGAAGCGGGCCTCAAGGGAGGCCAGCATGGAGGTGGTCGCCGGGCTCAGCCGCCGACGGGCTCCGTACTGGGCGAGCGCGACCAGGTCGAGCGCGTCCTCGTAGTGGTCGAGGTGGGACATCTGCCGGGCCATGCATTGCAGGATGTGCGCTCCCAGGCCCTTGTCACCGCCTACAGATGCAGCGTGCAGGGCGGTGATGAACAGGCGTTGTGCGCTGGTGTGGCGGCCGGCGTCGAAGGTCATCCAGCCCGCGACGGAGCCGAGGTCACCGACGGCCGAGAACAGCTCCCGTCCGGTGGCGGCCGTGTAAGAGCACGTGTTGAGCATGTCGACGGCGTCGTCGAGCTGGCCGATGACCGCTTTGCGGGAGAGGGCCCCGCCGTGGCGGTTGTCCAGGTCGCGGAAGGTCGCGGTAACTGCCCGGATGCCTTCCACCTGTGCCATCCCGATGCGCCCCGAGCGGGCCTGTAGAGCCTCGCTCGCCTCGGTGGTGGAGGGCGCCGATGCCCACTGCTGGAGAGGGCTCAGCAGGTTATTGCCCTGGTGGACTGTGCTGGCTTCGGCACTGATGCGGGTGGTCGGCAGCATGAATTCGCTCCGGATGATGTGTGTCAGAGCACCAATGGTGCTGGACGCCTCCCACGGCAGATCGGGGTGGCCCGCGTTCGCGGGTCCCTGCGGACCAGGAAGGCCGAGGTCTGCGCAGGTCATCGGAGTACCGGCCCGCATGCTGATCACGTCTGCGATCAACTGCGGGACGGGGGGACGCGGCATCTCGCCCTTGAGCCACCGGCGTACGCGGCTTTCGTCCGTGGCGACGCCGCGCTCGCCGGTTTCGGTGGCTCGATCGGTAATGGCCCGAGCCAGCTCTACGTTCGACATCCCCGTACGCGTGAGCCAGTACGCCAGGAATGTGTTGGGCCGCCGGTCGATCGGGGGCCTTCCCATGGATGCCTCCGTCTGCTGATTCAGACCAGCGTATGAGGAGACGGACAACCGGGGAATGGGGCCGGGTACTTCGCCGAAATTCGCCGAGCCCGCCTCCGTTTCGCGCCGACTCACACGCCGTTCTCTGCCGCCTTTCGCCGAGTTCCGGTCGTCCTCGATCTCTGGTGATCTGGTGTTGCCCCGGCAGGGACATCCGGCCGAAGGGCGAACAGCTCACCGATTGAGAGGTTGTTCCCATGATCGAGATCAGCTCCGAGAACACCGTGCAGGACATCCAGACCGCCCCGGTCTTCGCTCCGCTGATGTCCGTCGAGGCCGTCACCACGGCGACCCGTGGCCGACAGGTCTTCAACGACTCCGACAAGGACAACTACTTCGAGGGCTGATCCCCTCGCGGTCCTCAGGTGCCGGTGCTGCCCGCTCTCCAGGCCGGGCAGCACCGGCACCGCCCCGCAGCCCGTCTGTGAAAGGAACTCGCGTCATGGACAACACCCCTGTCATTGCCACCGCGGCGAAGCCGCAGGAGCACCCGGTATTCGCGCCGGCGCTGTTCACGGCCTCGGTCGTGCGCGTCACGCGCGGCGGCGAAACGGCCACTGAGCCCGACAAGGACATGTTCTTCTTCGGCCCGTGAACCACGGGCTTTCCCGTGCGGCGCGACACACCTCTTTCTGAGTGGTCGCGCCGCATTTCGTTCGACACCAATGTGAGGAGTGGGCGTGAGCCAAATGTGGGTTGTTGGAGGGCCGGGCCTTGCCGAACCGTACGGGGGCACTGAGGTGTCCCCGGGTGTGCGGGCCTGGCACACCTGCAAGACGGTCCAGAGCGTGCGCGAGGGGCCGGTCAGCGTCAGCGTGATCGGGGACTGCCGGGTGAGTAAAGCCGTGCTGTGGACCGCAGGGCTCGCTGCCGCGCGCCGGGGCCGGTGGGAAGACCTCACCCGGTGGGCCGGGTCGTACTGGGCCGTGGCCAGCCACGGGGACCGCACGTTCATCGCGGGCGATCTTGCAGGAGCGCGCGCGCTGTTCGTCGGCCGGGGTGAGAGAGGCGTGGTCTGGGGCACTCAAGCCTCGCGGGTCGCCGCTTCTGTCGGATCGGACCCTGACCTTGCACTACTGGCCGCACATATCGTGGCCGGAGCCGAGCACTGGCCTGACCGGTCACTGTATGAGGGAGTGCACCAAGTGCCCGGCGGCAGCGGCCTGTTGGTGCAGGGTGACCGCTGGGAGACCGTGGACGTGACCGGCCTGCCCTCCCCGGTCACGCTGTCCGAAGGGGCAGCACGAGTCGGCCAGGCGCTCACCGAGGCGACCGAAGGCTACGCCTGCGAGCACGACGAGGTGGGCGCCGACCTGTCCGGCGGGCTGGACTCCTCGACGCTGGTACTCCTGGCCTCGCAGCGGCGCCCCGTGCGGGCGGTGACCTACGGCGGAAGGCTGGCCAGTGCCGAGGACACCGGGTTCGCCGCCCGGGTCGCCGAGTACGCGAGGATCGAGCACCACCTGTGCGAGGGCGGGCCCGACACCTGGCATTTCGCGTCGCCGCCACCTGTGCCGACGGACGGACCGACGCTCGCGGCTGCGATCGCGGGGATGGACGCCGCCTATCTGCGTCCGGCGGCCGGGCTGGGAGCCCACCTGACCGGACACGGCGGCGATGTGGTGCTGGAATCGTCCACGGCAACGTTCGTGGACCTCCTGCAACGCGGCGAACGGCGTCCGGCAAAAGCGCAGTTGGCGGATTGGGCGCGGCTGCGTGATCAGGCGCCCGGACCCCTGTGGCGGCAGGTAAAAGCATCGGCCGCCCTGGGCCGCGGCGGAGCCGTAGAGGAGGCAGCCGGCATGATCGAGGGAGCACGCTTCGACGGGGTGCCACGGGTGTGGTCGTGGTGCAGGCCGGGCCCCGCCACAGGGTGGCTCACCGCCCATGGCCGTTCCGTGGTGGGGCAGTTGCTGCGCACATCAGCGCAGGACCAGCCCGACGTGTCGGCCGGCGCATGGGACGACTGGTCCGCGTTGCGTCTGAACGGTGCCGCAGCCCGGCATGAGGTCACGCTTTACGAACCGCTCGACGTACGCCCGGTGTATCCGTTCCTGGACAACGCTGTCGTCCGGGCCTGCCTGGCCATCCCCGCACATGAGCGTCGCCGCGGTGGCGAGTACAAGCCGCTGCTCGGCGCGGCGCTGCCCGACCTGCCTACCTGGCTGACCGGCCGCCGCTCGAAAGGCTCCTTCGGACCGGTCTTGCTGTCCGGGATGCGAGCCCACCACACCCAGCTGCACCGCCTTGTCACCGCGAGTCCGCTCGTGCAGGCAGGGCTGATGGACGCGCGGCAGATCGGGGCCGACCTGCACCGGGCGGTCGGCGGCGAGGCATCGGCGCCGCGCGCCGCTCTTCAGCAGTTCCTCACGGCCTGCCTCTGGCTCGGAAACCTCCCGAACCCGGCCACCGTCCCGACATCGAAGGCGGCAGCATGCTGAGACGACCGGACCACGTCCGTACGGCCGCCATCGGACACGGCACCACGGCGGTGCTGAACCTCCGGACCGGGAAATGGGTGTGGATGGACGAGGACACCCGCCGCATCTGGGAAGCGGCCCTGACCGCCGGAAGCTCGATCCGCATCCTGATCGACACCATCGCGGCCCGGGGGCACAACCCGATGCAGGTACAGGAAGCGGTGGCCGCGACCATGGCCACGCTCCACGATCACGGGCTGCTCACCGAACACCGGGCGACGCCCCGGCGCCGGACGCTGCGGCAGGTGATCACATGCCGCTGATGGCCGAACGCCATAACACGGCACCCGCCCCTCCACTGGTCTTGCGTGCTCTGGCAGTCCTCGCCCTGGCCCTTGCGGTCCCCGCTCATCGCCTGCCGCTGGTCTGGCTGATGCGGGCCACCAGGCTGCTGGCGCGCTTCCCGCCGGCGGACACCGCCTTCGCCCGAGAAGTACACCGGGCAGTGCTGGCTGTGCGCCCGGCGTGGTGGGGCGGACGACTCGCCTGCATGGAGGTGTCACTGGCCACCGTGATCGCCCTGAGGGTGTGCGGACACCGGGTCCACTGGGTACTCGGCGCCCGGGCGCTTCCCAACGAGGCACACGCCTGGGTCCAGGGAAAGGGCTACACGCTCGGGCTGGAGGAGGACGATCCGGTGCGCCCATGGGCCGCCGTTCTCATCACACCGGACATCACCCGCACAGGTGAATGAAGAGGCGTCATGTTGACGTTCGGGGCGTCTCACCTGCCCGATTGCGCGGCCGGGCAGGTAACTCGGCTGCACCCCAACGCAGATGTCCTCTACATCATGGGGGGTGACGACACCCGCACCCGCGACCGGCGCGCCGCCGGTCATGCGCCTCAAAGTAGATCCGCATCACACGACCGCTGCCTCGATCAGCACCTGGGCCATCGCCCGTCGGCTGCCCACCGCCCTGCGGTCGGCGGCCCGCCTGGGCTGGGCTGCCGACCGCAGAGCCCTGATCATGATGGGCTGCGCGCAGATCGCAACCGCACTCCTGGCGGCAGTCGCGCTCGCGGCGACCACCACGGTGGTCCAGCACGCACTCGACATCCTCAACGCGTTCTCCGACGGCCGCCCCGTGAACGCACTGGCGAGCGCGGCCATCCCCTCTTTGGTCATCGTCACCGCCGCGCTCATCGGGCGTTCCCTCACCGATGCGACAGCTCAGGGGGCCGCCGCGCGGCTGGGGCCGAAGGCGGCGCGCGAGGCGGACATCCAGGTTCTCGCCGCCGCAGCCGCCGCCGAACTCTCGGCCTACGAACACCCCGGGTTCGAAGACAGCCTGGATGCGGCCGGACGCGGCGCTGAATCCTGCCAGGAGCTCCTTCAGGACGCTCAGAGCATGGTGTCCGCGCTCGCGCAGATCGCCGCCGCCGCAACGGTCCTCTGCTCTCTTCACCCGGCGCTGCTCGGCCTTCTGGTCCTCGCCGCAGTGCCCCGTGGGATCGCAGCGGTGAAGGCCGCCCGCATCGAACACGCAGCCGCTCACGACACCCTCTCTGACAACCGGCTCCGCTCCACGCTGCGCAGCTACTCCACGACGCGCAGCACGGCCGCGGAGATCCGCGCCTGCGGCATGGGGCCCTTCCTCTCCGAGCGGTACGGGCAGGTGTCCGATCGCCTGGAGAGCGAAGCACTGTCGGCCGCACTGCGCGCCCTGCGGGTCCGCCTCGGCGGGGACGCCGTCTCCAGCCTCGCGATGATCGCCGCATGGGCGATGCTCGGTGTTCTCGTCTCGGCCGGGAGCATCAACCTGGCCGCGGCCGGCACAGCCCTGTTCGCCATGCGTACGTCGAGCAGCACGCTGACGATGATGACGCGCGCCGGGGCCCGGCTGTTCCGCACCAGCCTGTTCCTCGACGACTGGTCCGCGTTCCTGCGCACCGCCCACGAACTGCGAACGCGCCGTGGCTCTGCCGAGGCGCCCGCAGGCGGCCCGACCGTCATCAGCGCCCGGAACATCTCATACACCTACCCGGGCACATCGCGCCCGGCACTCGCGGCCATCCACCTCGAACTGAAGAAGGGCGAAGTCATCGCCCTGGTGGGCGAGAACGGCTCCGGGAAAACAACCCTGGCACATCTCCTGACGGGGCTGTACCTGCCCGATCAGGGGCGGGTGGAATGGGACCAAGTCGACCTTGCCACCGCAGTCCCGGAGAGCGTGTGGCGGTCCGTAGCGATGGTGCCGCAGGACTATACGCGCTGGCCCCTGACCTGCCGAGAGAACATCACCCTGGGCACACCAAGAGAAGAAGGCGACCCGGCTGTGCACCGGGCGGCCGAAGAAGCCGGGGCGGCGAGCGTCGTTGCGCAGCTCCCCGCAGGGCTGGACACGTCCCTGGCCCGATCGTGGTGGGGCGGTCACGACATCTCTGGCGGGCAGTGGCAGCGCATCGCCATCGCCCGAGCCTTTCACCGCGATGCTCCCGTGCTGGTCCTCGATGAGCCGACAGCAGCCCTTGACGCCCGTGCGGAGCACCAAGTTTTTTCCAGGCTTCGAGAGCTGTCAGCCGGCCGCACCGCTCTGTTCATCACGCACCGGCTGGCCAACTCCCGCGTCGCCGATCGCGTTGTGGTGCTGAACAACGGCACGGTCGCGGAGGCCGGTACGTATGAGGAACTTCTCCACGCCGGAGGGCTTTTTGCCGAGCTGCACGCACTTCAGGAAGGCGAGAGTTGAGGGCCCGTACCACCCGGGAGAGTGGTGAGCGGTACGGGCCTCCCGCACGGCGGACTCGGGGTCTCGCCGGGCGGGAACCGGCCGCGTGCAGGGGTCACGCGGCCGGTGTCGGAGGCGGGTCAGGCCGACGCGGCGAGTGGTGCGTCGGTCACGGCTAGCACCAAGTGCACCGAGCGGTCCGGTGTCGTCACCTCGTGCTTGACGCCCCGGGGAAGGAGCAGCACGTCGCCGGCCCGGGTCAGCACCTCACGCGGCTGACCGTGCGGCTCCGGCCACAGCCGCCAGGACTTCGCCCCCCGCAGCTGCACGATCACCCCGTCCCACACGTCGTCATGCGCGCCGAAGTTGAGGTCTCCGGCACTCGACTCGTACAGGGTGGCGACGACCCGGTGGCGGACCAGGCCCGCCAGGCGCAGCGCGACCAGGCTGTACCAACCGTCGGACCGGGCGTGGATGCTCTCGAAGACGCGGGTCCTCGGCCGCTCCGCGTAGGCAGATGTGACGGCCTCCTCACTCACCTCTCGGTGAAAGGCGGCTCCGTCCACCAGCGCCACCGTCTGACCGGGGGGTTTGTCCTCGACCGGGATCGGCAACGACGCGATCCACTGCTCGGGGAAGACGTGCGGCAGGTGGATGAGCTGCATGCCTGGCCCGGGAGTGCGGCGCGGCACGACCGCGGAGCTGAGGCGCGTGTAGATGGTGGAGGCCATCTCGCGCTGCGATGCGATATGCACAAGGCTTTCCTCCCTCAGACCACGTACACGTGGCTCGTACGGACGCGGACGCAGTCGCTGGCCACGGGCATGGCGGCGTAGCGGCCGTATGCCTCGTCTGTGGGGTCGGTCACCTGGGTGGTGTGCAGCACGTCGTCAAGGGAGACGTCGCTGAGCTTGCGCGGACGCAGCTCCACGACGCCCCGTGCGGTGTCGACCTCCTGGACCAGCACCTCATCGTCAGCCACCGGTACCCCGGAAGGCGCCAGAAGAAGCTGGAAGGCGGCCCCGGCGGGGTGGCCGTCGAGCATTGCCTTGAGGCGACCGAGCAGGTCCGCTTCCTGAGCCACCAAGGTGCCGTCGGCAAGGATCGTCACGGAATCTATCTCCTCTTATAGCTGTGGACGTGGGGCCGGATGCCAGTCACCCGGTGGTGCTCGATGTGCGGTGGCACTCTGGGCCACCGCGTCCGCCCGGGAAGCCAGACGGAGCTCTGCAACCTGCGGAATGCTCCGGGGCTGCCTCCCTCACATCACGTACAGGTGGCCCGCGCTCCCGTCGGGGCGATAGTGCGTGCGGCAGTCGCTGGCCATGGGCATGGCGACGTAGCGGCCGTATGCCTCGTCTGTGGGGTCGGTCACCTGGGTGGTGTGCAGCACGTCGTCAAGGGAGACGTCGCTGAGCTTGCGCGGACGCAGCTCCACGACGCGCCGGGCGGTGTCGATCTCCTGGACCAGGACCTCGTCGTCGGCCACCGATACCCCATTGGGGGCCAGGAGGAGCTGGAAGGCCCCACCGGCCGGGTGCCCGGCCAGCAGTTCCTTGAGACGGCCGAGCAGGTCGGCATCCTGAGCTACCAAAGTCTCGTCGGCAAGGATCGTCACGGGGTTCAATCTCCTCGAATTGCTATGGCCGTTGGCCGGGACCGTCCAACGGGGTGGTGCTCGATGCGCGGCGGCCTGGATGCCACCGCGTCCGCCCGGAAGCGGAGCGGGGTCGGCCGTGTGCAGGGATCACACGGCCGGAGCCAGTGGGAGTACAAGGTCGTCCAGGTCCACGACGGTGAAGGCCCGCAGGGTCCGCACGAGCTGGGAGGCGAGGAACCAGCGCAGCGCGGGGGCGCCGTACGGGACGGGGGTGTCGTCGCTTTCCAGGGCCTCAAGGCCGCTGTGGGTGTACGCGTACGGCGTCCCGATGACCCCGTACAGGGGAGCACTCTGCGCCAGGAACGCGATGTGCCCGTGATCTGCGAGGTGATCACACCGTTTCGCGGACAGGCGCGCGTGCCGCAGGCAGACCGGAGGCTGAGCAGTGCGTACGGGGGCACCCGTCGCGGGCATGCCGTTCTGCGCGCTCTCCAGGAACAGGATGCCCTCGGGCCTACGGGCGTCCCCGACGCACACCTGACACCGCAGCCCGAGCATGGTCTCGCGCTGACGGGCAGGGTGGACGAGTCCCCACCGCGGGTCCCCGGCTGGCAACCCTTCCTCCCCGATCGACTGTGAGACGCGGCCCCAGAGCACGCCACGCACGTCACGGTCGTCCCTCGTCTCGTCCCAGTAGCCCAGGCGCGCAATGCCGGCGGAGCCGAACGTGGCTCGCAGGGAGAGGAAGACGTCCGCCTCCTCCCCGACGCGAGCGGTGATGTATGGAACCGGGATCTTCTTCTCGTTCACGCTGCTGCTCCGATCGCGTCGGCGGGGCGGTGCGGGGCGATGATCTTCCCGTTTGGCAGGATCTCGCCGGTGTCCTCGAAGCACAGGACGCCATTGCACAGCAGCGTCCACCCCATGACGTGGTCGCGGGCAACGGGTTCGGCCGCTTCGCGATCCGGCCTGACAGAGGCGGGGCAGGGGGGCTCATGCTGGCACATGCTGGTGACTCCTGGTCGATGGAGGGGGAGCCCTCTTCGGCGGTCCTACGGAGGCGCGGGGGAGCGGTGGTTGGCCGCCGAAGAGGGCGTTCGGGGGGCGTGCTGCGCGGCGGGTCTGGCTATCGCGGTGGTCGTCCAGCTGTGGATCCGGCCCTGCAGAGCGGCGAGGGCATCCACCGCAGGCGCGGGTGTGGGAAGCGTCCCGGCCGCGAATGAAGTCGCTGACCATGAGGGCGAAGCAGATGCAGGACGCGCGGCAGGGGCCGCAGAGCAAGGCTGTTCTTCACGAGCCTGGTGTCCGCGAGGCGTGCTGCGTACACCTCGTAGTCATACGCATCGGCCGGGGAATCAATCAGCATGACGCCCACCGACGGGTGCTTGCGGGCGTTGGAGTCGTGCGTCATGCACCCTCCCTGATGATCTGTGCCTCGATCAGCGCGTCGACCAGGTCGGACAGCGCGAAGGCCAAACGCCGGGCACGAGCCACGACCCCCCGCTGGCAGTCGGGAGCGTGTTCTTCCCGCACGGATTGGCCGCGCTCGATGAGCACCACCATGACCTTCGTGGGCGGGTCCTTCCGGTCGGCGCCGGCGATATCGCTGAGCCTGATCAGGTGGCCACACAGCCGGTCGACCAGCTCCACCGTCGGGGCCTCGGGCGCTGCGGTGCCCTCTGAGGTGCCTGCCTCCACGATGTAGCCGATGGCCGTGTCCAAGTCGGTAAAGATCGCCTCGACGTCGAGTGGGGTCCACGCTTTGACGGCTTCTAGGAGACGCATCAAGCCGTCTGCGTCGAGCGGCGGTGTCCACCGGGCAGCCACGGGCCCGCCGCGGTGCGCGGAAACCACGTTGGCCTGCGGGGCCAGAACAGTGAGGGACATCGGATCTCCAGATACGGCGCCAGCTGCGAGGGGTTAGGAACGCTCGGTTTCAGTTGGGGCTGCGATGAAGACCCAGACGTCTTTGCCGGCCGGGGTGATGGACACTGACATGTCGTTCGCCAGGGCGCGCACCAGCATCAGGCCGCGGCCCCCTTCGGCGAGCAGGCCTGCAGAGGCCGTGCGGGCAAGCGGACAGCGGTCCTGATCACGAACGATTGCGGTCACACCGTCAGGAACCTGTTGAAGCAGCAGGCTGGCCATCCGGGCCCCGTTGCCATCTGCCGCTGTGTGCTGAATGACGTTGGTCAGCAGTTCATTGACCACAATCAGCAGTAGGTCGATGCTTCCGCTGGCGATGCGCCACAGGCACAGATGCGCTTGCACTATGTCCCGTACGGTGCCCAGATCTTCGGCACGGACGTCGAACGTCATGTCGAGTTGGCCGCCCACGCTTCTGGACATGGCTGGAATGGAAACGCCTTGCTCGCGTGTATCGAGGAGAAGTTGCACCCTGTTCCTTCCGTTCCGCCGGAACCGCTTCAACAAGCTCCGGTTGCGGTGTGTACTGGAACCCAACTGATCAGCAACCATTCAGACAGAGCGCACCGATCGTGGGCAGTGCCTGATGCCGACAGCTCGAAATATCGGCATCAACGACTTCAGGGGCAGGGAATGCCGCAGCCAATGAAAGACCTCAACCCAGGGGCCTCGCCCCAGGAGTGGTTCGGGAACGAGCTGCGCGAGCTACGGAAAGCGGCGGGCTTATCCGCCGCAGCTCTGGGACGGTTAGTCCAGGTCAGCGACGACATGATCTTGGCGATTGAGAGAGGAAAGTACCCGAGCTGTCGCCGTGATGTGGCCCAACGGCTCGACGCCTATTTTGAGACCGGAGGGTTCTTCGACCGCGCTTGGCCGATGGTCTTCGGCAACCCCGATGCCGATAAAAGGCGGGCTGATGCCGATAAGCGCGCAGCGGGTAGGGGGGAAGAAACAGCTCAGGCGCGGGCAGGCCGCATCCTGGGCGGAGACGAACCATCTCCTCACTCCGGGAGCCATGAGCCAGTGAACCGACGCTCGTTCCTCCAAGTCAGCGGCCTAGCCGCCTTCGCCCCCATAGACCTCACGCAAGCCTTCGCCCCGTCTGGCCTCTCGCTCCCCGAGAGCGTCAGCCCCAGTCAGATCGACCAGGTGTTGGCAGCCGCCACCGCCATCAGCGGCATGGACAACAAGCTGGGCGGCGGCGGCATAGTCCGTGACGTGGCCGGCAGCGCGATGCAATGGTCCGCCGGGCTGCTGCAAGTGCGCTGCGCCGAGCACCTACGCGCCGACCTGTTCGCGGCCGTCTCACGGCTCGGTATCGTCGTCGGCGCATCGGCCTTCGACGCCTACCACCACGACGAAGCCACCAAGACGTTCAAGTTCGCAGCCGACTGCGCCGAGGAGGCCGGAGACTGGCACCTGCGTGCCAAGACTTACTCCTTTCTCGCCCGGCAGGCCGTGTGGATCGGCGCGCCAGACGATGGCCTCACCTACGCCGAGAAGGGACTCGTACGGTCCGACCGCCTGACCGCCACGGAACAGGCGATGCTCCACACAGCACGCGCCCGCGCCTTCGGGAAGATGGGCAATGTCCGGGACACCATGGCCGCAGTCGGCGCTGCGGACGAAGCGTTCACGCGTGCCCGCCCATCCGAGGACCCCCCGTGGATGGCCTACTACGACGCAGCGCAGCACAACGGGGACACAGCCCACGCGCTATTCGACCTCGCCATCCTGGCGGGGCAGGACCCAGGTAGGGCAGCAGGCCGGTTCAACATGGCGGTCAAGGGGCACTCGGACTCCTTCAAACGGTCCCGCGCGATCTCCCGTACGAAGCTTGCCGCCCTGATGATGGCGAAAGGCGATCCGCGGCAGGCGGCGCTGATCGGGCACGACGCCTTGGACGAAGTCGGCCGGCTCACGTCCCGACGGGCGGCCGACGATCTTCGGCAGCTCGGGCACTTCGCAGCCAGGCACCAGAAGGTTCAGGAGGCGTCAGGCCTGCGGGAACGGATCACCGCTACGGTCCCAGCATGACCCACTCCGCAGACGAGCCCGATCGGCGAACTCTCCAACAAGCCTGTGCTGCCGTGGGCTTGGATGCCTCGGCAGCCGAATCTGTACGCCTGGCCGAGAACGAAATATGGCGGCTCCCAGGGCAACAGGTGATCGTGCGGATCGCCCGCACCGGCCAGGGCGGTGCGGCGGCCCGTGAGGTGCGCGTAGCACGCTGGCTCGCTCGGGAGGATGTCCCGGCCGTCCGCCTGGTCGACGTGGAGCAACCAGTTGAAGTCGACGGGAGGCCCGTGACGTTCTGGGCGGAACTCCCGCGTCAGGAACACGGGTCGGTTCACGACCTGGCCCGCCTCCTGTCACGACTCCACTCATTGCCCGTGCCAGACATCGAGCTGGGGTACCTCGATCCATTCGTCCGGGTGGACGAGCGGCTGCAAGCCGCCGCGACGATCCCTGGAAACGACAAAGAGTGGCTGCGCGATCTTCACCGTGACCTCGCAGCGGCGTGGACAGAGCGGCCAGCCGGCCTTCCCGACCGGGCTGTGCACGGTGATGCCTGGCCCGGCAACTTCGTCCACACGAGCGACGGGGCTCTGATGATGGATCTGGAGCGTTTCTCTATCGGCCCCCCGGAGTGGGATCTCGTGTCTACCGCCGTACGCGCGAAGACGACCGCGGCAGTCACGGCACGAGAGTACGAGCAGTTCTGTGAGGCCTACGGGTACGACGTCACGGCTTGGGAGGGCTATCGCATCCTCGCAGGTGCCAGGGAACTGCGGATGGCGACTTACGCCGCCCAGCATGCAGCCAGCAACGGGGAGTGGATCAGGCAAGCGCAGTACCGGATCGACTGCCTTCGCGGCCGATCCGGTCCGCGGCCATGGTCGTGGAAAGGCATCCTCTGATCAATCCGTCCTGTTCGTACGAACGCAGCTCGCACCGACTCCTCCCGGCATGCGCCGCAACGAAGTTGAGCCACAACCACAACTCATAAATAGGGCAAGCGAACCCGCAGTCCGCCGTTATAACGCATCGACGTTTGGCCGCGGGCCGAACCCACGACGACACCACGGATGCCGGTTCGCCTTGTCAGCGTCCTGGTGGGAGGTCCAGCCACAGTCGAAGCCGTCGAATACCTCCACCACGCCGACGCCAGCCTGGCGGGTGCGGTTGAGCGTACCCGCGTTGTACGCGACGGCCTTCCAGTCCGCCTGTTCGAGGTTGCGCGATGCCGCGACGACGGATGGGACTGGCCCCCAGTCCTTGTGCTCGCGCACTATCGGGTGCGGCGGCACGAAATTCCCCGCCGTGTCCCTCCCGGATCCTCCTGAGCCATGACGCCACCTCCGGTCTGACGGGCGCGTCCAAAGCATCGGTGCTGGATGCGCTTATCCAGTCCCAGAAAGGCTGCCGGCACTCGTGACGGCCGACCCTTCCTACCGTCGAATCCACCGTTGGACGAGAGAGGCGACCACCCGCGATGTTTCCGGTGCATGAATCAGACGCTGACCAAATCCATATGACGTTGCACCAGATGCTAGAAAGGATCCGGTACGAAGCGCCTGCCCCACCCGGGAGCAGGCCGAGGGCGTCACGCGATCCGTGCTGGCGGGCTTGGGGCATCAGCTGACGGGCGACGAACGGGGTCGACCGAGCTGCCCGCCGGCAGCGGCGGGAAGGCAGACAGCGAACTGCCCCAGCAGCACTCGTGCATCGGCGTTGAGCGGAGGCTGCATGTGATTTGGCACAGCATGAACCACTCCCCAGTCACGTGGGACTGTCAACAGCGTGGCCTGCCCCGGGGACACGGGTTCGCGGGTCGGAAATGAGGTGACGGGGGCGACGTGCTCCTCGACAAGAAACTTCAGGATCTGAGGGCGGCTGCGCCGTTCTGTGGTTCTCGTCGTGATGATAGTTGACCGAAAACCGACATGTCCTAACAGGCAGTGCCCTAACGGTCAATAGATCCAAGGGCGTTGAGGAGCATAAAGTCCCGCTCGGACGGCGGCCCGCTGTGGTGCCGTTCCTCCACCTACGAGGGGACACAACACCCATGCCCATCAGTGCGCCCAGGAAAGCCGTCGTCGGTGCCGCTCTCGGCACTCTTCTCCTCACCGGCATCAGCGCCGCCACCGCGCAGCCCGCACCGGTGCGGGACAGCATCACGGTCACCCGGGCCCCGGCCGTCAAGACCATCTACGCCAACACCGCGGCTGCCGCGACGTGCCGTCTCAATACCATCAGCATCACCCGCACCAGCATGTGTATGGACGTCGGTGCCCGCGTCGATCTGCTCAGGAACGGCAAGCCGGTCGGCTCCGCCAGCTTCGACATCAAGCACTCGATGACGTTGCAGACCAGCAAGCTGAAGTGGGCGGAGAGCTTCACCGTCGGTAAGGCCAAGCTCGTCAACGCCGGTGGCATCCGTATGAGCGTGTCCGTCGGCGGGGGCAAGGGCGTCAAGACCGCCGTCAAGTTCCCGCAGGGCTCCACCCTCGGCTCCGCCCACAAAGGGACCGTCGGCTACGCCGCCAGCGTCGGGAAGAAGAAGCAGCTCGCCAGCCCGGCCTCCTACCGGTTCTCCTTCACCAAGCCCGGTTACTCGGCAGGCGGCTTCACCTACAAGTCCGCCAAGTACCGGTGCGACGACACGTTCTGGGGCGCCAAGAAGCGCACCAAGAACCCCGGCTGTGTCTTCCCGTCCTACTCCCCCGTCTTCAGCCTCTCGCGCAGCGACGCGAAGGTGAAGCAGTCCGCCACCCACATCCTCGACGCCCAGCGCAAGATCACCGGTCACCCGGGCGCCTCCTCGCCGCTGCACCGCATCACCAACGAGAAGACCATCAGCAACCACCGCAAGGCCATGTGCGCGAAGGTCCACAACCCCAACCCCAAGAAGTACGACTGCGACGAGTACCCCTTCGCTGCCAGCAAGGAGGGCGGCAACCCGGCACGCGGCAGCACCCGCATCATCTCCGCCGGTGACAACCGCAGCGCCGGTGCCCGTCTCGGCGGCTTCTACAAGTCCCAGCGCGTCCTCAACGGCGACGGCTACTACGTCGGCATCAAGTAAGACCCGTCACACCTGCCAAAGGCCCGTCTACCCTTTCAGGACGTAACTGGCAGGCACAGCGAGCACGATGGGGTTCTCCATGCAGCGTTCCAACTGGCCGTTCCTCCAAGGCCGCACCCGCCCGCTCAAGATGAAGGAGTGGGGCGACCTGGCCGTCATGGACCCCGACGCCAGCCCGCAGCCGCGGGGGCGCGGACTCCTGGCGGCCGGGAAAGACTGGCTACACATCGACGCCGGGAACGCCCTGGAGAACCCCATCGTCACCCTCTACGCCGGAGACGACCCGGGAGCGGAGAGCGGCTGGGACGAGGTCGAGGAGACCCCTGTGGTCTCCACGACCGGCTTCCTCGCCCTGTGCGACAGCGGATACGAACCCCTGCGCAAAGAGAACCTCGCCATCGCAGGAGCCGGCCGGTACCTGATCCGCGTCCACGCCAGTGACCGGTCGACGGACGGCAAGAAGCCCCGCTTCCTCATCCAGGTCACCCCCGGCGAGCGTACGGGGGCCGAGCCCGAGACGCCACCCTCCTCCACGATCGAGGAGTCCGCCGGCCCGCTTCTGGTGCGGACCTCCTTCGAACAGCCGGAGCAATGGGCACGCCTGCTCCAGGCCCTCGAAGGAGGCTCGGGGCACTACGAGTCGATCACCGTCATCGACAACCGCGCCTACACGACCTTCACGGCGGAGCAGATCCAGGCGCGGATCGGGCGTGATGGAGAGGACTGGCCGGACAGCCCCCTCCTCCTCATCGCCGACACTCCGGCACTGGCCTCCGCGGAGTTCCCGTTGCTGGCCGTGAACAATCTGCCCGACGATGACGACGCTCCGTTCAGGATCATCCTCGCAGCGGCCGGATCCTTCGTCGTCAACATCGAGCTGGGCAACACGGGCTTCGGTGACTGGAGCCGCGGTGCCGACGCCGACGGCATCTACCGGGAAGAGCACTACTGACAGATCCAAGGGTGCACACCACGGCACCCTCCGTCGGTTGCCCCGTCAGCCCCGGACACGGGGGTGTCCGTGCCCGTGCTCCCCCGGACACGGACACCCCCGTCAGGCGGCCGTCATCACCGACCCCGGCGGAACGCCAGTCTCACGGCACTCGCACCGCGGATCGGAGCACAGCTCCTCGTGAGCGAGCACGGCCAGCACCGCGACCTGAAGCCGCGTCTGCTGGTCCAGCTTCTCCACGATCCGCGCGATGTGCGCCTTCACCGTGCGCTCCGCGATCCCCAGCTCCCGCGCGAGATCCCGATTACCTGCACCCGTGCCCACGAGAAGGAGCACTTCTCGCTCGCGTCCCGTCAGCCTTTTGAGCTTCCATAAACCCCGTACCGGATGGGCGCCCATCCGGCGGTAGACGCAGACATGACCATCCGCATCGAACCGTTCAGTCATTACGGTCCTTCCTGACCACCGCTTTTCCCTGGAAGACCCCCGTGGTCCTGGGCGCGGTGGCGAGCGTTCACAACTTAGCGCTCTGATGGCGCAACTGGGGCAACTTAAAAGGTGACCTGTCTCGCCTACGGCGACGACGAAGGGGGACAAGTCGCCATCCGAAAGGATCCGTTGACAGAGGAGTGCGAAGTCTCGCCTCCAGGAGTGCCTGCCTCAGGGGCCCGGATCCCGCCCGCCGAGCGCGAGCGGCTGACGCGCCTCCTCATCGACGCCCTGGAACAGAGTGGGCAGCGCACGCACGAGAGACCACGGCTACCGGCCCGTCCACTTCCCCGCCGCCCCCAATTTCCGTCCGTGACACCACAAGCCAACAGGACACAGTGGGTTTTCAGCCACTGGTCAGCATCCTGGTGCTCCGGCCCCGGCTCCAGGGCAGGGCACGGAGCACGCGATCACGCGGGCTTGGGTATGGACCCGCCTCACCCTTGATGACGGGTCATTGGCAAACTTCAACGGCTGGACCCGGGTTCGCCCGAAGTGATCGGCATCGGCAGTAGCAGCGACTGGAGGGAACTGAATGAGTGAGGTGACACCGGAGTTCACCGGTTCCGAAATTTTCCGATCAGACAGGTACTTCAGGGTCTGGCAGTACGCTGTCGGTCACCAGTACTGCGTGCTCTCGGGCCGGTCGTCGACGGCGCTGTCAGCCGACCGGTACCGTCAGCGTGCTGCACCGTCTCGCAGGTGTCCCGGACGAGATCGAGGACCACCGTGAGCCGGGCGCCGAGTCCGCAGCCCAGGGGGAAGCGCGTCACCGGAGAGCGCCTTTCCGGAAGGCCGGGCACGCCGCGTGCTGAGGCTGCGCGTCGTGGATCTGCTCGCGGCTGTCCGAGGTCGCGGTCGGGCCGTGCCCGTACGGACCGCCCGGTGGGCCGCGGCCAGGAGCGCGGAAACGGCCCCCGGTTCGGTGCCGGTCACCGTGGCGATCTGGTCGATGCTCAGCAGCAGCTGATGGTGAAGGCGAGGGGCGTCCTCGATAGCGGTGAGTGCGCGACCGCTCCGGTGGGCGACGGCACGGGTGTGTCTCTCCCACACCCAGGCGGCGGGATGCGCCCGAGACAGGCCCGGCCGCCCAGCCTCGCGGCCATGGCACCAACCTCATGAGGCAGCACAGTTAGGGGCCCGTCGCGGTGGTCAGCACCAACGGTGGGCGGCGGAGAGGTCGCCCACCACGCCGTTCTCGACGCCGACGACAAGATCACCACAGCGATCTCCCGGCTGCTCGGTACTCACAGCGGCGACTACGCCTACTACGTCGACATCGCCCACTTCATGGCCGGCCGCCCGCTCGACGGCTCCTCACCAGCACGATGGCTCGACGGGGAACCCGTCGCCCGCCAGCGCTGGCGGGAACTGGTCATCACCCGCCGCGACCGCTGCAACAGCACCCTCTGACCGTGGTCAAGGCGTGAGGTCCAGAACCCGCACCGGCTCCCCGGCCCACCGGTGCCACAGACACATCGCCAAGTCGTGGCGCGAACACACGGTGCTCCCCGCGTCGAGGGGAGCACCGTGTAGCCCACCGCCGTTTATTCTCCCGGCAGTTGATTCGGGAGAGCCGACGGCAATGATGCGACGAATCGATCGATCTCATCACGGTCGGACGGTGACGTCACGAACTCTCGACCATTGACGATTAAGCGGCGATGGTCCGCGCTCAGTGAGGCAGCGCAACTCTCGCGCCGTTCGGTCCAGACTATATTGCTGGGCGGCTTGACTTTCGACTGTAAGAGAATGCCGCCACTCGTTGATCGGATAGTGCGAGAATGCAGCCTCGGAAAAGTAGCCCGTAGGGCAGAGGGCCCAGAGGGTATCGGACGGGGAAAGTCCGCTCCAATTTTTCGTCTTGGCGCAGCAAGGATTGAATGTCCCGCGCTGTCCACATCTTTTCCACTGCTACTCCTGAATCAGTCGCGGAACCCGACGTAAATGGAGTTAGGAAGCCCGCCCACGAATCCGACCCCCACGCCGTACCCGGCGCCGGCTATCGCGCCCGCAGGGCATCCGATGCCGTCCGTAAAGACTCCGGCGATGATGCAGCCCCCAGTGGCCCCGGCCGCCGCCCACTGTGATAAACGAACTGAGAGTACTGAGAGCGCTGTCGAAGTCGAACATCCCGGTGGGGTCGGTGTTGTTGATGGGGTCGTCGCCGGCGTAGGCGTAGCGGTTTCCGTTGGCGGGGTTGGCGAGGAAGGTGAGGGCGTCTTGTGTGGTGAAGCGGCCGGTGGTGGGGTCGTACCAGCGCTGGCCGTATTTGATGTAGCCGGTGGTGCGGTCGTAGGTGCCGCCGACGTATCGGTGGGGGTTCTGTATGGCTGCGGTGCCGCTGGCCTGGTCGTCCTGGGGGACCTGGCGTCCGCACTTCTGCGCGGTGGCGACGTAGACCGCGGGGCCTACGTCGCGCACCGGTTCGCCGCAGCGGCGGAGTCGAAGCCCAACACCATGGGCCGGCAGCGGGCCCAGGCCATCGCTGCCGGGCTCCCCGACACTGAGCATGACCTGGCCAGCCACCTGCTGACGCTCGCGACGCTGTGAAGCGTCGAAGCGCACAGGCTCGGTGAGAGCGAGGCGCTGTAGTGGAGACCTCTACCGCGGGCGCGTCTCATCGACGACCCAGGACAGGTACGCCTCCGACCCTCCGGTCACAGGCAGCGTAATCCACTGGGGGACGTCGTACGGGTGCCTCTCGTGCAGCCATGCCTCCAGCGCGGGGAGGCGATCCGACGACGTCATGTAGGAGATCCGCCACTCCTGAGCTGCCTCGACCTTGCCCTGCCACCAGTAGAAGGCGGTGATGGGCGCATCAATGTGGACGCCCGCCGCCAGTTTGCTCTCAACAGCGCCTCTGGCGAGGGTCTTCGCCTGCTCCTCGTCGTCACTCGTCGTCTGCGCGATCACGATCTCGGGGTCCATGCGGCTACCTCTCCAGCTCGGGTACCGCGACCCTACCCAGATGTCCGACGCAGCTCGCGGGTTGGTTTCGCCCATGAGCGGTTCTGCTCCCCCTGCCGGTAGTAGTACGTGGACGGCGGCTCGGGGGCATGACGAGCCCGTTGGTAGCTGAGGCCTCGGGAGGCCGACTACCACTCCGGACTCGCCGACGCAGGAAGTCCACGGAGTTCATGACGACGCGCTGCTGTGTGGGGTAGTCACGAATGTGCTGCGTCAACGTCGGCAATCGGCTGAGCGCACCGTTCGGGCGATGAGCGAAGGCTAGTCGTGACATTCACGTGGGGCACGGGAGTGCTCGCCCACGGGGGTTCGGCACTGCGAACCGGGGAGGAGTTCGTCCTCCACGTGGTCGGAGGTGTCGATCACAGTGGCTACTATCCGTCGCGACAAAAGGTCACTGAGGGGACAGACCATGCCTGTTAGGGACGTAGTGACGGACGTGTCGCGTGCGGCGCGCTTGACGCAGGTGTCGGCTGATCTGCCGGACGACTACATGACGGTGCAGCTGCTCGCAGCTGGACTCGCGCGAATTCAGACGGACCAGCTCGGCGCGATGTGGAGTACGCCGTCACTGGGCACTCAGTCTGTGGGGCTTCCTGTGGCGTGGAATGCCGGGGTGAAACGGCTGTGGTGGCGCGCGCTGGAGAGCGGCATGGCTCAACCAATCACCCATATGGAGGTGTTCGCCTGGTGCACGCGACCGCTCGGGCAGTGGCCACTCGCTCTCGACATCACCGAAAGCGATAGAGACCTCCTGCTGGTGGACGACGGCAGGCCCTCCGCCTTCGCGGACGAGGCCGCCCGGTTGGCCATGTCCAAGGACCCCGAGGCCGAACTGGTCGAGAACCGCTCCTTCGACCTGCTCATGACCACAGCGGACCGCAACGCCAATTGCGAAGAGCAGGTCCAGAAGAACTATGTCGAGCTGCGCGGCTTCCTGATCGACAAGCCGATTGCGTCAGACCTCGACCTGGCCTCCCTCATCCGGCGCTTCCCCGCCAAGAACACTCATGGTCAGCCGTGGGTGAAGGAGTGGTTCCTGCACGGCTATCAACATCGCCCCGCGTCAGGGCCGACAGTGCTGGATGTGTGCGACGAGTGCGGTAACCCGCTGCCCAGCAGGCGAGGGCATTGCGGCACTCCGGGGTGCGAGGGATCGGCCACGCAGTGGACCGTCGAGGCGATGTCCGAGCTGTATGTCCAGCGGCAGGCCGTACGCCGCTTCTTCCACGACCCAGGCTTGGCGGAACGCCGGGTCCTCCACGCAACAGGGTCCGCGCTGGGGCAGCGCATGCACCCGTGGTGGGGCATGGACGCCGTGGACGTGGCCTACGACTTCGATGGCACGGACCACATGGGCACGGGAGAGTGGTGGGCCGCTGACGTGAAGGATCACGCGAGCGCCACGCTGCTGGGAAGGTATTTTCGCTGGGATCCGCGTGCCGACGCGCGTCGCCGGTTCCTGGTGATCGCCCAGCACCGGTTCGAGACACGGGGCTACGTCGATGACCTGAGAGATGCCATGGACGGACGTGTTTGTGGTGTCGAGGTCGTCGGCGAGGACAACTTCATCGCTGCGGTACTTCGGCACGCTTCGGAGCGTGGCTGAATGGCTCGTGACATCACGGCGTGGAACGACCCGCTGGTGAAGGAGGCCGACGCCACGGGGCTGACCCCGTTGATGCAGCCGCTTACGGCCCTGGAGTTCTTCCGTGTGGAGTTGGGCCTGCACTTCCTGACCGAGTACATGCCCGGCCAGTCGGCAACGGTGTTGCGCAAGGTCCTGGATGGCTATCTCAGCGCGGGCCCAGACACCGCCCCGCTCGTGCGCAACCTCCGCCGCCGAATGGGACCCACAGCTCGGGGCGGCGAGTGGAAGGTGCGCCTGAACGACTACTGCAAACTGCCCGCTCACTTGCGGAAGTTCGAGCTGGACAACCCGGACTCGCGCCGAGTAGTACACGGCAGTGCCTTCCGCCCACGCGGCAGCGCCGTGCTGTCCGGCAGGGTCAAGGCATATCGGGACGCACTGCTTGATCCCGTGCCGTACGAGATGCGGCCGGCGCGTGAGCCGGCTCGGGCCGGCGCGGCCCTTTGGTTCAAGCGTCACAACGACAAGAAGGAGCGCCTGCGGGTACCCGACTGGGTGGCCGCAGCGACAAAGCCGCCGCTCTTGCAGCCCAAGGAGCGACGTACCCGGACCCCGTTCCTTCCGGTGACCGACGATGACATGAAGCAGGCGGCCAAGGAGATGGACCGCCTGCTGGAAGACGATCCGCGCCATCGAGGCGAGAACTTCTCCGGCCGCCTGGAGAACATGGTCTTCGCGAGTACGGACACAGAGGCTGGTGAACTCCGCGACGGGCTGGGAGTGTTCGGAATCGACGGCGTTGCACATGTCGTCGGCCTAATGAACTCCGGCAAGACCACCTTCAACGACATCCTCGTGAAGATCTCTGTCGACCGGGGCCTGAAAGTGGGCTACCTCGTCTCATCGGTCGGCGACGCGCTGGCAAAGGTGCGCTTCTTCCGCGCCCTCGGGATCCGGGCGGTCCCGCTCATCGGCAGCTCCACACGCGACGAACACCTGGCGCGGTACTGGGATGACGTGCTGTACGTCAGCGAGGGAGGAGACGTTGCCCCATTGCCGTCGCAGACGGACGCTACCGCGCCGTTCACCACGGACTTGTGCCCCCTGGAGATGCTTCTGGAGTCCTCCGGTCCTGTTGCCGAACCGCTGGCACTGGAAGACCGGCCGTGCCGGAACTCGCTGCGTGTCGTCGGCGCGACGAAGCGCAAGGAGCGAGTGGACTGTCCGCTGCTGTCGGTGTGTCCCTCGCAGATCGCTTCGTGCGAAGTGCCCGACGCCCAGGCGTGGGTCACCACGCCCGCCGCCCTGCTGGCCAGCGGAGCGGAGCCCTCGGCGTATGCCGCCCGCTGGATCACTGCGGCTCAGCACGAACTCGACCTTCTGGTGGTCGACGAGGCCGACCGCGTCATGACCCAGTTCGACAAGAAGTTCCTGCATCACGAGCCGCTGACTCAGCCGGACGGATGGAGCAGTCGCATCGCCGTGGCCTGGCACGAAGGCCTCGCCACCACCTGGTACAGGCCCATGGCACACAAGCATGGGCAGCGGTTTCAGCAATACGCGACCTATCACTCGCAGGCCCTTGCGGGCCTGCTGCCCTTGCTGATGCTGCCCGCCGGTGACACGCCGGAGGCCAAAAGGGCGGCTGAGGAGGCCCTGGCTCAGACCGCCGACGACGGACCGTTCAGCGGACACACTCTGCTGACCCGACTGGCCCGCCTCCTGCACGGCATCGGGAACCGTGCCGAGCGCGAGGAGGACGCCGACAGGTGGGAAGCCGCCGAGCAGTACTTCGACAAGTACTTCGTCGCGCTAACCGCAGGACCGTTCGACGCCCCACCCAGCCATATCGCCGAACTGATCGACACCATGACGGCCGGGTACGCCGCCGAGCGGACAGCACAGGAAGTTGCCGAAGAGTGGATCACACGGCATGCACCGCCTTCGATTCCCGACGGACCACCTCCCCGCCGAACCGAACTGGCGCACCTGCTCATCGCCGGCATCTGGGCCGCGCGCGTGACCACCTCGTACTTCGAACTCTCCGCCATGCAGGAAACCCTGCGCGAGGTGATGCCACTCGCCATGGGCGGAAGTGCCCTGACGCATCAACCACACGCCGAACTACGCGCTCTCGTGCCTGAGTTGCCGATGGGCAACATGATGGCGTTGCAGTGGACCCCCAGCCGCAAAGGCAGCGGCGGCTCCCTGGACGTACTGTGGCTGCGCGGTGTGGGCCGCTGGCTGCTGTACCACCTGCACGACATGCTCGCATGCGAAGGAGTCGAAGGCCCCCATGTCCTGCTCACGTCCGCGACCAGCTATGACCCGTACTCAGCGCGCTATCACATCGACATCCTCCCCTCACTGATCCTGCGCGAGCCCGAGCAGTGCGCAGAGGCACTGAGAACCAGCCGACTGCTGTATCGGCCGCGCCGGCGCCCCGGCCACGAAAGAGGCGTGCGCGTCTCGGGAGCAGGGGGGCGCGAAGCTCGGCAGAACGCGGTGCGGACGATGACCGACGCAGTCTGCACCCCGGACCCCGGTGCCACCCTTTCACTTCTTGAGCAGGCGCTCCAGAGTGCCGATGAAGACCGACGCAAGGCGCTGTTCGTGGTCCTCAGCACGCAGGACGCCGAAACCAGTGCCCACTACATGAACACCCGCACCAGCGTGACCGCCTGCCATGTGGTCCCGGACAGTCGCGCACCGGGCCCCTACGGCCTTGCCCACCGGCGCATCGCCGAATTCCCCACCCTCCAGGCCACCGTGATGGCCGCGGCCGAAGGCTCCGTGGGCCGCGCACACAACATGCTCAACGCCCGCGGCGTCGCTGCCGTCTCCGTCATCTTCTACCTCGCCCGCCTGCACCCGCCGCCAGACGACCTGTCCTTCCCCCTGGCCGTGCTCAATTCCCAGGCTATGGCCCGTCTGCTCGACCCCATCCGCTGCGACGTACCCGGCACCGACCCGACTCAGGAAGTCCGCACGCTCACCCGCCGGGCCTACGCGACCTGGGGCGGAATGATGGGCCGCCCTCTGACCTTCCGCACCATGCCCACCGAAGAACTGCGCCAGGCCTTCGTCGCGGACCAGTTCCATTCCTTCTACCAAACCACCGGCCGCGGCATCCGCGGCAACGTACCCGTCCGCGTTTACCTGCTGGACGCCGCTTTCGCACCCCGCGCTGCTGACCCCCGCGACTCGGCCCTCGATACCGACCGCACCAGCATCCTGATTGCAGGCCGGGCACTGGTACGCGAGCTCCTCGCTGACCCGGGCCCCAGGGCGGACGCCCAGACCCGCGTCAAGCACGCGATCCACACCACCGTGTGGGGGCTGCTCGGAAACCTCCTTGAGAACATCGACTGGGGATGAAAGACCTGTGACCAGCACCGGCAACGAGTCCAAGAAGCCGTCACCACCGCCTCGCTACAACAACACCATTCCCCCGGTCTTCGCGGCCCTCCCCGGGCAGAAGCTCGCGCTCGACTTCTACACGGCCGCCTTCCCGCGCGAAATCCTCCCCCGCCTCCAGCGCGCCTGGGACAGTAACCCCAAGTCTCGCTCGCGCTACCTTCCGACGCGTGGGTTGCGTGAACTCGTGGAGTGCGTCGGCGCGGGCATCCTCGCAGTCGGCGACGATCTGAGCGCTGACGCCTGGCTCTACGCCCTGTGTCCGCCCCAGAACCAACTGGCCCTGCAAATCGCCCTGGAGACCTGGATCACCACCGAGGTCGCACCCCACCAAAGCGACGTCGACTGGCCCTCCTGCATCAAAGCGGCCTTCCCTCTGGAATGGTCCCCCACGACACTCGACCTGCTGGGACACGGCAAAGCACCCAACGACACAGCGCGGCCCCGCCCCCATGTCTACCGACTCCTCGCGTCCTACCTGGCCACCCGATGGATCGAGAAGAAGTGGGTGCTCCCCGGGCACAAGCAGAACGAGACCACTGTCCTTGGCACCATCGGAGACCGCGGTCAACGCAGTGTCTACCTCTGGCCACCCCGCGAACTGACCGATGACGGTGCGTTCGGCCTGTGGACCCACCAGACCACGTTCCGCGTCACAACGATGCCGCACGACGACCGGCTCCTCATCCGGGCAACCCCGCACATCACCCGCTTCGGCGGCACCATGCCCGTCTACCTACCGCGACGCAGTCCCGACAAACCACCCACCGCCACCGTGCTGCTCCACGTACCCGGTGGCGTACTCAGCGGCCTGGAGTACCCCCTATTCCTCCGGGCACCTGTCGTGGCCACCGGCCGCGCAGATGAGATGACATGGCGCTGGACCCCCGGGATCGCCCGGATGCTGCCCTCCCTCCCCACCTCCCACCTCTACCCGGACCCGAACGCCGTCCGAGAAGACCCGCGGGCCTACAACGGCCTCGGCCGCGATGACAGGACGAAGAGGGATCCCGTCGCCCTTCTCCTGCACACCACGGGCTACACCTATCTTCTGGACGAACCGGACGGCGAAACCGGACGTAAGTCCGCCGGCCACCCCGCCGAGACGGGCCTCCAGCCGATCGACCACCTCCTCCTGTTCGAACAACTGAAGGAGACCCTGCCCGGACTGCACCTTGAACCGGTCGATTCCATCGGTAAGATCCCGCAGCGCCGTGCACCTCGGCTCGAACCCGCCGCCCCCGGCGCCGTGTACCGCCTGGAGCTGGGACACACCGCCCCCGGTACGTACGAAGCCGTACATCTGGCCCTGACCGGCCTGCTCGGCTACACCCATACTGACCACCGGAGTGAGACCGGACGCGACGTTCACGTCTATCGCGGTGCCACCGAAGTCCATCTGCGCCTGTACAACCCTGACACTCTGGTATCCGGAACACCCTGGCCTACCGAAAAATCGTCGGAAGAACGCAGCGAGGCTCGGCGTCAGCACCGCGCGGAAAGGACTCGCGCACTGCGCGAGGCCCTCCCCGACGAGGCACAACTGATCGGTGCGCTCATGGAGATCGGTAAACCGGCCTCCTTCTCAGCAGCACACCAAGACGACCCCAAGCCTCTGCTCAAGAAGGTCCTTCCAACGCTTGGTCGGCACGTCCAATGTCTGCACCCCGTCACCCGGACGGCCAACCCGGACGCGAAGAAGGATGGAGCCAAGCCCTTCCAGAACTCCCAGATCCGCCGTGCCGACGTCGAGCGCGCCGCCTCCGCCGTGCGCGACATCCTCCGGTCCGTCGGACACTTGCCGCAACTGCCTCGCCCACGAGGCGTCACCGGCTCCTTCGAGCTCACCGCCGTGCACCTGGCCCGATCACGCGGAGGCCTCGTACCCCTCCTGCTCCGCGCAAACACAGACGGCATGGTTACCGCCCAACTGGTTCCCACCACCAGCCATCTGAACGAAGCCCCCATGCCATTGGTCGACTTGCCCAAGGCCCTGGTCGAGGGACGAGGCCGCGTCCGCGCTCGGGACCGAGCCCAACTGGCTGACTTCCTCACCCAAGCCCTCGCGCTCGACAGCACCGCGGACCGTCTCCTGATTGCACGCGCTCAGACCCTGCGCAACAGAGAGATCTGGTCGTGGCTGCAGAACGACCACATCGCCCCGGACGCCCTCGTCCTCCCGGGTATCGACTGCAGCTCGGCAGAATCAGTCAGTCGGCGCACGCCGACGGATCTGCCAGGCTTGCGCATTGTCCGCATCAACGACGACTCCGATGAGATCCCTCTCATCTTCGGAATGAATCCGTTGGAGAATTCGGATGCCGAGAGCGCTGACGCCCCCGCTCAAGGCGCTGTCGTCTCCGGCGAGAACCCGCCGGACCAGCCTGAGACGCCGAGCCCGGACAACGTGCTCCCATATGAATGGGGCCGATACTCCGGATTGATCCCCTGGAACGATCGCACCTATCTCGCCGTCAACCCCCGCCCGGACACCCACCAGCTGTCCAAATCCGTCTCCAAATACCTCGGAGACGACCGCGACGTCACCCGCCACGGAGCCAACCCAAGGTCGTTGGAAATCCATATCTCCTTCCAGCAGCCCACCGACAACACCGCCGACCTGGCCGCCTACGTGAACGGGCTGCGCCGTTGCCACCTGCACACCGCAACACCAACCCGGCTGCCCTACCTGCTGCACTTGGCGCGGCTCATGGAGGAGTACATCGAGTGACCGCGTAGAGCTTCGAGGCCGCTCGGGGCCTCCAGAATGTTGCGGAGTAACCCCGGGGGTGTCGCTCTCCACATCGACCTCTAGGTCCAACGCCGTTCAGTTAGGGCGGGGCCTGGGGTGTCAAGGGCTGCTCGTGAGCATGTTGATGCTGATGGTGGCTTTGTAGGTGGTCCGGTCAATGGCGGGTCCGCGTGCGTTGTATTTGGAGATTGCTCGTTTGACGATGCGGTCTTTTGTGCGGACCCGCCGGGTGGGCAGGAGGTGGGCCAGGACGTGACGGCCTATGGTGGCGACGAGATCGATGTCGGTGCCGGTGATGATGCCGGCGGCCAGGACGAGCTGGTCCCGGGCGGTGGCGAGGGCGGTGAAGAAGCCGGCCCTGTCGGGGTCGGTGCCCGGGATGCTGTCGGTGGCGTCGGTCATCGCGGTCCGCAGTGCCTGGTAGGCGGTCAGCAGGGACCAGACCTCCTGCTCAATGCCGTCCGGGGTGCGGGCCCGCAGGACGCGTCCGCCCAGCATCGTGGACTTCAGCTCCGCGTAGGCGGTCTCGATCTCCCAGCGTTCGTGGTAGAGCCGGACGAGTTCACCGGCCGGGTGGGTGTCAGGGTCGGTGAGGGTGGTCAGCAGCCGGTAATGGCCCGTGCGTGTGCCCTGGGCGGTGCGGATACTGATCTCGGCCTCGATGACACGCACGGTCAGCGGACCGATCCGGGTCAGTGTCGAGCCGTCACGGCAGCGGACCAACGGTGGCAGCTTCCGGTTCGTCTTGCAGCGCACGAGCAGATCGGCGCCGGTGGCGGCCAGCTGGTTCAGCAATGCGGCGGAGGCGAAGTTCCGGTCGCCCAGCAGCAGCATCCCAGCCCGCAGGTCCACCGCCAGGCGGCGGGCGTACTCCAGTTCGCCGGTCGTGGCCGGACCGAACACGGCCCCGATCACCGACCGGGTCCCGCAGGCCACCAGCGCGGCCAGACGCAGTTGCGGGTAGCCCGAGATCCCGTTGCCGAGCCGCTGCCGGGTGAACACCGCAAGGTTGGCCGGGCAGTCCGGGACCGACAGAAGGGTGCCGTCGACTGCCACGACCCTCAGACCTCGCCATCGCCCGGCGGCAGCGGTCGTGGCCGCAGGCCCACTCACCAGGTCGAACAGGGCTTTCATCGGTGCCGGCCCCAGCCGTTGGCGGGCCTGGCGAAGAGCGCTGCCACTGGGCCGGACTGGTGCCAGGCTCGCCAGCCCGGCGCATAACCGGTCGAAAACCTGCTGATAGCCCAGCCCGTTGAAGAGTGCCGCGGCCAGCAGCAGGTAGACCGTGACCCGCGCCGGCACCAGCCGGACCCTGCGCTGCACCGCACCGGTCTGTTCCAGCACTTCATCGACCATCTCGAACGGAACGATCCGGGTCAGCTCACCGATATGCCCCGGTGCGAACACCCCTGCCGCTACCCCGACGGTCCTTGATATGGCAGCCTGTTCCAACAGCGGAGCTCCTGTGGTGAGGATGTCTTGGAGTGACATCCCTCTTCTACAGCAGCTCCGCTGCCTCGTTCACCAGCCTTGACGAACGACTTCCACGCCTAACTGAACGGCGTTGCCTCTAGGTCAGCAGTCAGAACGGCGTGCTTAAGGCGAACGACGGGGCTCGAATCCTGGTTGAGAAGGGGGCGCCGTCGACCAGGACGGCGTAGGGGTAGATGCGAGTGATGCGCCTCTTTCGGCGGAAGCGGCCCACAGCGTTTGGGCCGCCATATCGCGAAAACGCCGAGCACGAACCTATTCCAGGTTTGTGGGATTCAGCGCCCCTGACGGACGTCCCCTCAAGAGCTGTCGAAGTGCCGCCGCCTGTGGCGGCCACACTGAGCCCAGTTGGTGCCGAGCGAGGGGACCCCGCCACCCGAGCAAGAGCGAGCGCTATGCGCCCGCGCCTTCACTCTTAGTACAAGTCCTCCCAGCGAAGCTCTTCTGAGCCAGCGGCCTCCGCCTCGGCCATCTGGTCGGCGACTTCCCTGCGGATCGCCAACGTGTCCGCAAGCGACCAGGCCGAGCCGCTTCCAAAGGGCAGCACCCGGTCGTGGGGCTGGTGCAATTCCTCGCCTTCCAAGCTACGGCGACAAGCTCGGCACTGCCAGGGGCGGCGCAGAGTGATCCACTGTCTGAGCCCGCACCAGGGGCACAACGCGAAGTACGCGCTGGGCCCGTGCGCGGCGGCCCAACTGGCGTAGCCCGACCGGCTGCGTGCAACGTTGATGTCGCCGTGGGTGCGCTCCGAGACCCAACCGAGAAGGACCATCTCGCCACCGGGCCACGCGCAGACGCAGGGACCGTCGCACCGGCAGGCGCGCGCCTTGCCCAGTTCGACAGCCTTTTCCCTGCGGGGAGTGGCCGGCCCCTTGACCTCAAGCCATGTGCCGATCTCGGGCAGCCAGAAATCCGGCAGGTAATGCACCCCTGACGGCAAGGTGATTTGCTCGGGTTCGTACTGCCAGAGGATGCTTTGGGCGTCGAGGGTGTGAGCCCAGTCGGCTTCGAGACGAGAACGGAAGGTAGTACCGCTGTACACCGTCGGTACGGCTTCGATGGGCTGGCCCTCTTCGGGGAGGTCCGTCACGGCGTCTCCGTTCTGGGTCAGTTCTGCGCTGCCCCGCAGTTTGACCGCTAACCTCGCGCTTTCATGAATCGGGTTGTCCGACGGGTGGTCAGGAAAGTGAAAAGTGCCTCTGACCAGCAAGAATGAGGATTATCGAGATCCTTGTTCCTGCCACCGTCGGAGGCACTTCTCAGGTGAAGAAGCGTACCGGGTCTTATCCACGCGTTCGGATCGAGGGCGGCGGTCGGGCGGCGGTGTCCCAGGCCGGGGCCGTGCTGCTGGTCGAGACCGCCCGTAAGACCGGCCTGGACAGCGCGATATCGGCGGCGCTGGCACCGTGGCGGAAGGCTCGGGCGGTGCACGATCCGGGCAAGATCCTGCTGGACGTGGCCCTCGCGGTCGCGCTGGGCGGGGACTGCCTCGCTGATGTCGCCTTGCTGCGGGCCGAGCCGGCCGTGTTCGGACCGGTGGCCTCCGACCCGACGGTCTCCCGCCTCATCGACACCCTCGCCGCCGCCGGGCCGAAGGCCCTCTCCGCGATAAGGGCCGCGCGGGCCGAAGCCCGCGAACGAGTCTGGAAGCTGGCCAGGAACGCGGCCCCAGACGTTGCAGGGCAGGTGACTGTGGACCTGGATGGGGTGCTCGTGCTGGCCCACTCCGAGAAGCAGGACGCCACCGCGACCTGGAAAAAGACCTTCGGACACCATCCTTTGATGGCCTTCGTCGATCACGGAAGCGGCGGCAGCGGGGAACCGGTCGCAGGTCTACTGCGGCCCGGAAACGCGGGCAGCGACACCGCCGCCGACCACGTCACCACCACCCAACTCGCTCTGGCCCAGCTCCCGAAGAAGTACCGGCGAGGCCGTTCCACGCTGATCCGGACCGACTCCGCCGACGGCACCCACGAGTTCACAGCCTGGCTTGCGAAGCGTGGCAGGTGGCTGTCGTACTCGGTCGGCATGACCATCACCGACACCATCCACCAGGCCGTCCTCGAAGTGCCGCCCGCCGCATGGACGGCAGCCATCGAACCGGACGGTGAAATCCGCGATGGCGCCTGGGTCGCCGAACTCGACGGAGACGTCCTCAAAGGCTGGCCGAAGGGAATGCGGCTGATCGTCCGCAAGGAACGCCCTCACCCCGGAGCCCAGTTGCGCTTCACTGATGCCGACGGCCTGCGGCTCACCGCGTTCGCCACCAACACCACCAGTTCTCCGATCGCCGCACTCGAACTGCGACACCGCCAACGCGCACGCGCCGAAGACCGCATCCGCGCCGCCCGCGCCACCGGCCTGCGAAACCTGCCCCTGCACAAAACAGCGCAGAACCAGATCTGGCTGGAGATCGTGCAGATCGCTCTCGACCTGCTGGCCTGGATGCCCATGCTTGCCTTGTCCGGTGAAGTCCGCAGGTGGGAGCCCCGCCGTCTGAGACTCCGCCTCTTCTCCGCCGCCCAGCTCGTCACGACCGCCCGCCGCCGGCACCTGCGGTTCCCGCGCCACTGGCCATGGACCGACGTCATCACCGGCGCGATCAAACAACTCGAAGCTCTCCCGAACCCCGGCTGACCAGCAGATCCACCCGTCCCTGCGAGAGAACGTTCCATCCCGGAGCAGTGGAACCCGGCGTCCACCCGACACGACACTCGGGCCCACAGCCTGCCCAACTACGGTCACCGGCAACGAAATGGGCCACCGACTCCGTCGGCAGCCCACCATGAAAGATCGAGGCTAGAGGGGGCCGCGTTGGACGTGAACTCCGCTTACAAGGGGAAAATCGTCGTCGTTAACGTCTGGGGCTCGTGGTGCCCGCCCTGTCGCGCCGAGGCCAAGAATCTTGAGAAGGTCGCGAAGGAACTCAAACCAAAAGGGTGGAGTTCGTCGGGATCAACACACGTGATGCGTCCACGGGGCCCGCGAAGGCATTCGAGAAGTCGTACGGCATCACGTATCCAAGCCTGTACGACCCGACCGGGAAGCTCGTTCTCCGGTTCCCTGCGGGTAGCCTGAGCCCGCAGGCCATTCCCTCCACGTTGGTCATCGACCGGCATGGGAAGATCGCCGCACGCAAGCTGAGCGGGGTCGAAGAGGGCACGCTGCACAAGATGATCGACCCAGTGCTGGCGGAGAAGTGATCCGGTCAGGGGAGTTGTCGCCGCGGTGACGGTGCGGGCACGCAGGCAGCGTGCCCGTGAAGCCCTGGCGGATTGGTTGGCCAGGTGCAGCCGTCCAGGATGAACTGGTGCTAAAGCCGCTTGCGCCCTGTGGCTCTCGAATATTCGAAGGCGACGACGGATCACTCAGTGTGGCCACGCTTCGGGAACCTCGTGACGATAACCTGGCCGGGCCCGCTCTGCGGCTTGTGGCCGAACGGCATGCGCAAGGTGCCCGGCGATTCGCCGGGCACCTTGCGGCAGTGCTGTTGTGCCGGTTACTTCGGTGAGAAGGTCAGCACCAGGTTGGGTGTGGACTGTGCGGCGCTGTCTTGGCTCGCCCAGAGCCACAGTGCGTCCGTGCCGTCACTGGTGAGTGCCAGGTCGTACGAACTACCCAGGTCCGCCGCTAGCGTTGCGGTGTTCAGGTCGGCGGAATACAGCGTGGACGGTTGAGTCGCCCCGGTGAGGGTTCCAACGGCTGTGCTGCTTAGCGCGGGGCGTGTGGTGTAGGTGACGCTCGTCGGGCTCCAGGTTCCGGTGACCGGACTCACGGAGATGGTGTCGCTGCTGCCTGCCCCACTGGAGGTGTCGGTCTTGACCTGCAGCCGAGCACTGGCCAGTTTGGTGCCCGCGGGTACCTTGGGGAGTGCGAACCGCAGGTATGTCTCGTAGGCGGAGGTTTTACGGACCGCGAGCGAGGTCGCTGCTCCGTAGTTGGTGCCCGCCGCTCCCGCATTGACGTAGGTGTCGGCGGTTGCCGGGACAGTGGTGACCGTGTCGGCCGGGGTGCTCGCCAGGGTGTAGTGGTGGGCGACCTGCGTGCTGGTGAGGGCCTTGGGGTAGATCGCGGTCTCGTCCAGCTGGCCCTTGAAGAAATTACTGGTGGGCTTCGAGGGCCAGCCGGCCAGGTTGTCGCCGCCCACGTGCCAGAAGCCGGTGTAGTTCTGGTTCGTGGTGACGCTGTTGGTGTTCAGCAGGTGACCGTCGACGTAGAGGGCCATGCCGCCGGAGCCCTGAGTGGCTACCGCTTGGTGCCATTTCCCGTCGTTGTACGACTTCGGGCTGACCAGGGTCTTGAGTCCGCCGCTGCTCACCCCGAAGACGAGCTTGCCCGCATTCGTCATGTACACATGCTTGTCGTACTTCGCGCTGACGCCTTCGGTGTTGTCGCCGAACCCGATCAGCTTGCCGCCCGAGGTGCTGGTCGTCTTGAACCAGGTCTCCAGGCTGTAGGTGGTGGGCTGCGCGAACCGGTGGTCGTCATACACCTGCTGATTGCTGCCATTGAGGCCAATGGCCGTGGAGGGACCACTGACGGCCGCAGGGACCTGGCGCAGCACCGGCGCGTTCAGCTGGGTGCCCGCACTGTTGCCGGCCGAGGAGTCAGCGGTGAAGGGGGACGACGAGTCGTCGTAGCGCCAGTACAGCTGTGCTCCGTCGCCGAGAACTGCGGCCGGGTAGGGTTCCGTGGTCGCGGATGCGGTGGCGGTAGCCGTCGCGGAGAGGGAGCTGGTGTTGCCTGCGGCATCGCTCGCGGTGACCCGGTAGCTGTAGCTCTGGTCGGCACTGACCGAGGTGTCCTTGATGGAGACCTGCGGGCGGTCCCACAGGAGCGAGTCGGCCTGCACGGTCGCCAGCGGAGTGGTGGAACCGTTGCGGTAGACCTTGTACGTGAGTTTGGAGTCGTCGGTGTCCACACTGGCGCGCCAGCGGACTTCCACCTCTCCGGGCTTCTCGCTCGCCGCACGGACCACCGGGACGGACGGCTTGCCCGTGTCGCCGGTGGAGGCAAAGCGGGTCAGGCTCTGTGCGGGAGCGCCGTTGACGGTGGTGAACTCGCCGCCTGACCAGAGGTACTGGGTGGAGCCGGAAGTGGCGACCGCCAGTGCGCGGGGGCCGATCTGCTCGCCGTTGCCGTCGTTGGTGTCCGGGAACCAGCCCAGCTTGCCGGTGCCCGTGGTGGGTTCGGCGAGGAAGTGGTGGCGGCGGCCGTCAGGGAACTCGCCGACGCCGGAGCAGTCGTGCGCGTGCGAGGCGCTGTACAGGACGCCCTTGTAAGATTTCAGGGCCTGGGTGGCCCCCAGGCAGGTGTCACGCCAGCGCTGATTGAGGTCGCTGGCGTTGAGTGCGATCCGTCCGTCGAATACGCCGAGGCCGGTGCCCTCGTTGCCGGTGTAGATACCGGTGGCATCGGTCTCGATGGCCTTGACCACGGAGTTGGTCTCGATAAAGCCGGGATAGGTCTTGGCCAGCGCGCCGGTCTTGGCGTCGACGACAGCCAGAGCGTGGGAGTTCGTCCCGTTGACCGTGAAGAAGTCCCCGCCGATCACGGCCTTGGTGCCGTCGGGTGTCAGCTGGATGGCACGACCCGGTTCGTCCGCGTTTGGAGCAAAGGGCAGCACGGAGCCGTCGGACGCCTGCACGGCAGCGAATCGTTCATGCTTCTGGCCACCGACCGTGGTGAAGTCGCCGGCCGCATACACGGTGTCGTCCGTGACGGCCAGCGCCCGCACCGTCGCGGGGAAGCTGGCCTTGAACGATGCCTTGGGTGTGCAGGTCGCGATGTCGATCGCAGCCAGTGAGGACACCTGCGTGCCGTTCACCTCACCGAAGTAACCGCCCGCGTACAGGGTTTTCTTGTCGGGTGACACCGCGAGAGCACGCACGGTGGCGTTGCCGCCGCTGTTGACCGTGAAGTTCAGCTTGCAGCCGGTGGGTGCTCCGGTCGCGGCGTCGAATGCCGCGAAGTTCACCACAGACTGCGGGGTGCCGGTGCCGCCCTCCGGCGGGCGGATGGCGGAGAAGGTGCCGCCCGCGAAGACGACACCGTCGGCCTGGGCGAGCGCCCAGACGATGCCGTTCGTCTGCCAGGTCGGCAGGTCATCGGCGGTGAACGCCACCGGCGGTGTGATCGCCGATGCCTTCGGTGCCGTAGCCATCACTCCCAGTCCGGCCGCAGCGACCGTCAGGGCAAGGGCAACCGATAACCCTCTTGATCTGTGCATGACCCCCCCAGGGGATAGAGCCCGGAACACCCGGGAACAAGACAAAGGACCTGAGAGCCGACCACGTCCTATCGCAGTCGACGCCCAGGCCGGCGCTAATCGGTGTGTGTTCTTACTCGCGGGCCTCGGCCGCGATCCCCTCGACGAGGGCTCGCCGGTGCGCGGTGGAGATCCCCTCTGTACGGGGAAGCCACACCACGGTCACTCCCAGGGCTGCGAAATCGCGCTCCCACTGGTCGCCACGCGGTGTGCCCTTCCAGTCGTCACCCTTGAACATGCGGTGGAAACCCACCTTTTCCCAGGCGGCAACCTTCTCCAGCGTGGTATCCACGACCACTTCGTCCACGCAGCCCAGCGACTCGACGATCTCCATGCGCTCGGCGAGCGGCACCACCGGCGGATAGCCCTTGTGTAGGGCCACCTCATCGATCAGCACTCCGGCAACGAGATAGTCGCACCGTTCACGTGCTCGCTTGAGGAGATTTAAGTGACCAAGATGAAACAGGTCAAAAACCCCAGATGCGTAGCCCACAACGCGGGTCATACCCTCCCCCTTTTTTCCCCTAACGCCCCTCCCCCAAGGGGCGCTTCAGTCTTCTGGCTCCTCCCCCTGAACGCTGAAGGAACGCTAGGGGCAAGAGTATCCACGCACAAGACCTTCACAAGTCAAACTGACAACCTTCGTTCCACAACGCCTGAGACCCGGAACCTGAGTACCGCCGAGCGCAGGCCGCAACATGGACCGGGAAACTCCCAGGCCCCGCCGTGGGGCGGGAGGCGCAGTTGCGGGTGTGCCGCATTCATCCGCCCGACTCCGAGCAGAACCTTCGGGGCAGGCGTCACGGCAGCCGGTCACGCACCGCGAGCCAGCCCCGCAGCATCGGAGGCGAGCAACCCAGACGTAAAGGCACCTGGTTGCGGGCGTGAGGCGAGACCCGGCGTGGTCAATTTCCGGGGGACTATACCTGTGGGGTGGATCACAACCACCGAGGCCCGCGGGGTTCCTGAGGCCAGACCCGCGCACACTCTGCGCTTCCAAGGTCAAGAAGCGGCTTCGACCATCATTCCATTTGACGCAGACCTGACATTCCGCGAGTTGACCGCCAGTGAACCCAATCGCCCTGTGTAGTAGTTCACCGGAATAAGTAATTCCGGAGGAGGTGTAGCAGAACATGTGAAGGCGCATTGAGTGGTGCGCCTTCACATGGGGGGTTCGATGTCTTCATCTGGCGTCAGACGACGCTCGATACAGGTCCTGGGGTCAGTGACTCTGGCGGCGGCGATCACCGCGTGGGCGGCCAACCCCGCGATGGCCGCCTCACCTGACACACCGTCTCAGGCGGTAGCGCTCACTGACAGCACGCAGCCGGTCCTGACGGCAAAGGTGTCCGCACCGGATGGGGGGAAGGTAACGGCGACGTTCTATGCCGGCACCTACGCCGCAGGCGGTGCGAACGACATAGTCAACGGGGCTACGGTGACCGTCGACTCGGGATCAGTGGCCCGCCTCAAAGTGCCGGACGGACTCCGGATCGGGACGCAGTTCGACTGGCAGGTCAAAGCTTGCCAGAACGGCACCTGTTCCCCGTTGACCGCCCGTCAGTCAACGCGCGTCAACCCGATGGTCGGCGCGGGGGCCCGCCAGGGCGCCACGCAGCTGAAGTTCTCGGCCGGAGACAACGTTTCCGCGCAGGTGGACGTCGCTTCCGGGAACCTGCTGGTGAACACCGGCGGCCTGTCCCTTCCGGGCATCAACGGAGACACCGGTCTGGGTGCGGCGTACAACAGCGCCGCTCCCGGGTCAGGTTCGACCTCCGCCTCCTCACCCGCCGGGGACGGATGGCGGCTGACCCCGTTCGACATCTCCCTCACCGTGCACGAAGAGGGCTCGGTCACCTATTACGGCCAGGGCGGGGTCACGGGGCTGTTCGTCAAGAACGCCTCCGGCTTCGACAGCCCGGGTGGCTTCAAGGCGGACCTGGTCAAGAACTCCGACGGCACCTACACGCTGACCGACCACGGGTCGCAGGTGAAGCAGACCTTCGACTCCTCGGGCAAGCTCACGAAGACCACCGACCGCAACGGCAACGCGACTACGCTCTCCTATACCGGAGGCCTGCCGTCGAAGATCGTCTCGACCCGGGGCAGCGACACGCAGAAGGCCGCCGTTTACGCGACGGCGTCGGGGCACGTGACGACACTGACCCAGACAGGCGCCGACGGCCGCGAGCGCGCCGTGACCTACACCGTCAACGGCGCCGGCGACCTCGTCTCCATCAAGGACGCCCTGAACCGCACCACCACCTTCGGCTACACGCCATCCGGGCACCAGCTCACCTCCATCACCAACCCCGGCGGTGGCAAGACGACCTTCGGCTACGGCTCCGTGGGCGTCCTGTCCATCACGCAGGAGAACAAAACCGCAGGCTCTCCGGGTGACTCAGTAACCCGCCTGTCCTACGCGGATTCCACGAAGACGCTGGTAGCCTCTCCCAACACGGACCAGTCGAAGGCGGTCACGGACGTCCCGCATACCACCTACGACCTGACGGACAACAATTCCGCCCGCGTCAGCAAGGCCACCGACGCGGAGGGCCGTGAGCGCTCCAAGACGTACACGGCGAACTTCGACACGGCCTCCGCCACCGACGGCTCCGGCGCAGGGGCAGGCACCATCAGCAACACATTCGGCGCAAATGGCGGGGAGTCCCTGACGAAGTCCGCTTCCCCGACTGGGTCTTCGTTCGGCGCCGCGTACGACAACACCGCAGCCGGGTCGAAGTACTCGCCGTCGTCCACGACAGACGGACAGTCCAACAAGTCGACATACACCTACAACGGGTCCGGAAACCTGTCCTCGGCCAAAGACGCGAACGCCTCAGAAGCGAAGGTCGCCTACAACGACGACGGCACGGTGAAGACCTCCACCGACCCCGGCAACACCACGGACACCACCTACCACTACGACAGCGCCTCCCACCAGGTCACCTCGGTTGACCCCGCCGGCGGCACGCTCAAGCCGCAGTCGTACACCTACGACACCTTCGGACGTATGGCCACCGCCAAGGACGGCCGCGGCGTGAGCACCTCGTACACCTATGACGACGCGGACCGCATCACCAAGGTCGACTACTCCGACAGCACCCCGGACGTCACCTACACCTATGACGGCTTCGGGCGCACCAAGACCCGCGCCGACGGGACCGGCACCACCACCTACGGTTACAACGATCTCGGCAAGCTGACTTCGCGCACCGCGACATCAGGCGGCGGGACGATCTCGTACGCGTACGACAAGGACGGAAATCAGACGTCCGTGACGGACGCTCGCGGTACGACCACGTACGCGTACGACAACAGCGACAAGCTCGTCCAGGCCATCACCGACGCACCGACGTCGAAGACGAAGATCGGCTTCGCCTACGACGATCACGGTCGACGCACCGACACCTGGTACGGCACGAACGACGCCCACAGCATCTTCAAGGCCCGCGTTCACCAGGACTACGACAAGTCCGGTCGCATCAGCCGCGTTTGGGCCGACCAGGGACCGGCAACGGACACCACCCGGCAGTTCGACACCACCTACTGCCGCTCCGCTGGCTCCACCAGCACCTGCTCCACCGCCACGGCCGACGACCGCGACCTGCTCCAGTGGAGTAAGGACAACCTGAATGGCAAGACGACAACTTACAGCTACGATACGGCCAACCGGCTGAAGTCGGTCGCGACGTCAGGGGGTGGCAAGACGTACACCTACGGATACGACGCACGCGGCAACCGTAAGACCTCAGGTGACGGCACCACCACCCAGTCCTTCGACTTCGACGCCGCCAACCAGATCACCACATCCGGCTACGGCTACGACGCCAAGGGCGACCTTACGAAGAGCCCGTCCCTGTCGGCCATCACCTCAGACGGCGCCGGCCGCATGACCTCGGCCAAAACATCAAAGGGCACCGGCACCTACACCTACGCAGGCACTGACCAGAACGAACTGATCCACCAGAGCACCGACACCGGCGAGAACGTCGACTACGTCTACGGAACCACCGACCAGTACGGCATGCCGGTGATCGAACAGGTCAAGCTCGACGCAGGCACCGCCTACATCGACCACGACCCCACCACCGGCCAGCCGCTGTCCCTGCGCACCACCAACGGCTACGAGGCGTACTACATCATCGACGGACTCGGCAGCCCCGTGCAGTTCATCAACCAGTCCACCGTCCAGTCCACGGTGTACTCCTACGACCCCTACGGCGCCTACCAGACCGACCAGGCCACTGGCACCGCCGCCGCACAGAACCCCTACCGGTTCGTCGGCGGCACCTACGACCGCACCACCGGCTACATCAAATACGGCCAGCGCTGGTACGACCCCACCACCGGCCGCTTCACCACACAAGACGCCCTCACCTTCATCGCCGACCCCGCCAACGGAAACCGCTACGCCTATGCCGGCGACGACCCCATCAACAACTTCGACCCCACCGGAATGTTCGACTTCGACAGTGCTCTAAGCACTCTCAGCTCATTCATCACAGTGGGCGGCGGGGCCGGAGCCGTTGGCGGCTGCGTCATCGCCGGAGTCTTCACGGACGGTATCGGCTGCCCTGCAGGCGCGATAGCTGGCGCCGGGTACGGCGTGGGGGTCGGGTTCGTAGGCGGGCTCCCTTACTCCATTTACGTCGGGTTCCGCGACTAGTCCAGGAGCAGCAGTGGAAAAGATGTGGACAGCACGAGACGTTCAATCCCTGCTGCGTCGAGACGAAAAACTGGAGCGGACTTTCCCCGTCCGATACCCTCTGGGCCCCCTGCCTTACGGGCTACTCTTCCGAGGCTGCATTCTCGCACTGTCCGATCAACGCGTCGCGGCATTCGCCTACAGTCGGACATCAAGCCGCCCAGCACACATGATCTGGACCGAGCAACGCGAGAGTTGCACTGCCTCACTCAGCACGGACCATCGCCGCTTAATACTCAACGGTCGAGAGTTCGCGACATCACCGTCTGACCGAAACGAGATCGATCACTTCGTCGCATCATTGCCACCGGCTCTCCCAAATCAATTGTAGAGAGAATAACCGGCGGTAGGCGTAAACGGTGCTCCCCCTCGACAGGAGGAGCACCGTTTCACGCCACGACCAGCTGGCTGCGCGGCCTCAGCAGATTGTTGGAGAACAGCCCCAGCCAGCACGAGCCGTGACTTTGACCGCCCAGTGGCCCGACCAGCGCGAGACCTCGTGGATCGGGAAACAGTGGGCCAAGGCGGCCGAGGCGAAGACGTCTCAGGCTGCCAGGTGGAGACTTCGATATCTGGTCGCTTGCACTGACCGAACACCAGGACGCGAAGTCGGCACCACCCATCTGCCATAAATTAAGGGCGAAATAATGCCAAAAATCCTGGTGCTGGCCAGATCCTCAACATCACCACGGCCCGTGGAAGCCGCAAGAGGGCACCGCCTTCTGGACGCCCAACCCCGCGAATGCCCATCGCGATGACCCCGAGTACGGCTATCGCTTCCTCGTCGGCGAGGCGGAGGCGGCGGGCGAGCCGATGAGCGAGCGGACCGCGTGGCGGATCTGCCGCGACAACGCCTGGTGGTCTGTGTTCAGGAAGAAGCGGGCAAGGAACGGCCCGGGCCGCCCGTCCACGACGATCTCGTCCGGCGTGACTTCACTGCGCACGCGGTGAACGAGCTGTGGCTGGCCGACATCACCGAACACCCCACTGGCGAGGGCAAGCTGTATCTGTGCGCGGTCAAGGACGCCTGCTCCGGCCGCATCGTGGGCTACTCGATCTCCCACCGGATGAAGGCCCAACTCGCGGTGAACGCCCTGGACAACGCTGTTGCCCGCCGAGGCGTGGTGGCCGACTGCGTGGTGCACTCCGACCGCGGACCGCAGTTCCGCTCACGCAAATTCGTCCACGCTCTTCACCCGCACGACCTGGTGGGATCGATGGCCAGAGCCGGCACTGCCGGCGACAACGCCGCCACGGAATCGTTCTTCGGCCTGCTGCAGAACAACGTCCTGGACCACCGCACCTGGTCCATCCGGCAAAAGCTGCGGGCCGCGATCGTGACCTGGATCGAACGGACCTACCACCGACGCCGTAGACAGCTAACCCCGACCCTACACTTGGGCTTTGGTCCGGATCATGAGCGGTAACGCGAAAGTGTCTTCTGAGCTGGGACGATGAACCTTGTCGAGGGGTTCTGTCGGTCCAGGTGGAAGGCACTTTCTGCGTGCAGGGTATCGGTTCGCGTCCCAGGCTTCATGTCTCCGCTGATGGTTCGGGGGTGGTTGGTCACGCCGGGGCACGGCTACTGGCTGATCTCGCCGATGCCACCGGACTGACCAGCGCGTACTCCACCGCATTGAGACCGCTTCGGCCACGCGGCACCGGCCACGATCAGGGCCGGATCGCGACCGACCTCGCGGTGATGCTCGCCGATGGCGGCGAGGTCATCACGGATCTGGCCGTGTTGCGGGACCAAGGCGAGGTGTTCGGCCCCATCGCCTCGACACCGACGGCCTGGCGGCTGCTGGCCGCTCTCGACGAACATGTGCTGGACCGCCTGCGGTTGGCCCGAGCTCATGCCCGGGAAGTGGCCTGGCTGCAGGCATCCGAGACCCGCTGCGGCATACCGGCGGTGAAGGCCGGCGGACGGGAGGTGCCCGGCCTGGTCCTGGACATCGACGCCACGCTGGTGACCTGCCACTCCGAGAAAGAGGCGGCCGCACCCACCTATAAAGGCGGTTTCGGCTTCCACCCTCTGGTGTGTTTCTGGCCAATACCGGCGAGGGCATGTCCGGCCGCCTTCGGCCCGGGAACGCCGGAGCCAATACCGCCGCGGATCACATCACGGTGCTGGACGACGCTCTCGCACAAGTCCCCGACGCCCACCGGCACGGCACCGACATCCTCGTCCGCACCGACAGTGCCGGATCCGCGAAAGCCTTCCTCACCCACGTCCGAGACCTGCGAACACGCGGAATGAGCACCTTCTTCTCCGTTGGATACGCGGTCACAGAGCCGGTCCGCCGCGCGATCCGGGCCCTGCCCGAGCAGGTCTGGCACCCCGCCCTGAACCAGGACGGCACGTTCCGCGAGTCCGCCGAGGTCGCCGAACTGACCGGCACGACCGACTTTGCCGGCTACCCGGCCGGCACCCGCATCATCGTCCGCCGCGAACGTCCCCACCCCGGAGCCCAGCTCTCGCTGTTCGACCAGGACGAGGGACTGCGGCACCAGGTCTTCCTCACCGACACCCCGGTCACCTCCGGATCGGCCCAGTTCCTGGAAGTCCGCCACCGCGGACACGCCACCGTCGAAGACCACATCCGGTGCGGCAAGACCACTGGCTTCGGCCGCTTCCCCTCCCGCCGCTTCCCCGTCAACGCCGCCTGGCTCGAACTCAGCCTCGCGGCGATCGACCTCCTCGCCTGGACCCGCGTCCTCCTGCTGGACGGCGAACTCGCGGCTGCCGAACCCAAGAAGCTCCGCTACCGACTCCTGCACGTCGCCGCCCGGATCACCCGAGGCGGCCGCCGCCTCCACCTGCGGATCTCGGCCACCTGGCCCTGGAGACACGAACTTGCCGCCGCATTCCACCGACTCGCGGCCTTGCCCCGCCCAGCCAGCTGACCGGCAGTCCCCAACCACCCACAACCCGAGGAACCTTGGAGAACCCGACCACCGCGCCGGGCTCTCACCCATGCCCACCAACCAGCACCATCCCAAACGCACCCGCCCAGTTACTCAGCAGCAGCAACTGAACCGGCGAGGCTAGGGCCTGTTTCGGAAGTGAATCAGGGTTGCGGGTTGACTATCACCGGGTGTAGCGGCGGATGCGGTAGCGCAACCCGGACGTAGAGGACTGCCAGCCTTTGTCCTCGGCGACTTTCCACGTCGGGTCCGGTGTCGGGGCGTAGGTGTCGCCGTCGACCGTCGAGTCGACTTCAGTCACCGAGAGTGTCGTGGCGTAGCTCAAGGCGGCACGGTAAATTTCACCGCCACCGATCACCCATGCCGCAGCAGGTGCGGCTGGCTCCAACGGCTCGGCTGCAAGTTCCAGCGCCTTAGCCTCGCGCTTTCATGAAGCCCGGTGTCCGACGGGTGGTCGCAAACAAAAAGTGCCTCTGCCCAGCAAGAATGAGGATTGTCGAGGTCCTTGCTCCTGCCACCGTCGGAGGCACTTCCCAGGTGAAGAAGCGTATCGGTTCGTACCCGCGTGTCCGCGTTGAGGGTGGTGGCCGGACGGTGGTCTCGCAGGCGGGAGGTGTCCTGCTGGTCGAGACCATCCGCAAGACCGGGCTGGATCAGGTGATATCGGCGGCCCTGACACCGTGGCGCAAGCCGCGGGCGGTGCATGATCCGGGGAAGATCCTGCTGGATGTGGCCCTCGCAGTCGCCCTTGGCGGGGACTGTCTGGCGGACGTGGGCATGCTGCGGGCCGAGCCGGCCGTGTTCGGTGCGGTGGCCTCCGACCCCACCGTCTCCCGCCTGGTCGACACCCTCGCATTGGCCGGGCCGAAAGCCCTGTCCGTGATCCGCGCCGCGCGGGCACAAGTCCGGGAATATGTGTGGCAGTTGGCCGGAGCGGCGGCTCCGGATGCGGGAGGGCAGGTGATCGTGGACATCGACGGGGTGCTCGTGCTGGCGCACTCCGAGAAGCAGGACGCCGCCGCGACCTGGAAGAAGACGTTCGGGCACCACCCTTTGATGGGCTTCGTGGATCACGGAAGCGGCGGCAGTGGGGAGCCGGTCGCTGGGCTGCTGAGGCCCGGGAATGCAGGCAGCAACACCGCCGCTGATCACATAGAGACCGCGGAACTTGCCCTGGCCCAGCTGCCGAAGAAGTACCGGCGCGGACGCCAGACGCTGATCCGTACCGATTCCGGCGGTGGCACCCACGAGTTCGTGGCCTGGCTCGCGAAACGCGGCCGGTGGTTGTCCTACTCGGTCGGGATGACCATCACCGACGCCATCCACCAAGCCGTTCTCCAGGTTCCCTCCTCCGCCTGGACGGTGGCCGTCGAGCCCGGTGGTGAGATCCGCGACGGCGCCTGGGTCGCCGAGCTCGACAGCGACCGCCTCACGGGCTGGCCGAAGGGGATGCGGCTGATCGTCCGCAAGGAACGGCCCCACCCCGGAGCCCAGTTGCGCCTCACCGACGCCGACGGACTACGGCTGACCTGCTTCGCCACCAACACCACCAGCACGCCTATCGCCCAGCTGGAGCTGCGGCACCGCCGACGCGCCCGCGCCGAGGACCGGATCCGCAATGCCCGCGCCACCGGCCTGCGCAACCTGCCCCTGCACGACACCGCCCAGAACCGGATCTGGCTGGAGATCGTCCAGCTCGCCCTCGACCTCCTCGCCTGGATGCCGATGCTCGCCCTCACCGGCAAAGCCCGCAGGTGGGAACCCCGACGCCTACGGCTCCGCCTGTTTTCCGCCGCCGCTCAGTTCGTCACCACCGGCCGTCGTCGGCACCTGAGATTCGCTGCCCACTGGCCATGGACCGACGTGGTCACCAGCGCGATCCAACGGCTCGATGCTCTACCGAACCCCGGTTGACCAGCAGTTCCCTGCCCCAACGACTCGAATCATCCCTCCGGAGCCGTGGAATCCGGCGCCCACCCGACGCGACAGACGGGCCACTACCGCGCCTACAGCCGCCCGAACATGCCGAAACGGCCCACCCATTGAACCGATGAACCGTCACGAAAGATCGAGGCTAACCTAGCGCTTTCATTAAGCGAGCTGACCACGGGTGGCCACGTAGGCGACATATGCCTCCGAACAGCAAGAATATGGCTTCTCTAGGTCCTCGACCATGGCGGAGCCTTCCTTCGCCCGCTGCGGAGTGCTCCACCGCTCGTAGCCCTAGCTTCGCGCGATAATGCTACCGTTGGGCATTCGGACTCCCCTCGTTCACTCCCCTCACGCCTCAGCCTTAGCTCAGCCGACAACCACCGTAAGCTGCTGCGGCATCACAAACTCCACTTCAGTAACGCCCCGTCTATCTCAAGAATCCGGTTCGTCCAACTCGCCCTTTCTCCGCAATCTCGTCCTGTCATCGCCCCACACGACAGGAGTCGCCCCATGCCGGAGCCGCGCGGAGCATCCCAGGCCGCCTTCTTGACCCTTCCCAGGGCCGCCGAGTACCTCGGCATCTCGCCCAACACGCTGTACGTCTGGCGTCACCGCCGACAGGGGCCTCCCAGCTTCCGCATGGGTAGGCGCGTGATGTACCGGATCACGGCGCTCGACGAGTGGGTCCGCGATCAGGAGCTAGCGGACTCCCGCTCCAACCGCGTCCTTGCCCCGCTGAACCGGAAGCCGCAGCGGCGCTCGAAGCCCGTGAAGTAGCGCGGTGGCTTACGCGACCCGTCTCCCCCGAGAAGAAGTTCATCGCACGGGGATTGGATCGTGCCGCAGATCGCGTTAGCACCGACCAGCTCATGATCACGCACCACTGGAGGACCCCGTCATGGCGGGTTACATAGAAGACCGATGGCTGAAGAAGCGCCCCGACAAGCTGACCGGGAAGCGGGAACGGACCGCGATCTACGGCACTGGGAAGCGCTACCGGGTGAAGGGGATTCCCGGCATCCAGGACCGGTCGTTCCACACGAGTGAGGACGCGAAGCAGTGGCTTGCCAGCGCCAAAACGGACTCCAGCCGTGGTGAGTTCGTCGACCCCCGCAAGGGGGAGATCCTCCTCGCCGATTACATCGCCGAGTACTGGTGGGCGGGCCGCTCCGACGAGCCCTCGACGGCGGACCCGATGCGCAGCCGCATCTGGAATCACATCATTCCGTTGATGGGCGACTACGCCCTGCGTGAGATCGATGCCTCCGCTCTACGGACCTTCAAGGCTGGACTCCTCACGAGGGTTGAGGAGTCGACGGCCGAGGTGATCTGGGGACACCTGTCCTCGATCCTCGGCAGTGCCGTCGACGACCAGCGTCTGCTGCGCAACCCGATGAAGACGAAGAACAGCGTCAAGCCCCCACGAGCGATCGACAGCAAGGCCAAGGCGTGGTCACGTAAGGTCGTCGACGCCGTCCGCGTGGGGTTGCAAGACCGCTACCAGATCGCTGTCGATCTCGGCATCGGGCTCGGGCTGCGCCAAGGCGAAGCGTTCGGTCTCGCCGAAGAGGACTTCGACTTCGCGGCTGGAGTCGTCCACGTCCGCCGCCAGCTCAGGTGGGACATCAAGGGACGCCCCTACTTCTCGCTCCCCAAGGGGCGCAAGACCCGCGAGATCCCCCTGCCGGCGAACCTCGCGCTTCGGGCCCGAACTCGCTTCCGCCGATTCCCGTCGACTTCATGCACGCTGCCCTGGCGGAACCCGGAGACCCCCACCACCGCGCTCGAAGAGCGCCAGCGGAAGCCGATCACGGTCGACCTGATCCTCACTTCGTCGCACGGGAACCGCATCTACTACCGGACCTGGAACGACCGCAGCTGGAAGCGTGCGCTCGCCGCCGCCGGACTGATCAAGCCCGTGGGCGAGAAGGTGCGGCACGACGGCAACCGAATCCGCCGGGTCCCGCGCTATGCCGCCCCACGCGAGGACATGTTCCACGTCCTCCGCCACACTTACGCGAGCGTGCAGCTGGAAGCTGGCGAGTCGGTCGTCAGCCTGTCCAAATGGCTCGGGCACTCGACGCCGAAGGTCACGCTCGACCACTACGCTCACTTCATGCCCGGTGCGGGGCAGTGAGGGCTCACCGCGATGGACGCCTGGCTGCGGGATCCCTCCCGGCCGAAAGTCCCTGAGAAGTCCCTGCGGACGTGGATCGCCCCTCGGACACCCTCGAACATGCAGGTCAAGGGCATAGTGCGACAGGGGACCGACATGTCGGTCAAGTACAAGGAGACGGCGCGTGGCGGGCTCGCGGTGAACATCATCGAGTGCTAGTAGGGCTTTGTTACGTGTCTGGGCAAGTGGTCGCCCTGGTGGTTTCCTGATGGTATGAGGGCGAATGAACTCGCGTCGTGCAGGGGCCGGTTGGAGGAGTTCGCTGGGGAGGTGTTCGCGCCTTTGGTGCGTGCTGACCAGAGGGTGAAGGGCGGGCTGTACCTACGGGGCCTGCTGCTGGACGGGCGTCGGAAGTCGATGCAGCCGATGGCGGGGCGCCTGGGGGTGGACCATCAGCAGTTGCAGCAGTTCATGACCTCGTCGACCTGGCCGGTGGACACCGTTCGCAACAGCTTGGCCCGCCGGGCGGTGGCGGTGGTTCGGCCGCAGGTATGGGTCGTGGACGACACCGGATTCCCGAAGAACGGCACGTCCTCGCCCGGGGTGGCCAGGCAGTACTCCGGCACCTTGGGCAAGGTCGGGAACTGCCAGATAGGGGTCAGCGTCCATGCCGCGTCCGACACCGCGTCGTGCCCGCTGTCCTGGCGGCTGTTCCTGCCCAGCAGCTGGGACGAGAACGAGGCCGCTGACCGTCGGGCCCGCTGCCGGATCCCCGAGAGCGAGCATCACGGGCCGAAGTGGCAGCTCGCGTTGGACATGCTGGATGAACTGGCTACGGTCGGGCTGCGGCCCGCGGTGCTGGTCGCGGACGCCGGTTACGGAGCGAACGCCGCCTTCCGCCGCGGCCTGGAAGACCGGGGCCTGGCCTACGCGCTGCAGGCCAAGGGTGAGATGACCGCCCATGCCGAGTCGGCCCTGCCGCACCAGCCGCCCTACAGCGGGCTCGGGCCGCGTCCGCTGCCCCGCTACCGGACCCGGCCGGTCAGCCTGCGCGAACATGTCCTGGCCGCCGGACGTGCCCGAGCGGTCACGGTCACCTGGCGCAAGGGCTCCAAAGCAGCCATGTCCGCCCGCTTCGTGTTCCTGCGCGTCCGCCTCGCCGGCCGCCGCCCGAAACCCGCCCCGGACGGTGTCATCGCGCTCCGGTGGCTGATCGCCCAGTGGCCGGAAGGGGAGAACGAGCCGGTCAAGTACTGGATCTCCAACCTGCCGGCCGACATTCCGGCCCGGGATCTGGTCCGGCTCGCAAAGCTGCGGTGGCGCATCGAGCACGACTACCGCGAGCTGAAGACGACGCTCGGCCTCGACCACTTCGAGGGCCGCTCGTTCACCGGCTGGCACCGCCACGTCACCCTCGTGACCGCCGCCCACCTCTTCCTGACCGAGCAGCGGTTCTGCCCAAAAGTCCCTGCCAGGGCCTGACCCTCTACCAGACCCTGGCACTCCTCCAACACCTGTTAGCCACCTGGACCGGCACCTGCCCCACCTGCCGGCAACCCACCCCATGGCAGACCTACGACACCACCTAACAAAGCCCTACTAGGACTTGTCCGGCCGATCATGTGACTACTCCCTGCCCAGGTCGTTGATGTGGTCATGGGGCGGGGTGATCTGAGTGATGCGGAGTGGGAACGGCTGCGGCCGTTCCTGCCTGTCAGTAATAGGCGTTGTGGCAGGTGGAGGGATCACCGGCAGGTGATTGACGGGATTCTGCACCGGGTTCGGACCGGTGTTCACTGGCGTGATCTGCCCGAACGGTTCGGGCCGTGGAAGACCGTCTACGAACGCCACCGTCTGTGGTCGGCCGATGGGACGTGGGAGCGTCTGCTCCAGCAGGTCCAGGCCGCGGCGGATGCGGCGGGTGAGATCGACTGGGACGTCTCGGTCGACTCCACCATCGTGCGGGCGCATCAGCACGCGGCGGGCGCCCGGACAGGCCCACCGCCGGCTCCTGCCTCAAAGGGGGACGCGTCAGAAGAACACCAGCACGAGAGACCGTGGCAGAGCCTCGTCGCCCGCCTGGTGGAGGTGGTGCTGGAGGTGAGGGCCTGGGCCGCTCGCGCGGCGGGTTCACGACCAAGGTCCACCTAAGCGCGGACGGCCGGTGCCGCCCTCTGTCTCTGATCGTCACACCAGGTCAGCGGGCAGACTGCACGCAGTTCGAGCCGGTACTGGAGAAGATCCGCGTTCCCAAAGTCGGGCCGGGCAGGCCCCGGAAGAAGCCCGACAGCGTCGCTGCGGACAAGGCTTACAGCAATGGGCCGTGCCGCGACTACCTGAGGCACCGCGGCATCCGGCACACGATCCCGGAGAAGACCGACAGCCAGGCCGCCCGCCTGCGCAAAGGATCACACGGCGGGCGGCCACCCGAGTTCGACGAAGACAGCTACAAGAAACGCACCACCGTCGAACGGGCGATCAACCGACTGAAACAGCACCGGGCGGTGGCCACTCGCTACGACAAACGCCGCTACGTCTACCTCGGCACCGCAACCGTGGCAGCCATCGTCGTCTGGCTCCGAACCTGACGGCAAAACACACCTCAGTGGTCGCCCTCCGCCGGCCGCTGATGCCCACACGGGACCAGGTCGCCGTTCTTGTCGAAGACTTCGGCGTCGCTGCCCGAATTCACCCACACCGTGATGCCCTGATCATGCACAACCACGTTGAACGGCGAGTGCTCCGGGTCCGTCTCGGTCACGACGGTGAACTCTTCGCCCGGCCCCATCCAGTGATCAGTTCCCCACGGCTCAACCCACAGGCAGACCACGCTGCTGGTTTCGTTGCTCACGCTCGTCTTGGCCACGCTCGCACCCTAACCAGCAACATGATCGCCCGGACAAGTCCTAAGCGACAGGCAGGCGACGAGGTGCAGCCCTCGACCACCGAGGCCGGCGGCACGTGCACGTCGTCGCCTCGCCGGTGCGGTGCTGTCGTCGGTGACTCGGATTCGAAGCTCATGGTCGTCGTGTCGCAGACGCAGTCGGACATCCCCGGAACCGTGGATGATCGCGTTGGACACCAACTCCGAGACGACAAGCCGGGCGTCCTCTGCCGGCGCCTCCGGCAACGACCACTGCTTCAGGACGGTGGCCGTGGTTCGTCGTGCCTGAGCGACGTGCACATCCATCGGCTCCATGGCCATCTCGAAGACGTGAGAGGCCAGCGGACACCGAGCGGGCGCGGCGCCGACGACGTGGGCACCACCGTCGGCGCCTCCAGGTCGGGGTGGCGTTGCTGTCCGGTACGTGGTCATGCGCACATCGCACCGTGGCTGCGCGATCCGGAACAGGGGAAACCGGAGGGGGGAAATCTTTGTCAAGGGGGAAAAGCAGGGGGGAGTTGAGGGAAGTATTGGCTTTCTCCCACGGATAGGGGTCAGACTCATGGCGGTGGATCCATTTGCCGAGCTGCTCCGTCACCTGCGGCGTAACGCGAATAGGACGCAGGACGAGCAGGCCGGTGCGATCAACGCCGCTTCCGGCCGGGCAACGATGACCCGCCGAGAGGTGAATCGGTACGAGAACGGTGCCAACGTTCCGACGGACCACACCCTGGGGAACATTGCTTTGGCCTGCGGCGTCCCGCTGGAGCCGCTGCTGCGCGAGGCGAAAGCCGCCCGCGCCAGGCGGCGAGAGAAGAACAAGGCCGAGGCGGAGGACCTGGACGACGTGAAACGCCGAACGCTGTTGGGAGGCGCAGTCATCGGTGCGGCTGCGGCGGCCGAGCCGTGGGGCCGGCTGGCCTACGCACTCAGCAAGGGTTCCAAGATCGACCCTGAGTCCGCGGCGATGCTTATCGATCATGCGGCCCGGTTGCACGTGGACGAGCTGAACGAGAGCGCGCTCAGCCTGCAGTCTCGGGTCGAGGCGCACTTGGACGCGATCACCGCAGCCCTTCCCCGCGCCGGAGCCCACGAGCGAGCCCTGACCATCGCGGCGGGGGAGACCGCTGCTCTAGCTGGATGGGTTGCCTGGGACCTCGGCGAGCACGACAAGGCCACTTCCTATTACGGAGTGACCTCGGAGTGCGCGAAGAAGGCTGGACACCCCCCGCTGCGCGCCCTCGCTCTGGGCTACGCGAGCTACGGTGCCCCCAGCCCTGCGAAGGCGCTGGAGATGCTTTCGCAGGCAGCTCAGGACGTACGCGGACGTGGCAATGCAACCGCCGCAGCGTGGGCCCTGGGCCGGTACGCGGAGGAGGCCGCTCAGTCAGGCGATGACGCCGGCGCCCTTCGTGCTCTCGACCAGGCCAAGTTCGCCTATGACTTCGCCGACCACACGAGCGAGCAGGCGTGGGTCCGCTTCGTGACGCCGTACCGGATGGACTCCTTGACCCTCTCGGTCTACGGCGAACTCAAGCGTCAGGAGCTGACGGCCACAGCCGACTCCGCAGTCGAGCGCCTCGGCGGTGAACTACCCGAGTCCGGTGTGGTCGTCCTGGGTGACCTGGCGTCCGCCCTTCTGTGCGGCGGCGACGTAGACCGCGGGGCCTACGTCGCGCACCGGTTCGCCGCAGCGGCGGCGTCGAAGCCCAACACCATGGGCCGGCAGCGGGCCCAGGCCATCGCTGCCGGGCTCCCCGACACTGAGCATGACCTGGCCAGCCACCTGCTGACGTTCGCGACGCTGTGAAGCGTCGAAGCGCACAGGCTCGGTGAGAGCGAGGCGCTGTAGTGGAGACCTCTACCGCGGGCGCGTCTCATCGACGACCCAGGACAGGTACGCCTCCGACCCTCCGGTCACAGGCAGCGTAATCCACTGGGGGACGTCGTACGGGTGCCTCTCGTGCAGCCATGCCTCCAGCGCGGGGAGGCGATCCGACGACGTCATGTAGGAGATCCGCCACTCCTGAGCCGCCTCGACCTTCCCCTGCCACCAGTAGAAGGCGGTGATGGGCGCATCAATGTGGACGCCCGCCGCCAGTTTGCTCTCAACAGCGCCTCTGGCGAGGGTCTTCGCCTGCTCCTCGTCGTCACTCGTCGTCTGCGCGATCACGATCTCGGGGTCCATGCGGCTACCTCTCCAGCTCGGGTACCGCGACCCTATCCATGTGTTCTACGCAGGCCAGCGAGAGGGGCGGAGGCGGCCCGTAGTGATCGAGCCGCCATGATCTGCAGACGCCGGGCGCGAATCTGTTCCAGGCCTGCCGGGTTCAGCACCCCAGCTGACCGTCCCTGGGGAGCCGTCGAAGTGTCGCCTCGTGGCGGCAGCACGGCGCCCAGTCGGTGCCGCGTACCTGGCGCAGGGCTGGGACGCGGTCGCCCGGAGTGCGGCACCACAGGCGTCGCGGCCCGGCGCAAGGCGCTGAACGCCGTCGAGCGCGCGGCGTACCGGGATGTGTTGGAGCGGCTGTCCGAGCACCGCCGCAAGGGCATGGTGATCGTCCGCGACAGCCGTCAGGTACTGATCCCGGCGACTTGTCCCTACTTACCTACCGGTAGGAAGCCTTTCACGGAATGGTCTGAACGCGCCAGTACTGCCAGCCGCGGCTGCCGCTACCCACGACGACCACGCCGCCTACCAGGCACAACTGAGGCACTGCTGCCCGGGTCACGGGCACGAGCCCCTGTCTTCAGGTCAGGCTAGTGCTGTCACACCTGCCCCGTCGCCGGAGCGACAGTGATGACCCTAGTGCGAGCCCTCGGCCCTCCACAACGGTCGTCTTGCCATGCAATCCAAACGTTTCCCACTCTTGATCGATCATACGGAATGCTCGCCCAAGTCGTTCAAGGCCCACGCACTGATACGAAGATCCGCTCTAGCGCAGACCGCTGTCGTGGACAGACCAGCCGCGGGCCGTCATCGCCTCGACGTACGGTTCGGCTCTTGTGCGGTGCGCGGCGAAGGCGAGCAGGTGAGTGGGGCGGGTGGCGCCCACGAAGACGAGTTGTGCCGCGCGCTGGATCGTGATCAGGGCTTTGGAGGCGTCCTGTTGTCGGCTCAGGAGTCCGAGAACCTCGTGTACGTCGTGCTTCTTGCCGCTGCGTTCCAGGCATTCGAGGATGAGTGTGGCCGCGTGGGTTTCGCCCTTGGCGCTCTGGATCGATCCTGCAACCGACGCCACCATAACGTGGTCCGCATCAGCCGACGCATCGAGCACGGGCGCTGGCTGGGCGATGTACGGGATGTGGGCAAGAGGATCTGCCAGACGGGCGACACCTTTCAAGGGGCTCTGAGTCAGGTCCGGCAGCAGCCGCAGAAGCCGGGCGGTGAGGACTGCCCACTCGACGTGGCTGTTGAGAGGGCTGGTCAGCAGATCGTGCAGAACCAGGCGTGCCCTGCCTCCGGCGGTGGCAGGGTCTCGGTCCAGTCGCCTCAGCGGGGGCAGACCGCCGACACTGGCGAGTCGGGCTACGTCACGGATTGCGTTCCACATGAGCGTGATCGCTGCGTGGTTGTCGCCGGATCGCCGCTGGGCCTGGGCGGCGCGTGCCGTCGTGATGAGACTGCCGGTTGTCTGGACCGGCGTGCTGGTGAAGCCGGGTACGTAGCAGGAGAGGGATTGCGGAAAGGCTTTGGCGCTTCCCCGCGTGAGGCGGGCGCCCAGGACGCGGGGCGGGTTGTCCAACAGCAGCTGGCGGGGGACCGTGGCCGCTGCCATCCGTTCGAAGGCCGGTACCACTTCCGCGACGGTGTCGTCGTCGAAGAGCAGGAGGGCGACGGCCCCGTCGTGGCCGGCGCCGTCGATGCGTTGGCGGCGGTGGACCGTGAGGTCGCTGGCGAGTGCTGCGATCTTGCTGCCGAACCTGCGGCTGACGGGGAGTTGGGCGGCGTGCGGCAGGGGGAATGACGAGGGCTGTGCGGCATCCGGTGCGTCGGCGAAGATGCGCTGGTTGATGTCACCCACGCGCTGGACGACCGTGCCCGGCGGGCCGAAGACCTTGTCGAGCAGGCGTTGCTGGAGGTCGCTGGTGTCCTGCATTTCGTCCAGGAGGACGAAGGGGAAGCGGTGGGCGGCGGCCAGCGCGAGCTGGGGGTGATGAAAGAGGTGGTGCTCGGCGAGGGCGAACATGTCGTGATAGCGGAAGACGCCTCGCTCGGTGAGCATTTCCTTGAGCGCGGCGAATTGTTGGCCACTGTCACTGGATGCTTTGAAGGGAGGAGTGCCGTCAGGTCCTGTCGCGATAAGGTCTCCGCCGTCGCAGACGTAGCGGGCCTCAGCGACGAGTGCGGGGCCGTTCGTGCGGTGTCCGAGTGCGGTGTTGAGTTTCCGGAACCGGGGGTGGCGTTCGAGCAGCCGGAGGGCTTCGTCCGCGTAGGCGTGGTCGTCGACGGTCTGGACTTCAATGCCCCGGGACCGTAGGGCCGGCAGGGCGAGGAAGGTGTTGGTGAAGGCCTGGATCGTGCCGATGAAGTGCGGGTACTGCAGCAGGCGGCGTCCCGCCGGTGTGGCGGTGAGGCGGTGGGTGATCTCGTCCTTGGCCGTGTTGGTGTGGGACAGGACGCAGATGCCGCGTGTCGGCGAAGCCCATGCCTGGCCCAGGAGGGCGAGCTTCAGACCGATCAGGCTGGTCTTTCCCGAGCCGGGAGCTGCCTGGAGGTCCATGGATTCCAGGCTCTGGATGAAGTTCCACTGTTCCAGGTGGGGCAGGTCGAGGCCGAGTTGCTGGGCGAGGGATTCGACCTTGTAATTGATGAAGGCGTCGGGGGCGTAGGGGGATGTCATCGCTCAGACCTCCCTGCACAGGTACGTGAAGGCGGCCACGAGGTAGGGCGGCAGGTCTTCATCGGTCACGGGCGTGCTCTGCAGCAGCCGGGCCGCGTGATGAGCGGCGATCGGCTTACTGCCCCGGCCCATGCGCAGCGGCTCATAAATGTCCAAGGCCGCCTTTTCCAGGGGAACGTTGCTCTCTCGCCACTTCTTGACCTCCTCCTGCGCCAGTCGGTCCAGGTCGGCGAGTCTGTCCGCGGTGGGCCAGGTGGTCTTGGAAGCGACAGCGGCACGAACGGCCTGGTGCATCAGGGTCGCCATGGTCCAGGAGCTGGCGGCCAGGTCGTACTCCAGCGTCCAGTGGTTGGAGACGAAGGTGCGTACGTGGCCGCTGTCCTCCTCTTTCAACCCTGCGACGTGCTTTTCGATCCCTTGCTTGGTCATCTCCGCCGAGCACTTCAGCTTCTTGCGCATCTCCGCGGAGGTACCTGCGGGAACCAGGTCCCGGTCCCGGATGCAGGCCACGGCGACCGGTATCTGCTCGCCCTCGCGTTGGAAGATCCGGCTGTAGCGGAAGAGGCCGACGCCGCCGACATTGACGACGCTGACGCCGCATTCGCTGAACGACCGGCCGACCGCCTGTGCGAGGGCGGGCAGGACGATGGCTTCGGCGTCGCCCTCGACGATTGCGACGCTGCGGGCGAAGAACAGGTTGGCCTTGGTCACGTCGAGGAAACGGGTGAGGAAGGCGTAGTCGCCCTCATCCAGCTTGGTCAGGCCCGGGGCCAGGCGGAAGGTGGATCCGCGGGCGACGAGGGTGAGGTGTTCGACCGGGATGGCCGAGGCCAGGTTCGGGCTGTGGGTAGTAAGGATGACCTGGACCGGCGGCGTCTCCACCGTGTTCGCGGTCTCGGCGCGATCCCGCAGGAGGTCCATGATGCGGGTCTGAAGCTGCGGATGGAGGTGGGCTTCGGGTTCCTCGATCAGCAGAAGGGGCGCGATGACGCTGTTGCCGAGCAGGAGCAGTTCGGCCGCCATGAACAGGGCGTTGTTGTAACCCAGACCGTGTCTGGTCCACTCCCCCGTACCCGCGAACAGCGTGAGTTCCAGCCGCTCCAGCGCGCGGGCGAGCGTGGCATCACCCGCAACGCCGATCTCACCGCGCAGGACGTCGGAACCGATGGAGAACTTCTGCAGGTAACCGGTGTTGATGTCGTCCCGGGCCGTCTTGATGGCCTCGTTGTCGCTGATGTGCCGCTCCGCACGGCGCAGGATGCCGACCAGGGTGGAGGCGCTGCCGCTCTCCTCGTCGAAGTCGTCCTCACCTTGTGCGCGCATGGCGGGGTAGCCGGCCAGGATTTGCGACAGCCGTGATCCGCGGCCGGAGCGCAACTCCGCCTCGGCGTCCCGCAGGGGCCGCAGGTAGGTGGCCTTCAGCAGTTCACGTGCGGCACCGTCCAGGGCCGGCCCCTGCCCATCACGGCCGGTGCGCGTGGTCATCGCGACGCGGTGGGGACGCAGCGGGTCCATCAACTCCGCCTTGACGGTGACGTAGAGGGCTACGTTGCCCTCATCGTCCGTGGTCAGCAACTCAAGGAAGACGGCCTGTTCTTCCGTCGTGAGGCCCTTGAACCCGCAGGTGATCTTGAAAGTGCCCGCGCGGCCGTCCGGTCCGACGTGGAAGTCGTCGCGCGCGATGCGGTAGAAGTCAGCCGCGGTCGTCAGCAGGCACAGGCGGATCGCATCGATGTATGGCCGTCTTGCCGCTGTCGTTCTCGCCGACGAGGACGTTCGTGGCCGGACCGAAGTCCAGGCTCAGGCTGGCGTCCTTGTCGCCGTCCTTCTGCGGCGCCGCGCCGAAGATCCGGAAGTTCTCCGCGTACAGGCAGGCAAGGTACAACGACGTCCCCCGAGCGATGAGGCCCGCGCCCTGACTGGCCCAGGCGAATGCAACCGCCTCAAGTACCCCACCCGTAAGCGGTTCTGACACATCATACGATTCATCGCAACACTCGTGCCTCGTTGGGAAAATCCGCCCCCTAAGCTGGAAATGGACACGTCAGGTCGTCAACTCCAACAGTAGTGCGGGACCGTCATGGCGGCGCAGCCATAAGGGAGGGATGGACCCTCACAACTGGTGGGCATGAGGGCAAGGCGCCTCCTACGCACACGGCACGGCGATGCCGCGCAGAGTGGGCACGTCGACGGGTTCGTGCGTACCTAGTCGCTCTGGACACGCACGGCGAAATTCGACCCGGCCGCTGATTTTCATCGTGCCGCAGCGCTCTGAACTGGGAAAATGCTGGACGGCAGCGCCGTTCGGGTGTTACGCCGGTTCTGTCGCCGACCAAGGACAAGGGCACCAGCCAATCTTGGCCGATCAGGTCGCGCGCTTCACCGCTTGAGCTTCCAGCCATGCCTCCACCTCCGGCCAGCGGTAGCGCAAATAGCGGCCGACCTTGTGGGCTCGCGGCCCCTGGTGTCGGTGATTCCATATGTAGACCGTATTCAGAGGTACACCCAGAAAGTCGGCCAGCTCCTCCGCACTCATCAAGGGACAATGGTCCCCCACGCCGCCAGCTACTTCTTCCGCGCGGGCAGTGGTTCGACGCATGGGCACTCCAGAACGGTTCGAAGCGGGCAGGAAAGAACCACGTGAGCGGCATTCCGCCGTGGTGGCACACGGAACGTTTGCATTAAATTCCGGCCGGACCAAACAGAGGGCCTCTCGACGAAATGCCTACGACTCTTGCGAACTCTCGAAGGACACCGGCGAATTTTCACTGAGGGTTCGGCGAGGGCTCGCCGAACCCTCAGCGAGCATTCACCTAGGTGAAATCTTCTCTACCGCTCTGCACCCTTTGTCACGAAGACCCCAAGAATGCATTTGACATCTTCAGCTCGCCTGGATCAACATTCAATTCACTCAGGGCGCGATGAACGGGCAGACAATCTCGCCGTCGACGATGGCCCTGATTAAAAAGAGTCCACAAATAGACTCAAAGGGCCGTTGGAAACTAGGAGTTGAGTCGATGCCGTACGACCGCTGGCACAAGTCGCGCCCAAAAGGGGGGGAGTCGACCTGCAAGGAACACGGCAAAGTCCCGACGCGGGATCACGGGACGGGGAAGCGGTGGCAGGCCCGATGGCGCAACCGGGAAGATGTCCAGCAGACGGAACTGTTCCGCACCGAGGTCGAAGCCCGCAAGCACGAGACCAAGATGCGGTCCGGAGTGGACGACGGCTCGTACATCAACCCTCGTGCCGGTGAGGTCAGGGTCGGTGAACTCGCCCTTACGTGGCTCAAGGGGCACGAACACAAGAATCCACGGACTTACCGACGCCACAAGGAGCGGATTCTCCTGCACGTCGTTCCTACCGCAGTTGGGAAGATGCGCGTAAAGGACGTGAACGCCTCATCTTTGCTGGACTGGCTGCACGACCGTCGCAGGCTGCTCGAAAGTTCCACGCTGCGCCTGGTCTTCGACAATCTTCGGGCTGTCTTTGACCTGGCCGTGGACGACAGCCTGATACACAAAAATCCGTGCCTCGCCAAATCGGTGCAGGACGCCAAGCCGAAGCGGGGAGGTGGCGGCCGGGCCGAGCTGACCCTGACATGGGAGGACACCGAGAAGATCCGTGCCGAACTTCCCGGCCGCTACAAAGCTCTCGTCGACTGTGGTCGCGGCCTGGGCCTTCGGCAAGGAGAGATATTCGGCCTGTCACCAGAAGACATCGACTGGGCACATCCGGACGGCGCCATGGTGCACGTGCAACGGCAAGTAGTCCACGACGGCTCGTTCCTCGTATACGCCCTCCCCAAGGGCGGAGACGACGAGGACCCGAAGGACCGGTGGGTCGAGCTGACCGACGACGTGGCCATCCCCCTGCGCGAGCACATGGAGAAGTACCCGCCGGTCGAGGTGACCCGACCGTGGGGCAGCAAAGGCGGCGACCCGACCACGGTGCGGCTGATTTTCTACACCCGGGAGAAGACCGCCATTCAGTCGAATTGGTTCAACTCCTACCGCTGGAAGCCCGCCCTGGCGTCGGCCGGCCTCATCAAGCCCCTTGAGCCCGACGCGAAGGGACGACGCTGGGAGAAGTCCCGCGACGTGATGATGCACGCGCTCCGGCACCTGTACGCGTCGATGATGATCAACGGCGGGGTAGACGTGTACACGCTCGCGGACCGCCTCGGCCACGCCGATCCCGCGTTTACCCTGCGTAAATACGTGCACCGGGTCGTGGGAGCCGGTTCCAAGGTCCGCATCGCGGTCCGGAGCGCCTACGCCAGGGCCGCGTGACTCCTGCTCCGTGCGGCTTGTGCAACAACCGTGCAAGGTGATCTTCAAGAGGGGTCATTTGTGCAGGTCAGAAGCTTTGTCTATGAGTTCCGCGACATCTGAGCGAAGGTTCGTGGCAAACGCTTCGTCGCCGGCCCCCAGGAGCGTAGGGCCGGCGACGAATGCAACAGGATGCGGATCAAGCCCCTTGCGCCATATCGCTGCACAGCAGGAATATCACCGCGCGAGGGGACTTTCTTCCTGCGTTCAGCAGAAGCGCGGAATGCTGCCCACGTTCGCGACGTACCGCGCCGATACGAAGTTGCCCTTGGGCGTCTTGTACCAGAGGTTGTTACCGAGCACGTTCTCGCCGCGCACCTTGCACACGATCGGGATGATCGAGTTGTACGAGTAGGAGCCGACGACGCGGTAGCGCTGGCTCGGGCCGCTCCGGACCAGCACACCCGTCCTGGCAGTCACACGCCCCTTGTAGTAGGACGTGGCCGTGGTCGTCGCCTGGCCCTTGTAGGTCGTGCCAATGCTGCTGTCGCCGGCCAGGGCCGGACCTGCGGCCACGCCGACGGCCATGGCACCGGCGGTCAGTGCCATGACGAGCTTGCTGGTCTTGGGCTTGGGGAACACGCGCTGCCTCCACGAGATCACAGACCGATGGGTAGATGCCGTGAGGCGAGGTCCCCCTGTGCGCCGACACGAACGGCTCACTGTTCACACAATTCGCCGTCGAACGGCCCATGGAGGAAACCAATCGCCTCAGCAGGAGGAACCTACTGCGCGCACCACGGCAATCACCCCCGTGCACAATTCGACACACAGCGCGCTCTCCTGAATGGGGGTAAGTCTGATCCGTTCGGGGTCATTCCACTGTCTTATGGGGACCTGCTCGGCTCATCCACGGGCAGGCTTCGGCAATTCCGAACCGCCGGGACGGCCCGTACCCCGCTCCCTCAACGAATCAGCGCCGCCCCTCTCCTCGTCCCCCCTCCCCACATCCGCATTCGGCGTCCACTCCACCAGCAGCCACCCCCAGGCGGGCAGTTCGAGCCCCGCGGTGAGCATGCGGTCGGCCGAGACGAGCGGCGCGGGCGCAGGGTCCGAGAGGGGCGCGAGCAAGGTGGCGGCCGCCTTCCCCGATCCCCCGGGCAGGGAGATCCGCGGGCGGGCCGGGTCGGCGCTGCCATTGGCGATGGCGAGGCGCGGCCCCTGCGGCGTGCGGGCCAGTCTCGGGATCAGATGGGGGCCGCCGCTGACCAGTGGCAGCCTCGGCGCCGCGGCGCCTTCCAGACGGCGCACCATGCGGTGCAGCAGGGAACGCCCGGCGTCGTCGTGCGGCAGCAGGTGTGGAGCAGTGGCGGCGAGTACGCCGACGCGTCCGCCCAGGTCGTTGGTGTGGAGGCAGCGTCCGGCGCCCCAGCTCCGGCCGTCCGGGGTTCGGACGGTGGTCCACACCTCGGTGCCGACCGCGGGACGCAGCCGTGCGAGAGCCGGCTGGACGTTGACGCTGAGGTGGACGTCCTCGACGTCGCAGAGCCCCGCCGGGCTCAGGTGCTCGTACGCGTACGAGCTCAGGTGTTCGTACGCGTACGGACCAGGGGCAGCCGGCTCCTCACGGCCGACTGTCTCGTCGGCCGTGACCCCGAGCAGGTCGCTGAAGCCGCGTTCGCTCAGCACGTGCGCGGCGGTTCCGTCGAGGAGCAGCCCGCCGGCGAGCAGATGCCGCACCTCGGCGTCGTCGAACGCCCACGCCTGCCGGCCGAACAGCACCCGCACCGGAGAATCCTGGGCCGTCACCGGCACGCCGTAGCGCAGGAGGAAGTCGGCCGCGGAGTTTGTGTCGGGCTCCAGGTCGTCCAGGTGGCCGGAGTGGCGGGTACGTGTCAGGGCGGACGCCTGCGGACGGACGGGCAGTTGGACGCCGCAGGTGCCGAGCTCTCCGGCCGCGCGTTCGGCCACGAGATCGAGAGCGGGGCGGGAGCGGCGCAGCAGGCCCGCGATGCGCGGGTGGCGGCGGGCATGTCCGGAGTGCATGGGGTGGAGGTTGAGGAAGAGTGCGTCCGCGCCCGAGAGCTGCGCGGTGACCATCTCCGACCAGGTCTGTGTGTCGGACTTCGACCAGGAGGTGTGCGGCCAGTTCTCGATCTCCGGTTCGCTGCGGACGAAGGGGGGCCGCAACGCGCGCTGCAGCTCCAGGAGCCACACGGAGGAGCTGAGGGCCCGGCCTGGCGCATCGCTGTAGGGGGCGAAGTGGGGTCGGTGAACAGCCTCGCCGTCGATGGCGAGTGCGTCGAACAGCGCCGTCCAGTCCCGTCCTTCCACGCTGTGCGCGTCAGGCCCGGAGCTCATCAGCCCCAGCCGGGAGCGGCCGCCGGAGTGCTTCTCGACGGCCTGCGCGACCATCGCCGCGACCTCCAGCTGCGCGGTGCGCCACACCTGCTGGAGCTGGGCCCGCCAGGGGTGCGCGGGACCGGGGGCGGTGACGGCGGCGACCACCTGTTCCCGGGTCACCGGCCCGCCGGCCGGCGAGGCCAGACGCTCCAGCATCAACGGCTCGAAGCCGCCGCCCCAGGGCAGGGGCGCGTGGTTGTGGTAGCGGAAGTCGTCCTCCAGCCACAGGGTGCGCAGGCCCAGACCTGCGAACCGGGCGAAGTGCGCGGTGATCCAGGCCCGCCACAGCGGGCAGGCGAACGAGGCCTGCCCGGCCGCGACGGTCCCGTCGGGGCCGACCATGGGCGCGAAGCCGTGGCGGTCGCGCCGGCCACGGTCGGCATGACCCGTCGTCACCCACGGATTGAGGCTGACGCCGAGGCCGGCGTCCATGAGCACCGCCGCCGTGGCGGCCGCGGTGTCCTACAGACGGTCCTCCTCGGGCCCGGACGGGTGACCGTCGTGGAATTCCTCGGCGGCGATCAGCAGGACGACCTCTTCGACGCCGGACTCCCCGCAGAAGGCCGCGAGTTCGGCGGCCTGCCGGCCGGCGGCTGCACCGGGCCGGATCTGGAAGCGCAGGTGGTAGCGGGCGGGCATGTCGGGGCCTCCTGGGGCATGGTGCCGTAGTACCCCGGTGTCACGAGGCCCCGGCAAGCGGGAAACGGGCCGGGCGCGCCGCGGTCCCGCACCCGCTGTCGCGGGCGCGGGAAACGGCCCGGGGGTCAGTCGCCCTTGCGGTGGGCCGGGGACACGGTGGCAGACGTCCGGTGGGCGGATGCCGAGGTCCGTGCGGCGGGCTTGAGGGTCAGCGTCTGCTCGGCCGCCGTCCGTGCTCCGCCGACAGTGCTGCCGGTGGTGTCCGTCCAGGCGCGGGTGGGGGTGGTCTCGGCATGCCGGCCCTTCTCGCCCGACATCCCGATGACGAGGCCGCTGTACCGGTTGACCAGCCGGAACGTACCGGTATTCCGTCCCCCGACGGTCGAGCCGGGAATGACGAACCACTGCTGGCCGACCGTGGGGCCGCCCGCGGGCGCCCTGGTCACGCCGGGCGTACTGCCCCAGGCGCGTCCGGCGTCGCTGGTGGAGTCGACCCCGAGCAGCTGCCGGGTGGCAGCGTTGGCGATCTCGTACGAGCCGTCGCCCCGGGGTGTGAACACCCAGCGGCTGCGAGCGGAGTGGTCACCGGCGGGCAGCGAAGCGGCCGCCTTGCCGTTGCCCGCCTGGGCAAGAACGCGACCGCCGCCGCTGGTGATGGTGTACGCCGTGCCGGAGGCGACGGGCGCGGCGGGCTTACCGGTCCCGATGGTGGTGTCGTAGTACTCGCCGTCCACGCCGCCGGAGCACGAGTACGAGCAGTAGCTGCGGAACGTCCTGCCGACCACGGTGGAGCCGGTCTTGTTCACCGAGTCCAGCATCCAGCGGTACCAGGAGCCCGTCCGGTAGTCGCCGGAGTCGCCGGCCAGGCGCCACTTCTGGGTGGCCAGGTCGTCGGTCACGTAGAACCGCTGTGGCTCCGTGCTGTCCTGGTGGATGGACTCGGGCTCGCCGACGTACAGCCCCAGATAGGCGTCGTAGGCGACGTTCATGGTCAACAGGTCCGACTTGGAGGGCAGTTCACCTGCCGCCTGCTGTTCCGCGACGCTTCCGGAGTTGGCCGGGTCGTAGTCGTGGGCGACGGGGGTGTAGCCCGTGGGGTGAGCGGCGTCGACCGGCTCCATGTTGCTCTCCAGGCCGCCGATCCCGGGCTGGGACCACGAGCCGTCGTACCACTTCTGCCAGGAGCCGGGCGCCATCTTGGCGGACATCGGGGCGCGGGCGACGTGCGCGAGACTGCCGTCCGTCCAGCCGCCGGGGGATCCGGCCTTCGGGATCACACGGGAGTTGTAGTAGACGTAGAAGTAGCCGGACGCGGTGTCGACGAACAGCCTCGGGTCTCCGTTGCCGTAGTCGTACGTCTCGTGCGGGAACGCCTTGTCATCGCCGCGCTTGGTGCTGTACGGCGAGGTGAGCACGTGGTTCTTGATGTCCCAGGTCTTGCCCTGGTTCTTGGAGACGGCGTAGTCGATCGCGTCGTAGTGCAGGCCGTCACCGTGCGGCTGCGGCGTGAACTCGTTGTGGACCAGGCCGTACCAGTCACCCGTGTCCGGGTCCACCCACACGCCCATGAGGTCGCAGAAGTTCTTCTGTGAGTAACTCGACGTGGCAGGGGCGTAGGTGGCCTCGCGACCGGTGGGGCTGTTGTTGCACCGCCAGGTGGTGTCGCCGTTGCGGTCCTTGGCGTTGGCAGGGTTCACAGCGTCGTTCAGCGCGGAGTCGGGGGTCGCGGAGTCGAAGTCCTTCCCCCGGAAGAACGTCCAGGCCCGCGAGTCGTCCTTCCCGTACAGGGAGTGGGCCTGCTGGTAGTGGAAGGACCCGTCCTTGTCGATGTAGGTGGCGGCGGGCGAGTCGTCGGGGTTCGTCCAGGCGCCCTTCTGACCGATGGTGACCGTGTACGCCGGGGAGTCGGCGGAGGCCGGTGCACCGGCCAGTGGCGCGGCGAACATGGCGGCCGCGGCGAGCGCGCACGCGAGCTTCGTTCTGGAACGGGCTGACACAGATACCCCTCTCGTGGCCGGGCCTCCCAGGGGCGGCACGGCGGCCAGTGCGCACGACCGGCGGTTGCGGAAACACGCGGGATCCACAGGCGCTGATTAGTTCGACTAGAATCCGAACTAATTACTGGGCTGTCAAGGCACCTGACGGCCGGGATCCGTTGCCGGCCGGCACGGACGCCCGGCGGTTTGCCATCATGTGGGTCGTGCCGAGGCGAGCGGGAGACGAGGAACGAGTGAGAACTGACCCGCGAGCGCCCGCACCGGCGGGCACGGTGCAGTCCGGGCCCTTCGAGCCGCGGGACCGGCGGTCCGTCCGCCGCACCAACCTCGCTGTGGTGCTGGGCATTCTGCGCGACACCGGGCCCCGGTCACGGGCGCAGATCGCGAGCACCACGGGCCTGCCCAAACCGACCGTCACCAGCCTGGTGGCCGAACTCGTCTCACTCGGCCTCCTCCGTGAGGGGCCCGCGCGACGCGAGGGCGCGGTGGGCCGGCCCGGCACTCTCGTACACCTCGACGGCCGGGACATCTGCGGTGTCGGGATCGAGATCAGCACCAGCTATGTGCACGTCCTCGCCCTCGGCCTCACCGGCGAAACCGTCTACGAGCACCGGGACGTGGTGGCGGTCGCGCAGCTCGGGGCCGGTGCGGCGCTCGACCTGACGGCACGCTCGCTCCAGGACTGCTTCGACGCGCTGGAACGGGCCGGCATCCGCCCGGTCGGCGCCACCCTGGCCGTTCCCGGTGTCATTGACACCGGCGCCGGCGCCGTCGAGTACGCGCCGACACTCGGCTGGCGCGATGTCCGGGCGGCCGACGAGCTGCGCGCCCGCCTGGCAGGCGTCCCGCCGTCGCTGCTCGTCGAGAACGACGCGAAGGTCACCGCCGTCGCGGAGTACGCGCAGGCCCAGTGCGCGGACGTACGCGACATGATCTGCATCACCGGTGAACGCGGCGTCGGCGCCGGCATCATCAGCGACGGCCGGCTGCTGCGCGGCTCGACCGGCTTCGCCGGCGAGGTCGGCCACATGCCGCTCGGCTCCGACCGCCGCGCCTGTTCCTGTGGCCGCCACGGCTGCTGGGAGACCATGGTCGGGCTCGACGCCATCCTGCGCCTCGCGGCCGACGGGACCGACGAAGTCCACGACGAGGAGGTCGATCTGGAGACCCGGCTCGCCGAACTCCGCCGCAGGGCCGAGGCGGGCGACCCGCGCACCCGCGACGCCCTGAACCGCATCGCGGACGACCTCGCGCTGGGCATCGCCCTGCTGGCGGATGTGCTCAACCCCGCCGCGGTGGTCCTCGGCGGGTACTTCACCCACATCGGTGGCCTCATCCTCGAACGCGTCCGGCGCACGGTCCGGGACCGGGTCATGGCACCGGCCGCGGGCAGCTGCGAAGTCCTGCTGTCCGGCCTGGGCTTCACGGCGGCGGCCCGCGGAGGCGCGTACCTGGCTCTGGACACGGTGTACCAGGACCCGGGCGCGGTCTGACGGCGGCCGCCGCATGGCCGTGCGGCGGCGGATCCGGACAGAGCTACGTCAGTGACGCGGTGACTCGGCGAAACGGCGAATCGGCGAATCGGCGAATCGGCGAATCAGTGACTCAGTGACTCAGTGACTCAGGATGTTCGCCGCCACGATGAAGAGCCCGAGCAGCATGTCCACGCCGCCGGTCCGGGACGCCTTGCCCCAGCTGCGGCCCGACACGCGTGCGGCCCAGAACCCCCAGCCGAACAGCGCCACCGTATTGATCACCAGAGCGACCGCGATGGCACCTTCCTCCCCCCACCAGCCCTCGTGCGCACCGAGCAGGGCAGCCACCGTGGGCAGTACCGCGGCGGTCAGCGGCCACTCGGTGAGCACCGACCGTACGGTGCTGGTCGTGACCGGCGCTCCGTCGGCCGTCCGGTGGGCGATGGCATGGGCGTAGCCGTGCGCGGCCGCCGACGCGAGTGATGTGAGCAGCACCCAGAGCGCGTCGTATCCGGGGTCCGGGCTGCCGTTGTCGTTTCCCAGCGCGGCCGCCAGGGCGCTGGCGAGAATCGTTCCGTAGATGCCGCCGAACAGCAGCCGTTGCAGGGGTTCGGCGCGCCGGGGCGGCGGGGGAACACTCGGGCTGGCGGGCAAGGCGCATCCTCCCGGGGCGAAAAGGCCGTTCCGTGGTGTCATTCCGTACAGACGGATACAACCGCATACCACCGTGATTCCCGCGCATCTGCGTGCGGAGCCCCCGAGGTCGGCAGCCGGCTCGCGGGGACCGCGGCGGCGCGGCCACGAGAAGCGTGCGCGGCCCCCGTGCGGTATCCAGAGATATGAGCCCGCTGCGGATCCTGCGCCCGCTCCACGAGGACCGACCACGCCCGAAGGCGCTCATCGCGGTGCCGTTCGCCCTCATCGCCGCCGTCACGGTGCTCGACCTCAGCGCGCCGCCGGACGTCCATCTCGGCCCTTTCCTCGTGGCGGCTCCGGCGATCACGGCGTCGTTCGCCGGAGCCCGTATGACCGGGTTCGTCGGCGCGGTCGCCGTCCTGACCCAGTCACTGGTGGCCGTCGCGCGCACCAGCATCAACGACCTCAATCACACCTACCAGATCATCGCGCTGTTCCTGATCTCCGTCTTCGTCACCTTCTTCGCCCATCTGCGGGAGCAGCACGCACGGGAGATGAGCCATCTCCGCTGGGTGGCACAGGCGGTGCAGCGGGTGGTGATGCCGCCGCTGCCCGAGCGGAGCGGGACACTGCGCATCGCGTCGCGCTACCTGGCCGCGGAGGCGGAGGCGCAGCTCGGCGGTGACCTGTACGCGGTCGCCCGCCTGGCCGGGGGGACGCGCGTGATCATCGGCGACGTACGCGGCAAGGGACTCGACGCGATGGGCGAAGCAGCCCAGGTCCTGGGCGCCTTCAGGTCCCTGACCCGCCAGGAGCCGGGCCTTCCGCAGGCCGTGGCCCAACTGGAGGCAGGGGTCGCCGCCTACCGCGACGGGCTGCCCGATGACGGGGACGACGAACGCGGTGCGGAGGCTTTCGTGACCGCGGCCGTGCTGGACATCCCGGACACCGAACCGGAGGTCCGTCTGGTCAGCTGCGGACATCCGCCGCCCCTGCTGCTGCGATCCGGCCAGGTGCGCTCGCTCGACGTCCGGGAGCCCGCGCCGCCTCTCGGGCTGGGGTCGCTGGCCGGTTCCGCCTTCACCGCCCAGACGTTCCCCTTCGGTGTCGGCGACATCCTGCTCCTCTACACGGACGGCGTCATCGAGTCCCGCGACTCGGCGGGCCGCTTCTACCCGCTGCCCGAGCGGATCGCGACGTGCCGCGCCCACAGTCCGGACGTGCTCCTCGGGGATCTGTGCGTCGATCTGCTGCGTCACGCCGACGGCAGCCTGGGCGACGACGCGGCCATGGTCGCCATCGAACGGCTCGCGTCCCCCTGACGACACCGGCCTGACGGTACGGGCCTGACGGTACGGGTCCGGGCGGTACGGGTCCGGGCGGTACGGGTCCGGACGGCCCCGGCCAGGACGGTCTCCGTCCCGGCCCGGCACCTGGCGGACATTCACCCCGAAGAATTAATAATCATGATCAATCGGGCACGTCCGGCAAATAGCCAACGCCCACAAGACCCCATATGGGCACCTTGCTGAATTTCCGTCAGATGCCAGAAAGATAACGATTCCCCAGGGACGGCACCCGATCTCGTGGTGCTAAGATCATCACGCTTGCCAGGCGGTACCAAACCCGCTATGGCGCTTAATTGCGCAGCGCGTCGGGCCAGAATTCCGCCACCCCGGGGGGAACTTTGCCATCAGCCGGGCCTTTCAAGGCAGTCGGGCAGGAGAACGCGCGCGACCGATCCCGTATGTCTGCGGCCACGAGTGCACTCGACCGCGCCCCCGAGACATTCAGTACCCGGCGGCCCCGCCACCCGAAGAGAGCCTTATGACTCAGTACCTCCAGGATCCAGCACTCTGGGCTTTGATAGCTGGTACTCCTGTCGCCGCTACCGCGATCGTTCGCGGAAGAAAGTCGATTTCCAAGCTCCGCACGGAAAAGCAGGAACTCAGAAGCCACTACACCACCCTGGAAGAACACTACGCCGAATCCGTGGAGGAGGCGAAGGAGCGGGCCGAAGAAGCCACCAAAACCGCTCTGAAATCCGCCATGCGGACGCTCCAGGGTCTTGCGAGTGAGCAGCAGCTCGCCATTTCCAAACTCCAGGGAAAGTACGGCGAGCTCCAAATTCTCCAGGACCTCCTGGACATTGACCACATGAATTCCCAGTTCGCACGGCGCGCCCAGTCCATTGCCGTGCTCTGCGACGGCTGGCTCGGCCGTCAGCGCACGGACGCGTCGCTCTACGACGTGGTCCGCAGCGCGAAGGGCCGTATCCGTCACTTCACCCGTGTGGAGATCCGGACCCAGAGCCATTTCGCCATCGTGAGCCGCGCCGTCGAAGCGGTCGCATTGACACTGGCGGAACTGCTGGACAACGCCACCAGTTACTCGGCGCCGGAAACCATGATCGAGATCAACATCCGGCCGGTGCCCAAGGGCGTCTGCATCATCGTCGACGACGCCGGTGTCGGCATGAACGAGGAAGAGAAGAGCCGCGCGGCCAAGCTCCTTTCGAGTGAGCGCTCCCCCGGTGTCGCGGGGCTCGGCAACCCGCCGCAGTTCGGATTCACCGTGATCGGCGTGCTCGCCGCACGCTACGGATTCAGTGTCTCCGTGGACACCACGTCGCCCTACGGCGGTGTGCGCGCGGTCGTGCTCCTTCCCGACGACCTCCTCACGTCGATGCCGGAGCCCGCCCCCCAACCCCAGGCGAAGGAGATTCCCACCGTGGCCGCGTCCTTCCCGATGCCGCCCGAAGAGGATTCGGCGGCAGCACCCGCAACGGCCCCTGCCACCACCTTCGGCGGTCTGCCGAAACGCAGCAGAAGGGGACCGATCTCCATCGTGCCGGAAGCCGACGCCGGGGCCGCCCCTGCCAGGTCCACCGAGCAGATCGCCTCCGTGATGGGGGCGTTCCAGCGGGGGACCCAGTCAGGACGCCGTTCCACCAGTGCAAGCAGCGAAGGGCCTGAGACTCAGTGAACTACGACCTGTCATGGATGCTTGACAGCGCCCTGGAAGTCCCCGAAGCGCGGCACGCGATCCTCGTCTCGGCCGACGGCCTGCTCATGGCCCGCTCGAAGGAGGTCGGCAAGGACCACGGCGACACCATCGCCGCCGCGATGAGCGGGATGCAGTCCCTGAGCCGCACGGTGGCCGACTTCTGCGGCGGCCCGCCGAGCAACCGGCCCCAGTGGCGCCAGACGCTGGTCGAGTTCGAGCACGGCTGGGTGTTCCTCATCTCCGCCGGCGAGGGCGCCTACCTCGCCGTCTCGGCCTCCCCCGAGGTCGACATGGCGGAGATCTCCTTCCGTATGCAGCAGCTCGTGAGCCAGCTCGGCAAGGCACTGACCAGTCCCCCGCGCGAGATTGCCGACGCCGGCGCATGACGACCACAGAGGACCCGGACCAGGAACCGGAAGCCCCGCAATTAGTGCGTCCGTACGTCATCACCAACGGCCGCAGCCTGGTGGACGATCAAGAGCTCTCGCTGATCACACTGGTCACGGTGGCCGAGAACTGCCCCGCGGTCGGGCATCTCGACCCGGAGAAGCGCCGGTTGGTCGAGCTGTGCTCCGGGGGATACCTCGCGGTCGCCGAGATCGCCGGGCACACTCAGCTGCCCGTCGGCATCGTCCGTGTCCTGCTCGCCGATCTCACCGATGCGGGATATCTCTACACGCGCAAACCCATTCCGCGGGCCGAGCGTGTCGAACGACGCATACTCGAGGAGGTGCTGAATGGCCTTCAAGCCCGTTTCGGATAGCGGCGTCTATCTGAACGAAACAGTGCAGACCGCAGCGAAGATCCTCGTGGTCGGGCACTTCGCGGTCGGCAAGACCACGTTCATCGGGACCATGTCGGAGATCCCTCCGCTGCGGACCGAAGAAGTGATGACGCGGGCCGGCGAGGAAATAGACGACCTCAAAGGAACGCGCGGCAAGACCACGACAACCGTCGCAATGGACTTCGGCCGTCTCACGCTCAGTGAGAACCTGGTGCTCTATCTCTTCGGAACACCCGGTCAGCAGCGCTTCGTCCAGGTGTGGGAAGACATGTCGCGCGGGGCACTCGGAGCTCTCGTACTGGTCGATCCCGAGCGTCTCCAGGAGTCGTTCCCCGTGATGGACCTGGTGGAGCAGTACGGAATTCCGTACACCATCGCCGTCAACCGGTTCGACATCGGGACGCATCACGAGGACAAGGAGATCAGGGAGGCTCTGGACCTGCTTCCCGAGACGCCTCTCGTGAGTTGCGATGCGCGCGATCAGCGCTCGTCCGCGAATGCTCTGATCGTCCTCGTCCGCTATCTTCAGTCTCGCCTTTCCTAGGAGTTCGGCATGCAATACCCTTCCGAAGGCCAGGGTCCGCCTCCCGGCTGCCCCGCTCACAACAGCGGCCAGAGCGTGCCGCTGCACGGGCCCGAGTTCGCCGCCGACCCCGAAGCCTTCTACGAACACATGCGGGCGTACGGCGCGGCGGCACCCGTCGAGCTGTCCCCCGGTGTGGAGGCACATCTCGTCACGGACTACGCGGCCGCTCTCCATGTGCTCCAGAACCCGGACGTGTTCGCGCGGGACTCGCGCCGCTGGCGCGCCCTGAGCGAGGGTCAGGTGCCGCTGGACAGCCCGATCCTGCCGATGATGGCGTACCGGCCGAACTGCCTGTTCACCGACGGCACCGAGCATCTGCGGCTGCGGCAGGCGGTGACGTCGTCGCTGGCCCGGATCGACACGCACCGGGTGAGCCGGCACGTCGACCGCGTGGCGATGTATCTCATCGAGCAGTTCAGCAGCCGCGGACGGGCCGATCTCATCGCCGAGTACGCCCAGTTGGTACCCCTCCTGGTGTTCAACGATCTGTTCGGCTGCCCCGCGGAGATCGGCGACCGCCTGGTGTACGGGATCTCCTGCCTGTTCGACGGCGTCGACGTCGAGAAGGCCAACGAGATCCTGACGGAGTCCCTGTTCGAACTGGTCACGCTGAAGCGCACCCAGCCCGGTGAGGACATCACCTCCTGGCTGATGCAGCACGAGGCGCGGCTGACGGACGAGGAGATGATCCACCAGCTGGTCATGCTCATCGGGGCCGGCACCGAGCCCACCCAGAACATCATCGCCAGCGCACTGCGGCTGCTGCTCTCCGACGACAAGTACGCGGGCGGCCAGCACTCGGCGGGGCTGCTCGTCGAGGACGCCATCAACGACGTGCTCTGGAACGGCCCGCCGATAGCCAACTACGCGGCGCACTACCCGCTGTACGACGTCGACCTCTCCGGAACGACCGTGCGCGCCGGCGACCCGGTCGTCATCAGCTTCGCCGCCGCCAACAGCGATCCGGCCCTGTCGATGAGCCGTCAGACGCTCAGCAAGCGCGCGCACCTGGCGTGGGGCGCGGGCGTGCACGCCTGTCCCGCCAAGGACCCCGCGCTGCTGATCGCGGTCCAGGCGATCGAGAAGCTGCTCAACACCCTGCCGGACATCGATCTGGCGGTGCCCGCGGACACGCTCACCTGGCGGCCGGGACCCTTCCACCGCGCACTGGCCGCACTGCCGACCCGCTTTACGCCCGAACGCAGGGAAAAGGTCACATCCAGGCCTTACGCGACCGGCCCCCGTATACCGGAAAACACGCCCGCCCCGCAGGGGCGCGGAAGGCCGGAAAAGGGTAGCTGGTGGAGTGGATTCTTGACCTGGTGGAAGGTGTGACATCCACAACACCTTGAGTGACTTTACCGTCGCATGAAGGTTCAGGCGCACGGGTAGACAGGGTTGGCAAATCTTACGTGATCTCTGCAACAGGAGTCGCAGTGGAGCTTTCTCTGGCTACCCCGCCTGTCAACAGGCGGGCCATCGTTTCGCTCTTCTCTCGTATGCGGACACCGGCAGGCCAGGCGAACCCTTTCCCTTTCTATACGGAACTCAGGGAAATGGGGGACGTATTCCCCGCACCGTGGGGTGGGCACCTGGTCACTCCGTACGATCTGTGTGACCAGGTGCTGCGGGACCGGTCCTGGACCGTTCCGAGCAGCGAGTGGCGTACTCGCCAGGAGGACGCCACTCGCTGGAGCGCCCCCGCCTCGCTCCAGATGGGGGAAACACTCCCCATGCTGAATCCGCCGGATCACACCCGAATGCGCAACTCAGCAAAACGCGTACTCGACCGTAAATCACTTGAGATAATAAGCAATTCGGTGGACCGGAACACTGATTTGCTGCTCGATCGACTGACGGAGGAACTGCGGGACGGCGAAGTCGATTTCTGCAGACTGGTCGGCGAGGAATTGCCGGTTGCGGTCATCGGGGAATGGCTGAGGCTACCACCCGATGATTACCCGCTCATGCGGGAACTCACACACGATCAGGTATTCACCCAGGAATTATTCCCCTCGCCAAGTCAGCTCACGCTCTCGGATTCCGCGACGGCGCGGCTGCGGGAGTATTTCACCGCCCTGGTCCGGGAGCGCCGCAGGAACCCGGGAGACGATCCGGTATCGGCCTGGATACGGACCTGGGACGAGATGGAGCCCGACCGGGCCGCTGCCGACGAGGCGGTCTACTCCCTCGCGCTCTTCGTGGTGCTCGCGGGCCTGGAGACCACCTCCCACCTGCTCTCCACCTCCGTCCGGCTGCTGCTTGAGCACCCTCTCCAGCTGGAGTGGCTGCGCACGCACCCCGAGCACCTGCCGAACGTGATCGACGAGGTCCTGCGCTACGACCCGCCGATCCACATGATCAGCAGGATCGCCCCGGCGGACACCGTGCTCGGTGATGTGCTGGTCCGCAAGGACGAGATGGTGCAGCTGCTCGTCGGCGCCGCGCACCACGATCCGGAGAAGTATGACGGCGCCGAAATGTTCAACATCCACCGCAGGGCCTCGCACTTGAGCTTCGGCGGCGGAATTCATTACTGCCTGGGCGCGCCGCTGGCCCGGCTGGAAGCGACATCCCTGCTGACCGGTGTGCTCAGGCGGCTGCCGGGGCTTCGCATCAGTGGCACCCCGGTCTGGGCCCCGCGTGTGGCATTCCGCCGGCTGGCGGAACTCAAGGTCGTCCAGGACTGAGAAGCCGGCCGACAAGCCGGCCGGAGAAAAACGGAATGCCCCGGTCAGCCCGAGGAACTGCATATGCCACGGGCCAGAGCACAAGGAATAGAAGCACATCGTGGAAGATCTCAAGGCTCTCCGTGTGACGCATGAAAGCGCCGTACTGAAAGTGGAGTTGAGTACTCCGGAGACGGGCAACGCGATTTCCGGCCAGGTCCTCGACGAACTCCTCTCCGTACTCGACGCCGTGCACGACGATCCCGGTATCAGAGTGCTGGTCCTTTCCGGCGCCGGGGACAATTTCTGCCTCGGCGGTGAGCGCAGCGAGTTCGCCACGCTGCTCGCCGCGGACCCCGGTGGAGCGGGGCTCCACGCGCTGGCCAACAAGGCCCGCCGGGTCTGTGACGCGCTCGCCACCGCCCACGCGGTGACCATCGCCCGGCTGCACGGCGGCGTGGTCGGCGCCGGGCTGGGGCTCGCGGTCTTCTGCGACCTGCGGGTCGGCGCGGACACCAGCCGGTACCGGATGCCGGAACTGGGGCTCGGGGTGCCGCCCGCCTGGGGCGGCGTGCTGCCCCGGCTGCTCAACGAAGCGGGCACCGCCAAGGTCCGCGAACTGATCCTGACCGCGGAGAACTTCAGCGCGGCGAAGGCCGCCGAGCTCTCCGTACTGCACAAGGTCGTCCCGGAGAGCGAACTGGACGACGCTGTCACCCGGTGGATCAGACCGCTGGTCCGCCGGTCACCCGCCGCGCTGCGCAGCGCGAAGGTCATGCTCAACGCCTACGCCGGGGCCAGCCGGCTCGCGGACGCCTCGCTCTTCGACGCGGAGCTGCTGCTGGCGTCGGTGACCGCAGCGGAAGCCGCGAGAGCGCGCTGACGCGACAGTGACTGGAAGGGGCCGCCGGGCCGTACCCCGGCGCGGCCCCCGTCACCCCGTGGTGGCGATGAACTCCCTCAGGGCCGCGACCAGTTGTTCCGGCTGGTCCTCGGCGATCAGGGTGCCGCTGTCCTCGATCTCCAGGAGCCGCCCCTGCGGAAGCAGCTCGGCGAGGCGCCTCCCGTGGGCCCGCGGATTCATCCGGTCCTCCAGCGCCCACACGACCAGCGCGGGCTTGTCGAATGTCCGCAGCCCCTCCGCGGCCTCCAGCAGTTCCGTCCTGCGTACGCCCAGACCGTAGCGGCGGAAGTCCTCGCGGATCGCCTTGTCGGTGAGAAGCGGGCGCAGCCAGCCGTCGACGATCTCGTCGGGGACCGGCCGCTCGGTGAGCGCTCCGAAGCCGACCGGCAGCCGGCGCATCGGCTTGATCGCGAGCGTACGGACCAGGAGAGGGATACCGCCCGGCACCCGGCAGGCCAGCACGATCAGCTTGCCCGGGATTCCCGGCGGATAGTTGTCGAATGCCTCGCAGGACGTCAGGACCAGCCGGGCGAGCCGCTCCGGGTGCCGGGCGGCGACGGACTGGGCGCGGCCGCAGTCGTTCTCGACGAGGGTGACGTCACGCAGCTCCAGCCGGTCGAGGAACTCGGCGATGAGCTCCGCCACCGAATCCGGGGTCAGCGGTACGTCGCGGCGCATGGGGGTGCGGTGCGCTCCGTACGGCAGGGTGGGCGCGATCACGCGGTGGCCGGGGCGCAGACCCTCGATCACCTTGCGCCAGACGGTGGCGTCGTGCACGAGCCCGTGGAGGAGTACGACGACGGGGCCTGAGCCGCCGGTGTCCACGTAGTCGAGGGTGCCTGCGGAGAGTGTGATCCCGGGCATGTCAGGAGAGTACGGCGACTCCGTCGATTTCCACCATCGCCTGCTCGTCCCAGAGCCGGGTGGCGCCGATCACGGCCATCGCCGGGTAGTCCCGGCCGGCCAGCTTCCGCCAGATACGGCCCAGTTCGGCGGCGTGGGCGCGGTAGTCGGCCACATCGGTGGCGTACACCGTGACCCGCGCGAGGTCGGCGGGATCCCCGCCCGCGGCGCGCAGCGCGGTGAGCAGGTTCGAGAGCGCCACCTCGAACTGGGCCGGGAGGGTGGACCCGGTGACCTCGCCCGCACCGTCCAGGGCGGTCTGCCCGGCCAGGAAGACCAGCCGGGTCCCGGTGGCGGCGACGGCGTGGGAGAACCCTGCGGGCGGCGAGAGCTCCGGCGGGTTGACCCGTTCGAGGCTCGTCCGTGGGGCTCCCCGGGGATCGTGGTCGGGACTCATCCGTACAACTCCTTGGCGATGATGGTGCGCTGGACCTCGGTGGCGCCCTCGTAGATCCGCGGGGCGCGGACCTCGCGGTAGAGGTGTTCGAGGAGGTGGCCCCGCTGGAGGGCCCGGGCGCCGTGCAGCTGGACGGCGGTGTCCACGACGTACTGGGCGGTCTCGGTGGCGAAGAGTTTGGCCATCGCGGAGCGTTTCGCGATGCCGGGGTCGCCCGCGTCGCAGGCGGCCGCGGCCGCGTGGACCAGCAGACGTGCGGCCTCGGTGCGGGTGGCCATCTCGGCGACCTGGTGGGCCACGGTCTGCAGGTCCTTCAGCGGGCCGCCGAACGCGGTGCGCCGGGAGGTGTGGCCGATGGTCGCGTCCAGGGCCGCCTGCGCCATGCCGACCGCGAACGCGCCCACGCTGGGACGGAAGAGGTTCAGGGTGTTCATCGCGACCCGGAAACCCCGGTCCGGCTCGCCCAGGACGTCCTGCGGCCCGACCGGCACCGCGTCGAAGTCCAGCGAGCCGATGGGGTGCGGCGAGAGCATGTCGAGCCGGGAGCCGGTCAGCCCCGGCCGGTCGGCAGGCACCAGGAACGCGGTGATCCCACGGGCTCCGGCCCCCGCGGTCGTACGGGCGAAGACGGTGTAGAAGTCGGCGTCGGGGGCGTTCGAGATCCAGCACTTCCCGCCGGTGAGCCGCCAGCCCCCGCCGTCCGGTTCGGCCCTGAGCTCCAGGGCGGCGGCGTCGGACCCCGCGCCGGACTCGCTCAGCGCGAAGGCGGCGACCGCCCGGCCCGCGATCACCTCGGGAAGCAGCCGCTCCCGCTGGTGCGCGGTGCCCGCCTGGACGAGCGGGTAACTGCCCAGTCCCTGGAGGGCGAGAGCGGTCTCGGCCTCGGTACAGCCGTACGCCAGGGACTCGCGCAGCAGGCAGAGGTCCAGCGCACCCGCGCTGAACAGCCTTTCCAGCAGGCCGAGTTCACCGAGGGCGGCGACCAGGGGGCGGTTGACACGACCGGGCTCGCCGGCCGCGGCGAGCGGACCGAGCCGTTCGGCGGCCAGGGTGCGCAGCTCGGCGCACCACTTCCGCTGGTCCGGGTCCAGTGCGAATGCGGTCATCCCCGATCCCCTCTATCGTGAACCGTTGACTGTCGTCACGCAAACGATACGCTCCATGTGCGATGCCGCCTAAGGGGGCGATCCTGTGATGGAGCTGAAAACCTCAGCGCACGTCGACACTTTTCCCCGCGAGCAGCTGCCGCCCGCCGACCAGTGGCCCCGGCTGCTCCTCGATGATCTTCCCGGGCCGGCCTGTCCGGACCGGCTCAACTGCGGGGCGGAGCTGCTCGACCGGACCATCGAGCGCTTCGGGGCCGACCGTCCCGCCTTCCGCACCGGCGCCGGTGAGCTGTGGACGTACGGCGAACTCCGGGCCGAGGTGTGCCGTATCGCCCATGTCCTCACATCGGACCTCGGGGTCGTGCCGGGTAACCGGGTGCTGCTGCGCGGTCCCACCACACCGCACCTGGCCGCCTGCTGGCTCGCGGTGGTGAGGGCCGGCGCGGTGGCGGTGACCGTGCTGGCCACCCAGCGTCCGCACGAACTGGCCGAAGTGTGCTCGCTCGCCCGGATCAGCCACGCGCTGTGCGACATCCGGTCGGTCGGCGACCTGGTGAAGGCGGAGGTCCCCGGACTGCGGATCACCCCATACGGCGGCGAGGGGCCGCAGGACCTGCTGCGGCTGGCCGCGACCAGACCCGACGGGTACGCGGCCGTCGCGACCTCCTCGGACGACGTGGCGCTGATCGCCTTCACGTCCGGCACCACCGGGCGGCCGAAGGGCTGTATGCACTTCCACCGCGATGTGCTGGCCGTCGCGGACACCTTCGCGCGGTACGTGCTGAAACCCCGGCCCGACGACGTCTTCGCGGGGAGTCCCCCGCTCGGCTTCACCTTCGGCCTGGGCGGTCTGGTGATCTTTCCGCTGCGGGCCGGTGCCTCGGCCCTGCTGCTGGAACGGTCCGGGCCGCGCCAGCTGCTGCCCGCGCTCGCCCGGCACCGGGTGTCGGTGCTGTTCACGGCGCCGACCGCGTACCGCACGATGCTGGAGGGGCTCGGCTCGTACGACGTCTCGGCACTGCGGCGCTGTGTGTCGGCCGGGGAGAACCTGCCCGCGGCCACCTGGCACGCCTGGCACGAGCGGACCGGACTGCGCATCATCAACGGCATCGGTGCGACGGAGCTGATGCACATCTTCATCTCGGCGGCGGACGGGGCGGCGCGCCCCGGGACGACCGGTGTTCCGGTGCCCGGCTGGCAGGCACGGGTGGTGGACGGCTCCGGCCGTCCGGTGCCGGACGGCGAGCCGGGTCTGCTCGCGGTGCGCGGTCCCGTGGGCTGCCGCTATCTGGCCGACGAGCGCCAGTCCGAGTACGTGCGGGACGGCTGGAACCTCACCGGCGACACGTATCTGCGCGACGCGGACGGCTACTTCACCTATGTGGCACGCGCCGACGACATGATCATTTCCTCCGGGTACAACATCGCGGGCCCCGAGGTCGAGGACGCGCTGCTGCGCCATCCCGACGTCCTGGAGGCGGCGGTGGTGGGCCGTCCGGACGCGGAGCGGGGGCAGGTGGTGGTGGCGCATGTGGTGCTGCGCGAGGGAGCGGCGCGGGAGGCGGAGCCACTGCGGGAGTTCGTGAAGGCCGAGCTGGCTCCGCACAAGTGCCCCCGGGAGGTGGTGTTCGCGGACGCGCTGCCGCGGACGGGGACGGGGAAGCTCCAGCGGTTCCGGCTGGGGTGAGCGGATTCCCGTGCGAGCGGATTCCCATGGGCCGGACGGCGGCGGACCGGCGCCGGCGGGACGGCCCGGGGCGGTCGTCGTGCAACCCCGCCCCGGTGGTGTCGTGCGCCCGTCAGCGGGCTACGCCAGTGGGTTACGGGCGGCCCCCAGGCTGAGCCTCGGCCTCGGCGCGTCCGTCCGCCCTGTTCTGGGGGCACGGCTGCCCGCCCGGTACGGGAGGGGCCAGGGCGCGGCAGGGCCCTCGTAGCCCTGTTCCGCCGCCGCGTGCAGGGTCCAGTGCGGGTCGTACAGATGCGGGCGGGCCAGCGCGCAGAGGTCCGTGCGGCCCGCCAGCAGCAGCGAGTTGACGTCGTCCCAGGAGGAGATGGCGCCCACCGCGATCACCGGGACGCCCAGTTCGTTGCGGATGCGGTCGGCGTACGGGGTCTGGTAGGAGCGGCCGTACGCGGGTTTCTCGCCGGGGACGACCTGGCCCGTCGAGACGTCGATCGCGTCGGCCCCGTGGGCGGCGAAGGCGCGGGCGATCCCGACCGCGTCGTCCGGGGTCGTGCCGCCCGGGGCCCAGTCGGCCGCCGAGATACGGACCGACATCGGGCGGTCGTCGGGCCAGACCGCCCGGACCGCGTCGAAGACCTCCAGGGGGAAGCGCAGGCGGCCGCTGAGGGAGCCGCCGTAGCCGTCGGTGCGCAGGTTGGTGAGCGGGGAGAGGAAACCGGAGAGCAGATAGCCGTGCGCACAGTGCAGTTCGAGCAGGTCGAAGCCCGCCCGCGCGGCGCGGCGCGCCGCCTCGGTGAACTCCTCGCGGACAGCGGCGAGTCCGGCTCCGTCCAGTTCCGTCGGGGTCCCGCTGACGCCCGGCCGGTACGGAAGCGGGGACGCGGCCGACAGTGGCCAGTTGTCGTCCGCGAGTGGCTCGTCCATGCCGTCCCACATGAGGCGGGTGGACCCCTTGCGGCCGGAGTGCCCCAGCTGGATCCCGATGGCGGTGCCGGGTGACTGCTCGTGCACGAAGGAGGTGACGCGGCTCCAGGCCGCCGCCTGCTCGCCGGTGTACAGGCCGGTGCAGCCGGGGGTGATGCGCCCCCCGGGACTCACGCACACCATCTCGGTCATCACCAGGCCCGCGCCGCCGAGGGCGCGGGCGCCCAGGTGGACGAGGTGGAAGTCACCGGGGACACCGTCGTGCGCCGAGTACATGTCCATGGGCGAGACCACGACGCGGTTGCGCAGTTCGAGACCGCGCAGCCGCAGCGGGGTGAACATCGGCGGTGTGCCGTCCCGGCAGCCGAACTCGCGTTCCACCGTGTCCGTGAAGGCGCTGTCACGCAGCCGCAGATTGCCGTGCGTGACCCGGCGGCTGCGGGTCAGCAGGTTGAAGGCGAACTGCCGTGCCGGCTGGCCGAGATACAGGGGCAGCTGCTCGAACCACTCCAGGCTGGCCGCGGCCGCCCGCTGGGTGGAGGCGACGACCGGGCGGCGCTCGCTCTCGTACGCGGCGAGGGCCGTCGGCAGGTCGGGCTGCTCCTCGATGGCCGCCGCCAGTGCGAGGGCGTCCTCGACGGCGAGTTTGGTGCCGGAGCCGATGGAGAAGTGCGCGGTGTGGGCGGCGTCGCCGATCAGCACCGTGTTCCCGTGCGACCAGCGGTCGTTGACCACGGTGCGGAACGCGGTCCAGGTGGAGTTGTTGCCGGTGAGCGGCCTCCCGCCGAGCGCGCCGGCGAAGATGCGGGCACACCGCGCGGCGGACTCCCGCTCGTCGCAGCGGTCGAGGCCCGCAGCGTGCCAGACCTCCTCGCGCATCTCGACGATGACCGTGGAGGCCTCCGGCCCGTACGGGTACCCGTGCAGCTGCATCACTCCGTGCTCGGTCTCGGCGATCTCGAAGCGGAAGGCGTCGAAGGCGAAGGGCGCGGAGAGCCAGATGTAGCGGCAGCGGTGGGTGGTGATACGGGGCGCGAAGACCTCGGCGAAGGCCTGCCGGGTGGCGCTGTGCACTCCGTCGGCGGCGACCACCAGGTCGTGGGTCGCGGCCAGTTCGGCGGGGGACGGCGCCTCGGTGCGGAAGCGGATCCGTACGCCCAGCGCGCGGCAGCGCTCGTGCAGGATCTCCAGGAGCCGGCGCCGGCCGAGCGCCGCGAAGCCGTGCCCGCCCGAGGTCAGGGTCGTGCCGCGGTGCACGATGTCGATGTCGTCCCACCGTACGAACTCGTCCTGCAGCGCGCGGTGGACGGCCGGGTCGGCCTGCTCGATGCCGCCGAGGGTCTCGTCGGAGAGGACGACGCCGAAACCGAAGGTGTCGTCGGGGGCGTTGCGCTCCCAGAGGGTGACGGACCTGGCGGGATCGAGCCGCTTCAGGAGGGCGGCCGCGTAGAGGCCGCCGGGTCCCCCGCCGACGACCGCGACCCGCAGGGCGGGTCGGGCGCGCTCCCCCGTACCGGCGGTCACGGTTACCTGCCCTGCCACTTGGGGGGCCGTTTCTCGGTGAAGGCGGCGTGGAACTCGGCGTAGTCCTCGCCGTTCATGAGCAGCGCCTGCGTGGCGGCGTCCAGCTCGACGGCGGCGGCGAGCGGCATGTCGAGTTCGGCGGAGAGCAGCGCCTTGGTCTGCGCGTACGCGAGCGCCGGGCCGTCGGCGAGCCGGCGGGCCAGCACGGCGGCCCGCTCGTCGGCCCGGCCCTCGTCGGCCAGCTCGCTGATCAGGCCGATCCGCTCGGCCTCGGGTGCCGGGACGGGCTCCCCCAGCATCAGCAGCCGGGTCGCGTGCCCGAGGCCGACGACGCGCGGCAGCAGATAGGCGGCGCCCATGTCGCCGCCGGACAGCCCGACCCGGGTGAAGAGGAAGGCGAAGCGGGCGGTGGGGTCGGCGACCCGGAAGTCGGCGGCCAGCGCGAGGACGGCGCCCGCGCCCGCCGCGACCCCGTGCACGGCGGCGATCACCGGGAAGGGGCACTCGCGCAGCGCCCGGACGACCTGGCCGGTCATCCGGTTGAAGTCGAGGAGCTGGGCGGTGTCCAGGGCGAGGGTGGCGCCGATGATCTCCTCGACGTCGCCGCCCGAGCAGAATCCGCGGCCCTCGCCGGCGAGGACCAGGGCCCGTACCGACCGCTCGCGGGACAGCTCGGCGAGCAGGTCGCGCAGATCCGCGTAGGCGCCGAAGGTGAGGGCGTTGAGCTTCTCCGGGCGGGCGAACGTGACGGTGGCGACCCCGTCCTGCCTGGTCACACGGAGGTGCTCCCAGTGCTCCACCGGGTCTGCTGAGCCGGAAAAGGGGCTCATGGTGTGCGGCCTCCTTCGGTCGGGGGACTCGTCCGAAGGAGGCCGGAGACCCGGTGAAAGAGCGGCGTGCCCCCTCAAATTATCACTCCTCCGTGACTACCGTCACGAGTACGCGATAAAGAAGATGACAGGACTCTGCCCGGAAGTCCCGCCAGAATGTGGCACAGGTCCCATTTCCTCCGGGCCGCTGCCTCTACTCGCGACGCCTCCGGCTCCGTATCGTTGAAATCAGGACAACCCCCTCCACACCGAACGGACCACCAGCCGTGCCGGACACCTCGCGCCCCGCCTCGTGGCGCATCGCACTGCCGCACACCGCGGCCGCGGTGCCGATAGCGCGTGCGCTGATCCGTACGGTGCTCGCCGACCTGGAGGGCGAGGAGGCCGCGGACTCCGACACGGCCGAGCTCCTCACGTCCGAGCTGGTCGCCAACGCCGTGGAACACACGCTCGGCAGCGACCCCATCGAGCTGGTCGTGGAGGTCCTGCACACCGGCTGCCAGGTCGAGGTGCACGACCGGGACCCGGTCCCGCCCGGTGATCTGACCCGGACGCCGCCGACCGGCCCGCCCGACCCGTGGCAGGAGCACGGCCGCGGCCTGCTGCTCATCCGGACGCTCAGTTCGTCCTACGGCCACCGCCCGACGGAGCACGGCAAGGCCGTCTGGTTCACGCTTCCGGCGGGGCCTGCGTACTGAGCTCCCGCGCTCCGAGCCGGGAGCGGCGCCGCCCGTAGGCGGCGTAGACGACCGCACCGGCCAGCAGGAAGGCCGCGAACTGGAGCCAGGTCCGCCAGCCGGTCCCGTACATCAGGTACACACAGAACCCGACCCCCAGGACGGGGCTCACCGGGAACAGCGGCACCCGGAAGGTGCGCGGGAGCGCCGGGTGGCTGCGGCGCAGCGCGACCACCGCGACGTTCACGGCGACCATCGTGGCCAGCGCCCCGATGGTCGTCAGGTTCACCACGACGTCGAGCGAGGAGAAAGCGGCGGGCACGGCGACGACGGTCGCCACGATCCAGGTGTTGGAGACCGGCGTCGAGGTCTTCGGCGAGACCTTCTCGAAGACCGCGGGGACCAGCCCGTCGCGGGACATCGACATCAGGATGCGGGTCTGCCCGTACATCACGGCGAGCACCACCGAAGCGATGGCGACGACCGCGCCGAAGGCGATGACGCCGCCGCCGACCGTGGAGCCGGTGACCTGATTGACGATCAGGGAGAGCGCGGCGGGCCGGTCGGCGACGGCGGGCGCCCCGCACGCGCCGATGGCCGCGACAGCGACCGCGCAGTACAGCACGGTCACGATGCCGATGCAGATCATGATCGCGAACGGGATGTTCCGCCGCGGGTTCCTGACCTCCTCGCCGGCCGTGGTGATCGCGTCGAACCCGATGTACGAGAAGAAGGCGATCGAGGCGCCGGAGGTGACGCCGCCGACACCGCCGGACGCGAACGGCACCAGGTGGCCGTCCCGGAACGCGGTGAAGGCGACGGCGCAGAAGACCAGCAGGATGCCGATCTTCAGTACGGCCATCGCGGCGGTGGCGCGCGCACTCTCCCGGACACCGCGCACCAGCAGCACAGCGGCAAGTCCGATCACCACGACGGCCGGCAGGTTGATCACCCCGCCCGCACCGGGGCCGCTGGAGAGCGCGGCGGGCAGCTCCCACCCGACGACGCTGTTCAGCAGCTCGTTGAGGTACTGGCTCCACCCGACGGCGACCGCGCTCACCGAGATGCCGTATTCGAGGAACAGGCACCAGCCGACGAGGAACGCCGTGCGCTCGCCGAGCGTGGCGTACGCGAAGGAGTACGAGCTGCCCGACACCGGGATCGCGCCGCCCAGCTCGGCGAAGGAGAACGCCGTGAAGACGCAGGTGACCGCGGCGAGCACGAACGACACGATGACCGCGGGCCCCGCCTTCGCCACGGTGTCGGAGAGGCCGACGAAGATACCGGTCCCGACGATGGCTCCGACGCCGAAGCACACCAGCTGGAAGAGCCCCATGGTGCGGCGGAGACCGTGCCCCTCCAGGTCCGCGCCGGATTCGGCGATCAGGAGTTCGGGCGACTTGACGCGCAGGCCCGGCGGGCGGGGCGTTCGAGGCGGACGCGGTCCTGCGGTGCGGGGGGAGCGCATGGGGGCGGGGTCTCTTTCCGGACGTGCGCGGAGCGGCGCGCACAGCGGTACACACAGCGAAGTGGGGTTCGAGCGTGCGAGCCCGAACCCCACCAATGGCCGCCATAGTAGCCGCCTTATCGCATATTCACCCAATTGGGCGTATGACTATCCCCTGCCCGCCAGGGTGGCGACCAGGACCGCCTTGATCGTGTGCATCCGGTTCTCGGCCTCGTCGAAGACGACGGAGTGCTCCGACTCGAAGACCTCGTCGGTGACCTCCAGCTCGGTCAGCCCGAACTGCTCGTGGATCTCTCGTCCGACCCGGGTGCCCAGGTCGTGGAAGGCGGGCAGGCAGTGCAGGAACTTCACCCCCGGGTTGCCGGTGGCCCGGAGCACGTCCATCGTCACGGCGTACGGGGAGAGCGCGGCGATGCGCTCGGCCCAGACCGCCTTCGGCTCCCCCATCGACACCCAGACGTCGGTCACGACGAAGTCGCAGCCCCGCACGGCCTCGGTGATGTCCTCGGTGAGGGTGACGGTCCCGCCGCTCGACGCGGCGAGCTTCCGCGCCCGCGCGACGACGTCCTCGGCGGGCCAGTAGGCGCGGGGCGCGGCGATCCGGACGTCCAGACCGAGCAGCGCGCCGGTGATCAGATAGGAGTTGCCCATGTTGAAGCGGGCGTCGCCGAGGTAGGCGAAGGTGATCTGCTCCAGCGGCTTGTCGGTGTGCTCGGTCATGGTGAGCACATCGGCCAGCATCTGGGTGGGGTGCCAGTCGTCGGTGAGTCCGTTGTAGACGGGGACGCCGGCGTAGGCGGCGAGCTCCTCCACCTGCGGCTGGCTGTCGCCGCGGTACTCGATGGCGTCGAACATCCGGCCGAGCACCCGTGCGGTGTCCTTGAAGGACTCCTTGTGCCCGATCTGTGAGCCCGAGGGGTCGAGGTAGGTCGTCGAAGCACCCTGGTCGGCCGCGGCGACCTCGAAGGCGCAGCGGGTCCTGGTCGAGGTCTTCTCGAAGATCAGGGCGACGTTCCGGCCGCGCAGCCGCTGCACTTCGGTGCCCGACTTCTTGGCCGCCTTGAGCTCGGCGGCCAGCTCGACCAGAGCGCGGAACTCCTCCGCGGTGAAGTCGAGCTCCTTGAGGAAGTGGCGGCCTGCGAGGTCTATCGCCATGGTGGCTGCTCCTGGGGGCGCGAAGGGAAGGGATGGGGGTCAGTGGAATTCTATGCGATTGAACGCATCACTATACGGCATCCCGCTGGACCGGACAGCTCATGCACCGCGGCCCTCCCCTGCCCCGCCCCAGTTCGCTGCCGGGGATCTCGATGACTTCGATGCCCTCCTTGCGCAGATGCGTGTTGGTGGTGAAATTGCGCTCGTACGCCACGACCACACCCGGCTCGACGGCGAGGACGTTGCAGCCGTCGTCCCACTGCTCGCGCTCCGCCGAGTGGACGTCCTGGGTGGCGGTCAGCACCCGGATCCCGCTCAGCCCCAGCGCCTCGGCGATGGCGTCGTGCATCCGCTCCGGCGGGTGGTCGGTGACCTTCAGCTCCTGTTCGCCGCGGCCCGGTTCGATGGTGTACGAGCGGAGCATCCCAAGACCCGCGTACTGGGTGAAGGTGTCGCCGTCGACCATGGTCATCACGGTGTCCAGATGCATGAACGCCCGGCGCTTGGGCATGTCGAGCGCCACGATGGTGCGCGCGGAACCGGCCGCGAAGAGCCCGCGGGCCAGCATCTCCACCGCCTGCGGCGTGGTCCGCTCGCTCATGCCGATCAGGACCGCGCCGTTGCCGATGACCAGGACGTCGCCGCCCTCGATGGTGGACGGGTAGTCGACCTGCCCCTGCGACCAGTGGTGGAAGGGGCCCGAGCCGGTGAAGAGCGGGTGGTGGCGGTAGATCGCCTCGAAGTGGACGGTCTCGCGCTGCCTGGCCGGCCAGCGCATCGCGTTGATGGAGACACCGTCGTAGATCCAGGCCGATGTGTCGCGGGTGAACAGATGGTTCGGCAGCGGGTCGAGCAGGAAGTCGTCCAGATCCATCACATGGAAGCGGACCGAGACCGGCTCCCGGTACCGCTCCAGGAACTCCCGTTTCGTCATGCCGCCGACCAGCGCCTCCGCCAGGTCACCGACGGACAGTTCGTCGAAGACCGTCCGCAGATGGTGGGTGGCGAGCGGGCCGTACTCCTTCTCGTCGAAGACCCGGTCCAGGACGAGCGTGCGGGCCTCGGGCACCTCCAGCGACTCCCGCAGCAGGTCGTCGAAGAGATGCACCTCGACACCCCGCTCGCGCAGCACATGGGCGAAGCCGTCGTGCTCCTGACGGGCGCGGCGCACCCACAGCACGTCGTCGAAGAGCAGTGCGTCCTTGTTGCTGGGGGTGAGCCGCTTCAGTTCCAGACCCGGCCGGTGCAGGATGACGCGGCGCAGCGGCCCCGTCTCGGAGTCGACATGAAATCCCATCCCCCCATCCTGTCCCCGGTCCGCCCCGCTCACCCCTGAAGGGAATGGGCGGGGCGTGTCCGGAACACCGCTGGGGGCCGCAGTTCAGAGCCTCGGGTCGACCGGCTCGGACTCCAGGGCCAGCACGGCGAAGACCGCCTCGTGGATCCGCCAGAGCGGTTCGCCGTCGGCCAGCCGGTCCAGCGCCTCAAGACCCAGGGCGTACTCGCGCAGCGCGAGGGAGCGCTTGTGGCCGAGGAAGCGCTGACGGAGCTTCGCCAGGTTGTCCGGGCGGGTGTACTCGGGGCCGTAGATGATCCGCAGGTACTCGCGTCCGCGCACCTTGATGCCGGGCTGGACGAGCCGCCCCTTGCCGTCGCGGACCAGCGCCTGGAGCGGCTTGACGACCATGCCCTCGCCGCCGCGGCCGGTCATCTCCAGCCACCAGTGGGTGCCCGAGCGGACGGACTCCTTGTCGCCCGTGTCGACGACCAGCCTGCGGGTGGTCCGCAGGAGGCCGCTCTGGTCGTGCTCGACCAGCCGGTCGAGCCAGGCGAGCTGCTCGTCGTGGGGCACGGCCGCGAGCGACCGGCCCTCGGCCGCGAGCAGCTGGAACGGTGCCAGCCGTACGCCGTCCAGACCGTCCGTCGTCCAGCAGTACCGCCGGTACGCCTCGGTGAAGGCGACCGCGTCATCGGCCCTGGCGCGCTGCCCTTCGAGCAGCCCGCCCACCTCGACGCCCCGCGCTGCGGCCGCTTCCAGCGCCCCGACGACACCGGGGAAGACGGCGCGCGAGGCGGCGCCCACCGCCGCGTACTGCTTGCGCAGCAGACCCGTCGCCTTGAGCGACCAGGGCATCAGCTCCGCGTCGAGCAGCAGCCAGCCGGTGGCCAGCTCGTCCCAGAGTCCGGCGTCGGTGACAGCCGTGCGCAGCCGCCCCAGTATCTCCTCGGTGACGGCGGGGTCGTCGAAGAAGGGGCGGCCGGTCCTGGTGTGCAGGGAACCCGTGGGTCCGGACACCCCGAAGCGCTCACGCGCGGCCTGGGCGTCCCGGCAGACGAGGGCGACCGCGCGCGAGCCCATGTGCTTCTCCTCGCACACGACCTTCGCGACGCCGTCCGCCCTGTACTGCGCGAAGGCCTCGGCGGGGTGTTCCAGATAGCCGTCCAGATGCGAGGTGCCCGTGGGGGACATGGTCGGCGGAAGGTACGCGAGCAGCTGCGGGTCGACGGCGAAGCGGCTCATGACCTCCAGTGCCGCCGCCGCGTTCTCCTCGCGGACCGCTACCCGGCCGGTGTGCCGGGTCTCCACGACGCGTCGGCCGCTGACGTCGGCGAGGTCGAGCGGACGGCCGTCGTGGCCGCCCGGCGCCTCGGTGGTGAGCGGGCGGGCCGGCTCGTACCAGACCTGCTCGGCGGGGACGTCGACCAGTTCGCGCTCGGGCCAGCGCAGCGCGGTCATCCGCCCGCCGAAGACCGCGCCGGTGTCCAGGCAGAGGGTGTTGTTGATCCAGCTGGTGCTCGGCACGGGGGTGTGCCCGTAGACGACGGCGGCGCGGCCGCGGTAGTCCTCGGCCCAGGGGTAGCGCACGGGCAGCCCGAACTCGTCGGTCTCGCCCGTCGTGTCCCCGTACAGCGCGTGCGAGCGGACCCGGCCGGAGGTGCGGCCGTGGTACTTCTCGGGCAGCCCGGCATGGCAGACGACGAGCCGGCCGCCGTCCAGGACGTAGTGGCTGACGAGCCCGTCGATGAACTCCCGCACCCGCTCGCGGAAGTCCGGGTCCCGTGCGTCCTCCTTCTCCAGCTGCTCGATGGTCTCGGCCAGTCCGTGGCTGTGCTGGACCTTCCGTCCTCTGAGGTAACGGCCGAGCTTGTTCTCGTGGTTCCCGGGCACGCAGAGCGCGTTGCCCGCGGCGACCATCGACATGACCCGGCGCAGCACACCCGGGCTGTCCGGACCGCGGTCCACCAGGTCGCCGACGAAGACAGCCGTACGCCCTTCGGGGTGCGCGCCGTCGGTGTAGCCGAGGCGGGTGAGGAGGGTGTCCAGTTCGGAACTGCAACCGTGGATGTCACCGATGATGTCGAAGGGGCCGGTGAGGTGGGTGAGGTCGTTGTACCGCTTCTCCAGGACGACTTCGGCCGCCTCGACTTCCGCCGCGCCGCGCAGGATGTGCACCTTGCGGAAGCCCTCGCGCTCCAGGCCGCGCAGCGAGCGGCGCAGTTCGCGGCGGTGCCGCTGGACGACGTGGCGGGGCATACCGGCCCGGTCAGGGCGTCCGGCGTTGCGCTCGGCGCAGACCTCCTCGGGCAGGTCGAGCACGATCGCGATGGGCAGCACGTCGTACTCCCGGGCCAGCCGCACCAGTTGTTTGCGGCTCTCGGACTGCACGTTGGTCGCGTCCACGACGGTCAGCCGACCGGCGGCCAGCCGCTTTCCCGCGATGTAGTGGAGGACGTCGAAGGCGTCACCGCTGGCGCTCTGGTCGTTCTCGTCGTCGGCCACCAGACCGCGGCAGAAGTCCGACGAGATGATCTCGGTGGACTTGAAGTGCCGGTGCGCGAAGGTGGACTTGCCGGAACCGGTGGCCCCGATGAGGACCACGAGGGAGAGGTCCGTCACGGGGAGGGTGCGCGGGCCGGCGGGCGTACCGGGGCCGGTGTTTGTCGCTGGGGTGCCCGTGGTGCTGTCGTCTCCGGTGTCTCTGGTGTCTCTGCTGTCTCCGCTGCTGCTCATGCCGCTTTCGCCTCCTTCGGGGCCGTGGTGGATTTCGGGATCATGGTGAACACAGCGAGCTGGGTCGGCGGGCCGACCTCCGGGTCATCGGGCCCCACGGGCGTGAACTCCACGCCGTATCCGTGGCGTTCGGCCACCTTTCCGGCCCAGCCCCGGAACTCCTCGCGGGTCCACTCGAAACGGTGGTCCCGGTGGCGCACCTGTCCGGCGGGCAGCGTCTCCCAGCGGACGTTGTACTCGGCGTTCGGCGTGGTCACCAGCACGGTCTGCGGTCGCGCGGCGCCGAAGACCGCGTACTCCAGCGCGGGCAGCCGCTCGGGGTCTACATGCTCGACGACCTCGCTCAGCACCGCGGCGTCATACCGCTTGAGCCGCTTGTCGGTGTACGCCAGAGAGCCCTGGATGAGCTTCACCCTGGCCGCACGGCGCTCGCCGAGCTGGTCCAGCCGGAGCCTGCGGGCCGCGATGTTCAGCGCACGCATCGACACGTCCATGCCGACGACCTCGGTGAAGCGGGCGTCCTTCAGCAGCTCCTGCACCAACTGGCCCTGCCCGCAGCCCAGGTCGAGCACCCGGCTCGCGCCCGCCGTGCGCAGCGCGTCCAGAATCGCCGCGCGGCGCTGCGCCGCCAGCGGTACCGGCTGCTCCTCGGTGTCCGTGGTCTCGTCGACGGCGTTGTCGATCGACTCGACCTCGGTGTCGTCGGCCTCCGCGAGCCGCACCAGTTCCAGTGCCTCCCTCGCCTGCCGGGTCAGTCCCCAGCGCCGCGACAGATAACGGCTGGTGATCAGAGCCTGCTCGGGGTGATCGGCCAGCCAGCCCTCGCCCGCGCGCAGCAGTTTGTCGACCTCGTCGGGTGCCACCCAGTAGTGCTTGGCGTCGTCGAGGACCGGGAGCAGCACATACAGCTGCCGCAGCGCGTCGGCGAGCCGCAGTTCACCTTCTAGTACGAGGCGCACGTACCGTGATTCGCCCCATTCCGGGAACTTCTCGTCCAGGGCCACCGGCTCGGCCTTCACCCGCTCCCAGCCGAGCGGGGCGAAGAGCTTGTGCACCAGGCCGGGGCCGCCGCTGGCGGGCAGCGCGGGCACCTCGATCCGCAGCGGCATCGTTGCTTCGGCCCGCTCCGGGAGCGCGGTGCACACGCCGCGCAGAGCGCTCTTGAAGACGGTGGTCATGGCCACGGACAGCAGCGAGGACGCCGCGTACGGCCGGTCGTTGACGTACTGGGCGAGCGCCGCGTCGGGTGCGCCGCCGCGGCCCTTGCCCTTACCGCGCCGCACCAGCGCCACCGGATCCACCTCCAGCAGCAGCGCGGCCGTGCAGCGCTCGGCGGTGGCCTCCGGGTAGAGGACGTGCGCCGTGCCGTGCGAGGTGGAGAACGCCTGCGCCTTGTCGGGATGCTTGTGCAGCAGGAAGCCGAGGTCGGTGGCGGGGCGCTCTGGGGTGCCGGTGGTGCTGATCGTCAGGAACACAGGTCCGAGTATCGCCCGCGCGACCGGGCCCGACCAGAGGTTTTCATGGTCTTCGGGACGGTGTCCGGAGCCGTGCGAGCTCCGCGATCTCCTCCGGGCCGACCCGGCAGCAGCCACCGACCAGTGCGGCGCCGGCCTGCTCCCAGCCGCGCACCCGCGCGGCCCGGAAAGTGGAACGGCCGCGCCAGCAGCGGCGCTCCGCGTCCCACTGCTCGCCGCTGTTCGGATAGACGACCACCGGCTTGCCGGCGACTGAGGACGCGAGCTCCACGGCCCGGTCCACATCCCCGGTCGCGCAGCAGTTCACCCCCACGGCCACGACCTGATCCAGGTCAGCCGCATACGCGAAGGCCTCGTCCAGCGGCTGCCCGGCCCTGGTCCGCTCCCCCGCGATGCTGTACGAGAGCCAGACCGGCGTCCCGCATCCCTCGGCCGCCCGCAGCAGCGCCTCGGCCTCGTCGGTGTCCGGCACCGTCTCAAGGGCGAGCACATCGGGGCCTGCCGCGGCCAGCGCCTCGATCCGGGGCCGGTGGAAGCGCTCCAGCTCCCGGACGGAGAGCCCGTACCGCCCGCGGTACTCACTGCCGTCGGCGAGCATCGCGCCGTAGGGACCGACGGAGGCGGCCACCCAGACGTCGCGGTCCGCCGTCCCGGCGGCCTCCCGGGCCAGCCGCACACTGCGGGCCAGCAGCCCGGCGGCCTCGTCCCGGCCTGCCCCGCGCCGTGCGAAGCCCTCGAACGTGGCCTGGTAGCTCGCGGTGATGAGTACCTGGGCGCCCGCCCGTACATACGCCGTGTGCGCCGCCACGATCTGCTGCGGATCGTCGGCGAGCAGCCGCGCCGACCAGAGCGCGTCGGACAGATCGCAGCCCTGTGCCTCCAGTTGGCCGGAGAGACCGCCGTCGAGCACGACGGTGGACTCGGCCAGCGCGGCGGCGAGTGTACGGACGGGGCGCACCCTGGCTCCTACTTCAGCTGGGAGAGGACCTGCGAGGAGATCAGCTCCAGGTGGTCCAGATCGTCGAGGTCGAGCACCTGGAGGTAGACGCGCGACGCGCCGATGGCCTCGTAGCGGCCGATCTTGTCGACGACCTCGGCGGGCGAACCACCGAGCCCGTTCGCCTTCACGTCCGCCGTGTCCCGCCCGATGGCGTCCGCACGGCGCGCCACCTCGGCGTCGTCCTTGCCGACACAGACGACCAGTGCGTTGGAGTACACCAGGTCGTCCGCCCGGCCGGCCGCCTTGGCCGCTGCCCTGACCCGTCCGAACTGCCGCTCGCTGTCCTCGATCGAGGCGAACGGGATATTGAACTCATCGGCGTACTGCGCGGCCAGCCGGGGTGTACGGGTCGCCCCGTGCCCGCCGATCAGCACGGGCACCTTCGCCTGGGCGGGCTTGGGCAGCGCGGGCGATTCGCTGAGCTGATAGTACGTGCCGTCATAGCTGAAGGTCTCACCGGTCCTGGTCTCCCAGAGCCCGGTGATGATGGCCAGCTGCTCCTCCAGGCGGCCGAACTTCTCCTTGGGGAACGGGATCCCGTACGCCCGGTGCTCCTCCTCGAACCAGCCCGCCCCCAGGCCCAGCTCGACGCGGCCTCCGGACATCTGGTCGACCTGCGCCACCTGGATGGCGAGAACACCGGGCAGCCGGAACGTGCCCGCCGTCATCAGCGTCCCGAGGCGGATCCGCCGGGTCTCGCGGGCGAGCCCCGCCAGCGTGATCCAGGCGTCGGTGGGGCCGGGGAGGCCATCACCCGATCCCATCCGCAGATAGTGGTCCGAGCGGTAGAAGGCATCGAAGCCGAGGTCCTCGGTTGCCTTGGCGACGGTCAGCAGAGTGTCATAGCTCGCCCCTTGCTGGGGCTCGGTGAAGATTCGAAGATCCATGCATCCATCCTGCACCTTCGGCCGCTCCGCGACGCCTCCCGCAGTGCCCGTCCGGTCGGTGTCCGGCGATTCCCCCCGGCGCCGGCGAAGGATCACCGGGCCCGCCCGCCCCGAAACCCCGCCTGCTCCGAGACCTCGCGCGCCCCGGCACCTCGCCTGCCCCGACATCCTGCCTGCTCCGAGATCCGCCGCCTCCGCGAACCGCCCTTCGTGACCCCGCCCCCTTCGTGACCCCGCCCCCTCCGTGAAGCCGCCGCATCGGCGAAGCCGCCCGCTCCGAGAACCCACCGCCTCCGAGACCCCGCCCCCTGTCCCTCCGGGTCCTCGCTCCCCCTCTCCCGCGGCTTCCTCCTCTCCTCCCACCCCGGCTCTACCTCGGGGACCTCTCCGCGTCCCGCTCCGCCAGCTTCCGCAGCATTCCGCGCACCCGGTCGCCCGACTCGTCCGCCGCGTCCATGGCCTCGATGCACTGCCAGTAGACCGACTCCTCGTCGGTCCCGCAGGCGACACCGACCAGGGCGATGCCCACCTCGCCGAGCAGCACCCCGAGCGCCGTCAACACCTCGCGCACATCGGACACTTCGGTGAGCTGCGCGGCCCGTATCAGCCCGCCGCGCACCGTCGGCACTTCGAGCGCCCCGCACCCCCGGCCGCCCGATTCACCCAGCGCCCGCGCGTCGGCCCGCAGCTCCTGCGGACCGCGCAGTGCCAGATGTCCGCCCACGGCGCGGGAGAGCGCCTGCGCCTGCCAGGCCTCCACCATGGTGTCCAACTCCGGGACGCTCCGCGCCAGAGCGTCCCGGCTGATTGCGATGAGCCGCACCCCGTCCATCCCTGTCCCCGTTCGTATGACTTACCGTCTCCCCTTTCATTACCCAGAGTGAAGGTGGATGGACCATAAAGCCAGAGGAATTCGGAAATCTGTGGACGCAAGACGCATTGTTGATAACTCACTCACTCCGGAGAGTGACGATTCACGGCGCGCTTCGCCGGAAAACGTGTCTCATTTCGGTCAATTTTGTCTGAAAGTGCCGTAAGAACATCGAGCCCGAGCACCTCGCAGAACTGCAGCAGATAGGCGAGAACATCGGCGACCTCGTCCGCGACCCGGTGTGCCGACCCGGGGTCCTCCATCACCCGGGCCGACTCCTCGGGCGTCAGCCACTGAAAGATCTCGACCAGTTCGGACGCCTCCACGCTCAGCGCCGCGGCCAGGTTCTTCGGCGTGTGATAGGGCTGCCAGTCCCGCGCCGCGGCGAACTCGGCCAGCCGGCGCTGCAATTGCGCTACATCCAGTTCTGTCACGCGCTCAGGTCTACCACCGAGACACCCGCCAGTTCACCGGCCCACCGCGCGTCCGAAGCCGTGCCCACCACCCTGATGTGGCCCTGGCCGCAGATGCCCGCGGCGAGAGCGGCGAGCTCGCGCGCCTGCCGGGGGTCGAGGGAGCGGTCGAACCCGTCGGCCAGGACCGTCAGCGACTGCATCGCGGGCGGCACCTCACCCGCGGGATCCACCGCGAGCACACCGGGCCCGGTCAGCAGCACCAGGGCGAGCGCGAGGTAGCGCAGCTCGCCCTCGCCCAGCCGCTCCACCGGTGTGCCCGATCCGCTGCCCCGGCCGAGCACCGCCCGTACCCGCCCGTCCGTCAACTCCTCGGCCGCGAGCCCCGCCACCGGCCCCGCGCACCCGGCACGCGCCGCGGCGACCAGCTGCCGGTGCCGGTTCGCGCACTCGGACTGGGTTCGGTACAGCACCGAAGCCAGGTTGTCGCACCCCCGCCGCAGGAGCCCCGCACCGGCCGGCACCGGACGCCGCATCCGGTGCGGCTGGGGGTCGCAGGCGAAGACCGAGCGCAGCGCCACCACCACCTGCTCGGCAGCGGCCAGCACCTTCAGCTGCCCGTCGGTCTTGCCCGCCACCCGCAGCGGAAGCAGTGCGGTCCCCATGCGGTCGTCGGGCAGCGGTGCCCGGGTCACCGGGACGGCACCCGCCGTGTGCCAGGCGGCCTGCACGGTCCTGCGCGCCGGATCGCGCAGTGCCGTGGAGAGCAGCAACTGGCCGTCCGCGGTGAGCCGTTCGCCGACCACGCGCAGTTCGGGCTCGGCCTGCACCGCCAGATCCAGGTGTACGGGGCCGGCCGGGCCGTCGACGGTGCAGCCGATCCGGAACCCCCGGCGCCCCTGGGCGTCCGCACAGGCCCACTCCGGGACGCAGCTGCCCGGATCCTCGAAGACCTCACCGAGCTCGTCTCCCGCGCCGAGACGCGCCAGCGCCTCGTACACCTGGAGCGCGCTCGTCTTACCGCTCCCGCTCGCCCCCGTGAACAGGGTCAGCGGGGCGAGCGGGAAGACGGCGCCGCGGTGCGACTTGAAGGCCGACAGCCGCAGTTCGGTGACGGTCGGGCGTGCGTAGGTTGCGTCCATGGTCCGGACCGTACGCACGCGTCACCGTGGCGAACCGTTCCGTCTGCATGACCTTCCTACGATCGGGGGACTGCGGCCGCCGCGATCCCCTCCACCTCCATGCCGGCCGGGGCCAGCAGAAAGACGTTCTTGTCGACCCGGTGCATCCCGCTGCCGAGGCCGAAGACCACACCGCTGCTGAAGTCCAGGATCCGTTTGGCCACTTCGGTCTCCGCCCCCGTCAGGTCGAGCAGCACCGGGACCTGCCCGACGAGGTACTCGGCGACTTCACGGGCGTCCGCGAAGACCTGGACGCGCAGGACCACGAACCGGCGCTGCTCGGCCGCGTACTCGTTGGGGATCGTCTCGTGGTCGACTCGCGAGGGCCATTCGTTGCGCCCGCGCAGCGGCACCACCTGGGCGAGCCCCTCCCACTGCTCGTCGGTGACGTCGTACTCGTCGTACCTGCTCACCGGACCACCTCGGCTGGGCTTTCTATCTGCATCAGCCAATTCTGACCCCCTTCACCCGTTCGGCCCAACACCGACACGGATGAGTGCCGTGATCAGCGCCGGGTGTGAGCGCACTCACTCCGCGGCGGCCTCCAGCGCGTCGGCCACCGACGTGAAGAACCGGGTGTGGGCCCGGGCACTGTCCGGGGCTTCCGGATTCCACGGCAGGACGCGCGCCCGGCCGGTGAGGCGCAGCCACTCGTCGTTGCCGCGCAGTTCACCGAGGGGGGTGGCGTTCGACCGGACATCGGCGAGCACGACATCGGGGTGCAGCTCCGCCGCCTCCGCCCAGCTGACGGTGGCCCAGTTGGCGCCCGCGCCGTCGGGCGGCCGCACCATGCTGACGCCGTGCTCCGTCAGGGCGCGCAGCTCGGGCCAGGCGCCGGGGCGCGCCAGATGCACCTGGTCGGGGCCGGCGGGCGAGAGTGCGAGCACCCCCGGCCGGGACGGTATGTCCGCCGTCGCGCGCAGCCGTTGGTGTGCGGCGTCCAGCAGCTGCTGCTGTTCTCCGTCACCACCCGCCCCCAGCGAGCGGGCGAGCGCGTCGAACCGGTCCCTGATCCCGGCCAGTGTGTGCGTCTGCCCGACGTCGATGACCACGACGGGGATCTGCTCCTCCAGGTGTTTGGCGGTGTCCGGGTCCAGTCCGTACACCTGGCCGCCGCCGTAGCTGACCGCCACCACGAGGTCCGGGGCGCCGCCGAGCAGCGTCTCCAGATCCAGTGCGCTGCCGGCCCCCAGGTAGCGGACGTCGGGCGACAGCGATCCGGCCTTCGCCGGGTCGACCACAGCGCCGTCGTGCAGGGAGCCGAAGACCGCGTGCGGGGCCAGTCCGTGGTCCTGCAGAGTGGCTCCGGCCCGGATGTACGCCGTCACCCTCGACGGCGTCCGCCCGGCCGTCGACAGCTGCCCACGGTCGTCGGAAAACTGCCAGCCAGCTTGTTCCATGACGTTTCGCGCCCCCTCCGGGTCAGCGCCGTCCGGTCGTCCGGGCGCCGCACACCCGTACCTGCCCAGCTCGCGTGTACGGCATTCGGCGCGGACCGCCCCATGTCGGGAATCGCGCATCGCCCCCGTACTCGGCCGGGGTTGAGTACCGGTACTCACGTCTCGTCCGCCCGGTCCCGGCAGCCTGGAGGAAGAAGGAAGCGGGGTGCGGCTCATGCACTCGCACACGCGGCTGCCGGACGTGACAGGCAGGCGCGGCATCCCGGCCACAACGACACGACGGTGGTGGAGCGACGATGAACGGCAAGAGCCCGGCGCAGCGGATCGGCCGGACAGTGGCGGGTGACTGGGTATCTCGCGGATACCTCATGGTCATCGCGGCCCTGCTGGTCTGGGTCTGGGTGGACACCACGCTGGTCTCGCACCCGGACGCGTCGTTCGCCGGGGTGTACCCGATCCTGCTCACCGCGCCGGGCAGCCTGCTTCTGCTGCTGCCCGGCATCGAGGGGCCTCTGGGCTGGGTCGTGCTGGTGGCGGCGGCCCTGGTCAACTCGACTGTCATCAGCCTGATCGTCCGCCGGGCGGGCGGGCACGGCAGCAGCCGCCGTGCCGGGCCGGGCGCCACCCCGGCCCGGTGACGTACCGGCCGGGGATGTACCCGTCCGTCCGTTGACGTACCTGCCGGTCGGGTACGGGCCCGTTGCTGGACCCGCCGGTTGTGTACCGGCCCGTTGACGTACCGGCCGCCGGTGACGTCACCGGCTCCTGCCGGACCCGTATGCCCGGCCCCCGCTCGATCCGGTCCCGTGCGCCCGGCGCCGTCCACGTTGCCCGGACGGGCCGATGCGGGAGAATGACGTCATGCAGAGACTCTCTCTCGAAGCCCTGGCCCGCCAGCAGATCGAACTGGCGGCCACGGCCGGTGGCGGTCACACAGCGGACACCGTCTACGGCGGTCATGAGAAGGTCCTGCGCCAGACGGTCATCGGGATGACGCGCGGCTCGCACCTCGCGGAGCACGAGAACCCCGGCGAGGCCACGGTGCAGGTACTGCAGGGCCGGGTGCGGCTCTCGGCGGGCGACCTGTCCTGGGAGGGCCGTCAGGGTGACCTGATCATCGTGCCCGACAGCCGCCACCGGGTGGACGCCCTGGAGGACTCCGCTCTCCTGCTGACCGTGGCCAAACTGCTCTGACGGCCGGCCCGGGCGCACTGCCCGGCGGGCGACCGTACCTGCGGCACCGGTGCCGGTGCCGGGCGATACGCAGGCTGGCCTCAGCGGCCGGAAGTTTTCGGCCGACGAGCAGCGGGGGTACGGAAGTGGGCGGCGAGCGCGACGGCATACCGGGAGAGTCCCAACGCGTCCGGCCGGGCCGGTCGTTGGGCAGGCTGCCCGGGGTGGTGCGAGGCGGCGCGACCCTCGCGCTGCTGATCGCGGTGGCAGCGGTGGGTCTGCTGCTCCTGCCGGTGTCACCGAAGGTCCCCGACCCCTCCGAGTACGCGGAGGGGAACTCCACCGTGCAGGTGACCTGCGGCTCGGTCCTGGATCCGGCGGGCGACGACGCGCTGGCGGACAACCGCGACACCTCACCGGCCTGCGGCTCCGCCCGGATCCAGCGCATGGGATGGTCGGGCGTAGGACTCGGCGCCGCCTTCGTCGTCCTGGTGCTGTCACTGCTCATGGGAGACGGAATGTCCGAGGACCCGGCGACGGCCCGGGAGCGGCCCGAAGGCACACCGGGGCAGGACACCGGGGTCTAGTGCCGCGCCCGGCTCACGACGCCGGGCCCGGCCACCACACACGGAAGGAAAGACGTTGAAAAGCGCGACAGCGACCGCGGTGCCGGACCGTGCGGCCGTCCACACCGGGAGGCGCGCATGACCTCTCGGGCCTACCTTTCCGAACTGTTCTCCCTGGACGGCCTGGTCGCCGTCGTGACCGGTGGGAGTTCCGGCATCGGCCGCGGCATCGCCGGGGCGCTGGCCCGGGCCGGTGCGAGCGTGGTCGTCGTGGCGCGCAGGGAGGCGGAGCTGGCCGCCACCGTCGGCGAACTCACGGCGGACGGCTGCCGGGCGGCGTGGGTGAGCGCCGACCTGGGCACCCGTGAGGGCGTCCGCGCGGCGGCCGAGAAGGCAGTGGAAACCTTCGGCGAGCCCGACATCCTCGTCAACTCCGCCGGGATCAACCTGCGGCCGCCGATGGGCGAGTTGAGCGACGAGGTGTGGGACACCACGATGGCCGTGAATCTGGAAGCGCCCCACCTGCTGGGGCAGCGGTTCGGCCCCGGCATGGCCGGGCGCGGCTTCGGCCGGATCATCCACGTCACCTCGCAGCAAGCGCACCGGGCCTTCGTCCAGAGCGGTGCTTACGGGGTATCCAAGGGTGCGTTGGAGTCCCTGGCCCGTTCACAGGCCGAGGCCTGGTCGCCGCACGGTGTCACCTGCAACACGCTGGTGCCCGGTTTCGTGATGACACCGCTCAACGCGCGACTGTCGTCCGACCCCGAGAAGACCGCCGCGCTGGCCGCGCGCACGATGATCGGACGCAATGGCCTGGCCGAGGATTTCGAGGGCGCGGCGGTGTTCCTGGCCGGCCGCGCCTCCGCGTACGTCACGGGTCAGTCGGTCTTCGTGGACGGCGGGTTCTCCGTGCACTGATCAGCATGCGGCCACTGAGCGCGTGAGGGCTGCCTCCGGGACGGCCCGGAGGCAGCCCTCACACGGCGCAGAACTCGTTGCCTTCCGGGTCCCGCATGACCCACCAGTGTCCGGCAGGCCCCCGGTCCTCCTCGCGGACGCGGGTCGCCCCCAGGTCCACCAGGCGTGCCACCAGCTGTCCGAGACCACCGGGCTCACCATGGATGTCGATGTGGAGGCGGTTCTTGCCCGCCTTGACCTCGGGTACGTCCTGGAAGAGCAGCCGCCGCCCGCGCCCGATCCCGCCGGCCTCGTCGAACGGGTCATCGGGATGGCGTACCGCGGCATAGCCACGGAAGGTCTTCCGTCCCTGGTGCTCGGCGATCGCTTCCTCCCCGATGCGACCGGCGGCCAGCAGCTGCCCGATGAGCTCGCTGGGGTCCTCCACTTCGTAGCCCAGGGCCGCGGCCCAGAAGTCCTCGAGCACGGGCGCGTTCATGCTGTCGATGACGAGTTTCCAACTCAGTGTCATGTGACCGGTTGTAAGCGGTGCCCGCACCCCGCGGCAACTCGGGAGGTGGGCCCCGGCGCACCCCCGGCACCCCGGGACGAGGCCGGACACCGCTCAGGGAACGGGCATCAGTTCAGGAGCATCTGATCGTCCAGCGCCGCAACCCAGTCGTACCACTGGTCCATCCCCTCGCCCGTCGTCGCGGACACCGCCAGCACCTGTACGTCCGGGCTGACCGAGCGCGCGTACGCCTCGCACCGGGCCACGTCGAAGTCGACGTAGGGCAGCAGGTCGATCTTGTTGATGAGGACCAGGTCGGCGGCGCCGAACATATAGGGGTACTTGAGCGGCTTGTCCGTGCCCTCGGTCACCGAGATGATCACGATCCTGCTGCGCTCCCCCAGGTCGAAGAGGGCCGGGCACACCAGGTTCCCCACGTTCTCGACCAGGACCAGTGCTCCGCGCTCCGGTGCGAGGGCCGTGAGTGCCCCCTGCATCATGTCGGCGTCGAGGTGGCAGCCGGCGCCGGTGTTGACCTGCACCACCGCGCATCCGGCGCGCTTGATGCGGTCGGCGTCGAGCATGGTCTCCTGGTCGCCCTCGACCACGGCCACCGGACGCCGTCCGGAGAAGTCCCTGATGGTGCGCTCCAGCAGGGTGGTCTTGCCCGCGCCGGGTGAGCTCATCAGGTTCACCGCCACGATGTGCCGCTCGGCGAGCCAGCCACGGTTGCGTTCCGCCTGGAGCTCGTTCTTGGCGAGCACCCGCTGTTCGAGGGTGACCGTCTCGCCGGTGTCGTGCGCAGCCTCGTGGCCGTGCGGGCCGTGGTCACGGTCATGGCTGTGGTCGTGACCGTGGTCCTGACCGTGGCCGTGGCCGTGGTGCGGACGTCCGGTGGCCCGTGCGTGCTCCTCCTGGGGCAGCGCAATGCGCGTGCCGCCGCCTTCGTCGCCACAACCGCAGGTACCGCACATGGGTCAGCCCACTTTCATCGAGATGATCTGCAGTTCACGCCCCGACGTGATCTCCACGTCGGCGCTGCCGCACGGACAGAGCAGTACGGGATCGGTCAGGGTGAAGTCCTTGTCGCAGGTGCGGCAGCGCGCCGCTCCCGGAGGCTGGTCGATCTCCAGTCGCGCGCCCTCGGCCACCGTGCCCGCCGTGATCAGGTCGAAGCAGAACCGCATCGACTCGGCCACGACCGCCGTGAGCACTCCGACCCGCACGCTGACGGTGCGGACCGGCCTTCCGTCGGCCCGTTCGCAGACCATGTCGACGACGCTCTGCGTGATCGACAATTCATGCATCTCTGCCTCGTTCCCGCATCGGTGGCACGACCGTAGGACCTGAAACCCGCGCGTGCCTCTTACAGCTGATTCGGTCGGGTCATTTCCTTTTCCGGTTCATTCGACCGGCGCAATCCCGGCCCGGCCGCAGGAGGAAATAGCCACCGGTTCTGCCCGGCAGGGCGCATCCGGTGTGCACACCGCCGAATGGCGCGGCCCGAGGACGCTCGTACGGAGTTCTTCTCGCGTTGACAGGGCGCATGCGCCGGGCCTAGATGGTAGCAATGTGAGCGACACCACACTCGTGAGCCAGGCGCCCCGATCCAGCGCTTTCTGGAATGGGCACGCCGGCACCGGAAGGCGGCAGCGCTATGCCGACAGAAGCAGCGGTAAAGGCAGAGGAAACACTGATCCACGTCCTCTGGATCAATGCCGGACTCAGTTGTGACGGCGATTCCGTGGCCCTGACGGCGGCCACCCAGCCGAGCATCGAGGAGATCGCGCTCGGCGCCCTGCCCGGCCTTCCGCAGGTCGCGGTGCACTGGCCGCTCATCGACTTCGAGTGCGGGCCGAACGGCGGCGCCGACGACTTCCTCGAATGGTTCTTCAAGGCCGACCGAGGAGAGCTGGAGCCGTTCGTGCTGGTCGTGGAGGGGTCGATCCCCAACGAGCAGCTGCACGACGAGGGCTACTGGTGTGGCTTCGGCAACGACCCGGCCACCGGACAGCCCATGACCACCAGTGAGTGGATCGACCGGCTGGCACCGAAGGCGACCGCCATCGTGGCGGTCGGGACGTGCGCGACCTACGGCGGTATCCACGCCATGTCGGGCAACCCGACGGGTGCGATGGGAGTTCCCGACTATCTGGGCTGGGACTGGAAGTCCAAGGCGGGAATTCCGATCGTATGCGTCCCCGGATGCCCGATCCAGCCTGACAACCTGTCCGAGACACTGACGTATCTGCTCTACATGGCCACGGACCAGGCCCCGATGATTCCGCTCGACGACGCGCTGCGCCCCGCGTGGCTCTTCGGACAGACCGTCCACGAGGGGTGCGACAGGGCCGGCTACTACGAGCAGGGTGATTTCGCCACCGAATACGGATCACCCAAATGCATTGTCAAACTCGGCTGCTGGGGCCCCACGGTCAAGTGCAATGTGCCGAAGCGCGGCTGGATGAACGGTATCGGCGGCTGCCCCAACGTCGGCGGAATCTGCATCGGCTGCACCATGCCGGGATTCCCGGACAAGTTCATGCCGTTCATGGACGAGCCGCCCGGCGGGAAACTCTCGTCGAACGCGGTCGGACTGTACGGGGCGACCATGCGCCGGCTGCGCCACATCACCACACACACGCTGGACCAGGAGCCGAAGTGGCGCAGGCCCGGCAGGAGTCTCACGACCGGTGCCACCCGCACCTGGTGACCGACCGCAACGGACAAGAAAGATGAGGCGGCTCAATGACCGCGACGACACGCAGGGGTGGCAGCGGGAAGCAGGGCAAGGACGACCTTGTCGAGATGGCGTGGGACCCCATCACCCGCATCGTCGGCAGCCTGGGCATCTACACGAAGATCGATTTCAAGCAGAAGGTGGTGGCCGAGTGCCACAGCACCAGCTCCATCTTCCGCGGCTACTCGGTCTTCATGAAGGGCAAGGACCCGCGCGACGCGCACTTCATCACCAGCCGGATCTGCGGAATCTGCGGAGACAACCACGCCACGTGCTCCTGCTACGCGCAGAACATGGCGTACGGGGTGAAGCCGCCGCACCTCGGTGAGTGGATCGTCAACCTCGGCGAAGCCGCGGAGTACATGTTCGACCACAACATCTTCCAGGAGAACCTGGTCGGGGTCGACTACTGCGAGAAGATGGTCGCGGAGACCAACCCGGGTGTGCTGGAGCAGGCCAACCGCACCCCGTCGCCGCACGCCGGGGACCACGGGTACAAGACCATCGGCGACATCATGCGCTCGCTGAACCCGTTCACCGGTGAGTTCTACCGCGAGGCGCTCCAGGTCAGCCGGATGACCCGGGAGATGTTCTGCCTCATGGAGGGCAGGCACGTACACCCCTCCACGCTCTACCCGGGCGGCGTGGGCACCGTGGCGACCGTGCAGCTGATGACCGACTACATCACCCGGCTCCAGCGCTACGTCGAGTTCATGAAGAAGGTCGTGCCGATGCACGACGACCTCTTCGACTTCTTCTACGAGGCGCTGCCCGGCTACGAGCAGGTCGGCAACCGGCGCATCCTGCTGGGCTGCTGGGGCTCGTTCCAGGACCCGGAGCACTGCAACTTCAAGTACCAGGACATGACCGAGTGGGGACGGAAGATGTACGTCACCCCCGGTGTGGTCGTGGACGGGAAGCTGGTCACCACCGACCTGGTGAAGATCAACCTGGGCATCCGCATCCTCCTCGGCTCGTCGTACTACGGCGACTGGGAGGAGCAGGAGATGTTCGTGACCGAGGACCCGCTCGGCAACCCGGTCGACCGCAGGCACCCGTGGAACCAGCACACCAACCCGCAGCCGCAGAAGCGGGACCTGGACGACAAGTACAGCTGGGTCATGTCGCCGCGCTGGTTCGACGGCAAGGACTACCTCGCACTCGACACCGGCGGCGGCCCGCTGGCCCGGCTGTGGACCACCGCGCTGGCCGGTCTCGTCGACATCGGGTACATCCAGGCCACCGGCAACAGCGTCAAGATCAACCTCCCCAAGACCGCGCTCAAGGGCCCGGTGGAGCTGGAGTGGCACGTCCCGAAGTGGAGCAACACGATCGAGCGCAACCGGGCGCGCACCTACTTCCAGGCGTACGCGGCCGCCTGCGCGCTGCACTTCGCGGAGAAGGCGCTCGTGGAGATCCGCGCGGGCCGGACCAAGACCTGGGAGAAGTTCGAGGTCCCCGAGGAGGGCGTCGGCTGCGGCTTCACCGAGGCGGTGCGCGGCGTGCTCTCGCACCACATGGTGATCCGGGACGGCAAGATCGCCAACTACCACCCGTACCCGCCGACCCCCTGGAACGCGAGCCCCCGGGACAACTTCGGTACGCCGGGGCCGTACGAGGACGCGGTGCAGGGCCAGCCGATCTTCGAGGAGAACGACCGGGAGCACTTCAAGGGAATCGACATCATGCGCACCGTGCGCAGCTTCGACCCCTGTCTGCCCTGCGGCGTGCACATGTATCTCGGCGAGGGCAAGAAGCTGGAACTGCTGCACTCCCCCACCCAGTCCGCGGGCAGCGAGTGATGACACAGGAGACAGCGTCCGGGCCCGCCGACTGGCGGTCGGCAGGGGACCGGATCGACACCCTGATCGCCGCCAGCGCGGCGGGCGGCGCCGTCGCCCGCGAGCGGAGCGAGGAACTGGTCCGGCTCGTCACGGACTTCTACGGCGCCGGTCTGGAACGGCTGCTCGACCTCGTGCACGAGCACGGCAAGCTGGACGACGAGGTCCTGGCGGCTCTCGCGGCCGACGATCTGGTGGCCAGTCTGCTGCTGGTGCACGGGCTGCACCCGTACGGGGTGGAGACCCGGGTCGAGGAGGCGCTGGAGAGCGTCCGGCCGTATCTCGGTTCGCACGGCGGCGATGTGGAGCTGCTGGGTGTCACGGCCGAAGGCGTCGTGACACTGCGGCTGCTCGGCAGTTGCGACGGGTGCCCCTCGTCGTCGGCCACGCTCAAGCTGGCCGTGCAGAGCGCGGTCGAGGCCGCCGCCCCGGAGATCACCGGGATCGAAGTGGAGGCTGCGGCCGAGAGCGGCGCGGGCGAACCCGGCCCGCTGGTCACGGTGGACTCGCTGTTCTCCCGGCTCCACGAAGCGGCGTCGGCTCCCGGCGACGGCGGTTCGTCCTGGGAGGCCGTGCCGGGTCTCGACACCCTGGAGTCCGGTGCCGTACGGCACTTCACCGCGGGCTCGATCCCGGTGCTGGCCTGCCGGATCGGCTCCGGCCTGTTCGCCTTCCGTGACTGGTGCGCGCGGTGCGACCGGTCCCTTCAGGGCGCGGCGCTGGCCCGCAGACTGGGCGGCGCGTCCGGTGACGGGGTGCTGCGGTGCCCCGGCTGCCGCGCGCACTACGACGTACGACGGGCCGGTGCCTGTCTGGACGAGGACGGGCTGCACCTGGACCCGCTTCCCCTGCTCGTGGACGGCCCGACGGTCTCGGTCGCGGTGCCCGCACCGGTCTCCGCATGAGTGCCCCGGGCCGTACGGCGACCCCGGTGTCCGCGCTGCGGCGGATCACCCGCAACCGGCCGCAGCCCGCGGCCGGGGAGCGCTGCGAGATGTGCGCGGAGGCGGTCGCCCCCGAGCACTCGCACGTGGTGAACCTGGAGAGCCGCGCGCTGATGTGCAGCTGCCGTGCCTGCTACCTCCTCTTCACCGAGGAGGACGCGCGGATGCGCTACCGCGCGGTGCCGGAGCGGTACCTCCGCTTCGACGGGGTGCCGCTGGACGCACGGGCCTGGGACGAACTCCAGATCCCGGTGGGCCTGGCGTTCCTCTTCCGCAACTCGGTGCAGGACCGCACGGTCGCGTTCTACCCCGGGCCCGCGGGCGCCACCGAGTCCGAACTCCCGCTGGAGGCCTGGGACTCCATCGTCGGGTCCGCGCCCGCGCTCGCGGTGCTGCGCCCCGACGTCGAGGCGCTGCTGATCCGCCGCCCCGGCACCGGGGACGGCTCGTGCCATCTGGTCCCGATCGACGCCTGCTACGAACTGGTCGGCCGGCTGCGGACGCTGTGGCGCGGTTTCGACGGCGGCCGTGAGGCGCACGCGGCGATGGACGCCTTCTTCGAGCAGGTGCGCGGCCGCAGCAGGACCGTGTCGGCGGAGGGGGTCTCGTGAGCGGCACCGACTTCTCCGTACTGGACTTCTCGGTGCTCGACGTGGTGTCCGAACCGTACGCGGCGGCGCCCCAGTTGACGGCCCGGCTGCGGATCGAGGAGAGCAGCGGCGAGCGGATCCACGCGATCGTCCTGCAGTGCCAGGTCCGTATCGAACCGCAGCGCCGCTCCTACGACGCGGCCGAGGAGGAGGGGCTGCGCGGGCTGTTCGGGGAGCGGTCCCGGTGGGCGGACACGCTGCGGCCGTTCCTCTGGATGCAGTGCAACACCACGGTCCAGGGGTTCACCGGTGCCACCGAGGTCGACCTCGCGCTGCCCTGCACCTACGACTTCGACGTCACCGGCTCGCGGTATCTGCACGCCCTCGGGGAAGGCGCGGTCCCGCTCACGCTGCTCTTCTCGGGGACGGTCTTCACCAAGGGCAGCGCGGGCTTCGGAGTACGGCAGGTGCCCTGGGACTGCGAGGCCCGTCACCCGATGCCCGTCGCGGTGTGGCGGGAGATGATCGCCGCCCACTTCCCGAACGCCGGGTGGATCAGGCTCGACCACGACGTCATCACCGAGTTCGCCGGCTTCCGTGCGCGGCACGGGCTGATCAGCTGGGAAGAGACGGTCCACACCCTGCTGGCCGAGACCGGAGAGGTGGTCCCGTGACCCCCGTGAACGCCTTGACGCTCGACCATGTCCGTACGGTCGCCGACGCGGTGCTGTACGAGGGGTACCTGCTGTACCCGTACCGGGCCAGCTCCCACAAGAACCGGTCACGCTGGCAGTTCGGTGTCCTGGGGCCGCCGTCGGCCTCGCCCGCCTGCTTCGGCGAGGAGCCGGACATGGCGATGCAGTGCCTGCTGGCGCCGGACGGGACGCCCGCCGCCGTCACGGTGCACCTGCGCTTCCTCCAGGTGCAGGTGCGCGAGGTGCAGCGGCGTGAGGCGGACGGCGGCCACACCCCCGTCGCCGCACTGACCGTCGACGGGGCCCAGGTGCTGAGCTGGGAGGAGGCGGTCGAGCAGGAGATCGTGCTGCCCGGACTCTCCCTGGCGGAGCCGTCCGAGGTACGGCGCACGGTGCCCGGCGGCGAGGAGGTGGAGGAGCTGACGGACGCGGACGGCGCCCCGGCCGGCCGTATCGTACGGCGCCGGCTGCCCCTGGACGTCCGGATCCGGGCGGGTGCCACCGCCGATGACGGTCTGCTGCGGCTGTCGCTCGATGTGGCCAACGAGCACCCCGGGGCGCCCGGGTCCAAGGACGACGCGATCCGCAGCTCGCTGATCGGAGCGCATCTGATCCTGCGGGCGCACGGCGGCGAGTTCGTCTCGCTCCTCGAACCGCCGGAGCACGCGGCGGCGGCCGCCGCCCGCTGCCGGCAGCGCAGGTGCTGGCCGGTCCTGGCCGGGGCCAAGGGCTCGGTGGACACCGTCCTGGGCGCACCGATCATCCTCTACGACTATCCGGAGGTGGCCGAGCAGAGCCCGGGCGCCCTCTTCGACTCCACCGAGATCGACGAGATCCTCACCCTGCGGGTCATGACCATGACCGAGCAGGAGAAGGCCGAGGCGCGCGCCACCGACCCGCGGGCCAGGGAGATCATCGAACGCTGCGACGCCATGTCCGCAGCGGATCTCCAGCAGTTGCACGGGCTGCTGCGCGATCCGCGCGCGGCAGCACCGCAGGATCAGCCGCCGCCGCTGAACGCCGACCTCCGGAACAGCGAGCCGCCCGGGTTCGACACCGGCGGCGCGCCCTGGTGGGACCCCGCTTCGGACGCGAGCGTGCGTCCGGCGTCCGACGCGGTGGTGATCGACGGCGTCAGTGTCTCCAAGGGCAGCCTGGTGCGGGTGCATCCCTCGCGCCGCGCGGACGCCCAGGACCTCTTCTTCGCCGGGCAGGTGGCGCGGGTGACCGCGGTGCTCTCGGACGTCGACGGCGGGACGCACGTCGCCCTGGTCCTCGTCGACGATCCGGCGGCGGACATGCACGACTGGTACGGCCGCTACTTCTATTTCGCCCCCGACGAGCTGGAGCCGCTGGCCGCCGGGACCACCCCCGAAAACCGAGAGGAGAGCCCATCGTGAGGACCCTTGGTGTGATCACCACCGTCGCGGGCGCCGTTCTGGTGGCAGCCGCCGTGGCCGTGGGAGTGCAGTCGATCCCGGACATCCGCCGGTATCTGCGAATGCGTTCGATGTGAGCGCGGCGTCGGCCCCGGCGCCCGGCCCGGCGACGGCCGGGGTGTGGCGCCGGTGACGGAACGCGTACTGGTCGCCGGGGTCGGCAACCTCTTCCTGAGTGATGACGGCTTCGGCCCCGAGGTGGTCCGCGCCCTCGCCGGTGGGGGCACTCTGCCGCCCGGTGTCCGCGTCGTGGACTACGGCATCCGGGGCATGCACCTCGCGTACGACCTGCTGGACGGGTACGACGCGCTGGTGCTGGTCGACGCCTGCCCGGGCGGCGGGCCGCCCGGCGAGGTGACCGTGCTCGAAGTGGGGCCGGACGACCTCGGTTCGGGTGAATTCGACGCACATGGCATGAACCCGGTCGCAGTGCTGGCGAATCTGGAGCAACTGGGCGGTACTCTTCCGTCCACCTACGTCGTGGGCTGCACCCCCGCCGACGTCGGTGAAGGCATCGGCCTCAGCCCCGCGGTCCTCGCGGCGGTGCCCGCGGCCATGGACGCCGTACGGATTCTGATGAACCGGCTGCTGCCCGCCGAGCCCGCCCCGACCAGGAGGTCCTGATCATGTGCCTTGGCATTCCGGGGCGCGTCGTGGAGCTCGTCGACGGGTATGCGGGTCAGCTCGCGCTCGTCGATGTCGAGGGCGCGCAGCGGCGCATCAATGTCGGGATGCTCGACTCCCCTCCGGTCAGCGGCGACTGGGTGCTCCTCCACATGGGCTTCGCGATGGAGGTCATCGACGCGGCGAAGGCCGGGGAGGCGCTCTCCGGCCTGGAGATGATGGGCCGGGGCCGTGACGAGCTGCCCGCGTCCGGTGAGGCGGCCCCGGTGGACCGGGTGCGGCGGCGGTTCGAGGTGCACGGTGTGGTCCAGGGGGTCGGGTTCCGGCCCTTCGTCTATGTGAGCGCCCGCGAACTCGCCCTCAGCGGTTCGGTGGTGAACACCGGCGCGGGTGTGGTCGCCGAAGTCGAGGGCGAGGCCGGTGCGGTGGCCGAGTTCGGCAGGAGACTGCGCACGGACGCACCGCCGCTCGCGGTGGTCGAGTCCGTCGGTGAGTCGGACCTGCCGCCCCTGGGCGGAACGGAGTTCACCATCGGGGAGTCCCGTGGGGGCGGCCCGGCCCGCACTCTGGTCTCGCCCGATGTCGCGACGTGCCGGGAGTGCCTGGACGAGATGCGCGATCCGGCGAACCGCCGCTACCGCCATCCCTTCATCACCTGCACGCACTGCGGCCCCCGGTTCACCATCGTGACCGGTGTGCCGTACGACCGGGCGGCGACCACGATGGCCGCCTTCGAGATGTGCGCCGAGTGCCGGGCGGAGTACGGCGATCCGGGCGACCGCCGCTTCCACGCCCAGCCGGTCGCCTGCCACGCCTGCGGGCCCGTGCTCGAACTGGTCCGCAAGGACGGGGCTCCGGCGGTGAGCGGCGAGGACGCGCTGCGGGGAGCACGGGAAATGCTGGCCGACGGCCGGATCCTCGCGGTGAAGGGGCTCGGCGGCTACCACCTCGCGTGCGACGCCCGCAACGAGACGGCGGTGGCCGAGCTGCGGCGGCGCAAGCGGCGCGGTGGCAAGCCGTTCGCGGTGATGGTCGCGGACACCGGCGTGGCGGCGGAGCTGGTGACGCCGACCGAGGACGAGGAGCGCCTGCTCACCGGTGTCAGCAGGCCGATCGTGCTGCTGCCGCGGCGCGGGACGCCCAAGGGCGCCGGGATCGCCGGCTCGGTGGCGCCGGGCAGCCCGGATCTGGGGCTGATGCTCCCGTACACCCCCCTGCACGTCCTGCTCTTCGGCATCGGGGACGACCGGCCGGGGCCCGATGCGCTGGTGATGACATCGGCCAACCAGGCGGGCGAGCCGATCGTCACCGACGACGCGGCGGCCCTCACCGTGCTGGCGCCGCTGGCGGATGCCTGGCTGCGGCACGACCGGCGGATCGAGGTGCCCTGCGACGACTCGGTCAGCCGGTTCGTGGCGGGCGCGGAGCTTCCGCTGCGCAGATCGCGCGGTTACGCCCCGCTGCCGCTCGCGCTGCCCTTCGACGTACCGCCGCTCCTCGCGGTCGGCGCGGATCTGAAGAACACCTGCGCGCTGGGCGAGGGGCGCTACGCCTGGGTGAGCCAGCACATCGGTGACATGGACGACCTGGCCACGGACGACGCGCTGACCCGGACCGAGCGGCAGCTGGAGCGGATCACCGGCGTCGAGCCGGGACAACTGGTCGCCGATCTGCACCCCGGGTACCGGTCGGGCGCCTGGGCGGTGGCGCACGCCGGGTCCCGGCCGGTGCGGCGGGTGCAGCACCACCACGCCCATGTCGCGTCCGTCATGGGCGAGCACGGCGTCGCGGCGGGCGAGAGCGTGATCGGGGTCGCCTTCGACGGCACCGGCGCCGGTACGGACGGGGCCGCGTGGGGCGGCGAGGTGCTCATCGCCGGCTACAAGTCGTTCGAGCGTGCCGCGCACCTGGGGTACGTGCCGCTGGCGGGCGGGGACGCGAGTGTGCTCCGGCCGTACCGGATGGCGCTGGCCCACCTCCGTGCGGCCGGGGTCGCCTGGGACGAGCGGCTGCCCTCCGTCCGGGCGTGCCCGCCGAGGGAACGGGACGTGCTGGCGCATCAGTTCGCTACCGGGTTCGGCTGTGTGCCGACGTCGAGCATGGGCCGGCTCTTCGACGCGGTGGCCTCGCTGGCCGGGGTCCGCCAGGAGGTGGAGTACGAGGCCGAGGCCGCGATCGGTCTTGAGGGGCTGGCCAGATCGGCCGGACCGGACGCCGCGGGTACGGACGGCCGGTACACCTTCGGGATCCGGGAGGCGGTGGACGGGGAGCCCGTCGTCGCCGACCCCGGTCCGGTCGTGCGCGCGGTGGTCTCGGACGTGGGGGCGGGGGTCCCTGCCGAGTTGATCGCGGCACGGTTCCATGCCTCCGTCGCAGCCCTGACCGTCGCCCTTGCCGAGCACGCACGTGACCGGACGGGGCTCGGGGTGGTGGCCGTCGGCGGAGGCGTATTCCAGAACGCCGTACTCCTCGGGGCCGTACAACACGGGCTTGAGGAAAGGGACTTCACCGTCCTGCGGCCGAGACTCCTGCCCCCGAACGACGGGGGAATCGCGCTGGGCCAGCTCCTGATCGCGGCGTCGGGCTGACCCCGTGCGCCGGGACATCCGCAGAGATTCACACGGGATCCCACCGGATCCACAGAGAAGAGGGACCATGTGTCTGGCAGTTCCGGGGCGCGTCCTCAGTACCGCCGAGGTCGACGGCACGTTGATGGCCGATGTCGACTTCGGCGGGGTACGCAAGGAGGTGTGCCTCCAGTACATCCCGGACGTGACGGTCGGTGAGTACGTCGTCGTGCACGTCGGGTTCGCCATCCAGCGCCTCGACGAGGAGTCGGCCAAGCGGACGCTGGCCGACTTCGACCGGCTCGGCATCCTGGAGGAGGAGTTCGGCGACGGTTTCGAACTCGCCGCACGGGCCGGGCAGCAGGAGTTCCCCGAAGGAGTCGGCCGGTGAAGTATCTCGACGAGTTCAGCGACCCCGAGCTGGCGAAGAAGCTGCTCGACCAGATCCACGCGGCGACCACGCGGCCGTGGGCCATGATGGAGGTCTGCGGCGGCCAGACCCACTCGATCATCCGGCACGGCATCGACCAGCTGCTGCCCGACGGTGTGGAGCTGATCCACGGACCGGGCTGCCCGGTCTGCGTCACCCCGCTGGAGATCATCGACCGGGCCCTCGCCATCGCGGCCCGGCCGGGGGTCATCTTCTGCTCCTTCGGCGACATGCTCCGGGTGCCGGGCAGCAGCCAGGACCTGTTCTCGGTGAAGAGCGCCGGAGGGGACGTCCGGGTGGTGTACTCGCCGCTCGACGCGCTGAAGCTGGCCCGGGAGAACCCGGACCGTGAGGTCGTCTTCTTCGGGATCGGCTTCGAGACCACGGCCCCGGCGAACGCGATGACCGTGTACCAGGCCAAGCGCCTGGGGGTACGGAACTTCTCCCTGCTCGTGTCGCACGTCCTGGTGCCGCCCGCCATGTCGGCGATCATGGAGTCCGCCACCTGCAGGGTGCAGGCCTTCCTGGCCGCCGGACATGTGTGCAGCGTGATGGGCACGGCGGAGTACCCACCGCTCGCGGAGAAGTACCGGGTGCCGATCGTCGTCACCGGCTTCGAGCCGCTGGACATCCTCGAAGGCATCCGGCGCACGGTCGTCCAGCTCGAAGAGGGCCGCCACGAGGTGGAGAACGCCTACTCCCGCGCCGTACGCGAGGAGGGCAACCTGCCCGCCATGGAGATGCTGCGGGACGTCTTCGACGTGACCGACCGGACATGGCGCGGCATCGGGATGATCCCGCGCAGCGGCTGGCGGCTGGCTCCCGCGTACGCGGAGTTCGACGCGGAGCTGCGCTTCGACGTGACCGGTATCCGTACGGCCGAGTCGGCGCTGTGCCGGTCGGGTGAGGTCCTCCAGGGCCTGATCAAACCGCACGAGTGCGCGGCCTTCGGCAAGGAGTGCACCCCGCGCAATCCGCTGGGCGCCACGATGGTGTCGTCCGAGGGCGCCTGCGCCGCCTACCACACGTACCGCCGACTGGAACTGGTCGAAGCCAAGTGACCGAAGCGATGCAGTCCCCCGCCGAGCTCGACTTCGAGAGCTGGGTCTGTCCGGTCCCGCTGCGCGAGACGCCGTCCGTGGTGATGGGCCACGGGGGCGGCGGCGCGATGTCGGGCGAGCTGATCGAGCATCTGTTCCTGCCCGCGTACGGCGCCGCGGCCGCGGCCGAACTGGGCGACTCCGCGGTGCTGTCCGTCGGCGGCGGCCCCCGTCTCGCCTTCTCCACCGACTCCTACGTGGTGAAGCCCATGTTCTTCCCCGGGGGGTCGATCGGCGACCTGGCCGTGAACGGGACGGTGAACGACCTCGCGATGTCGGGCGCGGTACCGCTGTTCCTCTCGACGGCTTTCATCCTGCAGGAGGGCACCGCACTCAGTGAACTCGGCCGTATCGCCGAGGCGTTGGGTGCTGCGGCGCGGTCCGCCGGTGTCCGGCTGGTCACCGGGGACACCAAGGTCGTCGACAGCGCCAGTGGGGACGGCGTCTTCATCAACACCTCGGGGATCGGCATGGTGCCCGACGGCGTCGACATCGGCCCGCGCCGTGCGCGCCCCGGGGACGCCGTGCTGGTCAGCGGGGACATCGGGGTGCACGGGGTGGCGGTGATGAGCTGCCGGGACGGGCTGGAGTTCGGCACGACGGTCGAGAGCGACACGGCCGCGCTGCACGGCCTCGTCGCCGACATGATCGCCACCGGTGCGGATCTGCATGTGCTGCGGGATCCGACCCGTGGCGGGGTCGCGGCCTCGCTGAACGAGATCGCCCGTGCTTCGGATGTCGGTATCGAGCTGGTGGAACGGGAGTTGCCGGTCCCGGAGACGGTCCGCGACGCGTGCAGTCTCCTTGGGCTCGACCCGCTCCAGGTGGCCAACGAGGGGAAGCTGCTCGCGGTGGTGCCCGGCGAGAGCGCCGACCAGGTCCTGGCCGCGCTGCGGGCCCACCCGCTGGGCCGCTCGGCCTGCCGGATCGGCACCTGTGTCCCGGACCACGCCGGGATGGTGGTGGCCAGGACCGGGCTCGGCGGCAGCCGGGTGGTCGGGCTGCCGATCGGCGAGCAGCTGCCCCGGATCTGCTGAATGAGCGCCGAAGGCGCGCTGCTGTTCGCGCGATACGCCTATCCCCCCAACGAGCTCGGCTACTGCGGTCCGGACGACGCAGCGGCGCTGCTCCGTCCCGGGGCGGTGGCCGGGATGGAGCAGCGGGCCCGGCAGTTCGAGGGGGCCTGGTGCTATCTCGAATTCCTGGCGGAGGCCGCCGGCATCCCCGATCCGCTCGACGTCCGGGTGGTGGAGGCGTACTGGATCGGCAACGAGCTGCTGGACCTGGCCGACTCCGGGGCACTGGTGGCCCGTCTCCTCGACCGGTTCCGGGGGCAGACGGGCGGCACCTGGCGGGAGGCGGCGCACCGGGCCGTCGCCCACCACAGCTTCCAGGTGTTCGACGTGTACCCGTGGGCGGTGCTGCTGCGCGGCACCGGCAACCCGACCGCGCTGTCCGTGCTCGACCAGTGCCGTATCCGTACGGGTGTGGTCGTCGGTGTCGACGGTGAGTCGGCGACCGTGGAGTCCTGTCCGCTGAGCTGGGACGGGGAGGCGCTCGTACCGGCGCCGCCACGGCGGGAGTCGGTCCGCTGGTCCACGGGGGGCAGGTCACTGATCGCCGGGGTCTCCCCCGGCGACCGGGTGGCGCTGCACTGGGACTGGGTCTGCGACGTGCTCACCGATGAGCAGGCCGCGCGCATCGAGTCGATCGAGGGCCGGCGGCACAGCGAGATCAACTCCCTTACCGGGTAAGAGGGAAGGCGGGCAGCCGGCCGAGCACCGAGAGCCCGCGGGCCGCAGTCGCGGCACCGGCGGAGCGGCGCCGGCGGCTCGCAGCTCGGCGGCTCACAGCTCCGGGCAGCCGGTGACCGTGCGCGCGTAACCGGCGATCATGCGCAGCGCGGCCGTGCGGTCCACGGCCGTGTTGCGGCTGACGATGTGCAGGCCGTAACCGTCCTCCAGGGTCACCAGATTGCGGGCGGTGTCCTGGAGGGGCTCGGTCAGCGTGAAGTCGCCCGAGGCAGAACCAAGTTCGAGGATCGTCGCGTAGAGGGCGGTCTCCCGGGCGAAGAGCGATCCCATGAGCGCCGCGTGCGAGGCGCTGCGGTCGGCCCTGCTGTGCAGTTCGTACAGCAGCCGGTGCGCGGCGTCCTCGGGGTCGGCCGGCAGGCCGGACGCGATGGCTCCGCGCAGCCGTGCCACGGGATCCGCGATGCCGTCCGTACGGCTGTGCCGGTCGGCGAGGAACCGCTCGACGGCGCCCTGGTGGACCTCGAACACGAGGTCGTCGAGGTCCGGGTAGTAGTAGAGAACCGAACCGGCGGAGACGCCCGCCTCGGCCGCGATGTCCTTGATCCGCAGCCCCGCGATACCCCGTTCGGAAATCGCCCGGCCGGCCGCGTCGATGAGCGCCTCGCGTCGGGCTCCCTGGTTCTTGGGTCGAGCCATGAAGCCATTCTCCGTCCGTCGATTCAAGTCATCGCATATTACTCCGTCGTTGGTATTGACGCCGCCCCTTGCCATTGTTTGAATCTCGCAACAAAGAATCCAGCCCTGCAGGGCGGCGCTCCGAACGGCGCCGAGGAGGCAGCATGGAACACGTCTCGTCACCCGTCCCGGGCGTCGTGGAGCACCGCACCATCGACGCCGTCCCCGCCGCCGAGCGGCACGGTCGCACCCGCGATCTGTTCACCATCTGGTTCAGTGCGAACCTGGGTCCGCTGACCGTCGTCACCGGGGCCCTCGCACCCACCGCTTTCGGTCTCTCCTTCCGGTGGAGCCTGGCCGCCCTGCTGGCCGGCCATCTCGGCGGCGGGTTCCTCATGGCGCTGCACTCGGCGCAGGGCCCGCGGCTCGGCGTACCGCAGATGATCCAGAGCCGGGGCCAGTTCGGCTCGGTGGGCGCGCTCGCCGTGGTCGTGGTCGTCATCGTCATGTACCAGGGGTTCTTCGCCTCCAATCTGGTCGTCGGCGCGCAGTCGCTGAGCGAGGTGACCCCGGTCGGGCAGCACACCGGGGTGCTGCTCGGCGCCGTGGTCAGCCTGGTGGTCGCCGTGGTCGGGTACCGCCTCATGCACCGGATCGGGACCCTCACCAGCTGGGTCTTCGGCGCCGTCCAACTCGCGGGGGCGGTCTGGCTGTTCACCGGCGGACTGCCCGACGGCTTCCTGGCCCGGGGAGGCTTCAGCGTCGGCGGGTTCCTCGGGGTGGTCTCCGTCGGTGCGCTCTGGCAGATCGCGTACGCGCCGTACGTCTCCGACTACTCGCGCTACATGCCCGCCGACCGCGCGGGCGTCCGCTCGACGCTCTGGTGCACCTACGCCGGATGCGTCCTCGGCAGCCTGCTCCCCATGGTGGTCGGCGCGGCCATCGGCCTCGCCGGCGGTGACAACCCGATCGCGGCTCTCGACGGTCTGCTCGGCAACACGCTGGGGCAGCTCACCCTGTGGAGCTTCGCCCTGGTCACAATGCTCACCAACTCCATGAACCTGTACGGAGCGGTGCTCTGCGCGGTCACCGCGGTGCAGACCTTCGCGCACCGCTGGCTGCCCCGCGCCACCGGCCGCGCCGTCCTGGGGACCGTGCTCACCGTGCTCTCCGTCGTCCTGGCCCTCCGGCTCGCCGGTTCCTTCATGAGCAGCTACCTCGATCTGATCTACGTCCTGCAGTACGTCCTGATCCCGTGGACGGCGATCAACCTCGTCGACTTCTACCTGATCCGGCACGGCAGCTACGACGTCGCGTCGTTCTTCGCCCGCGACGGCGGGATCTACGGCCGGTGGAACCCGACCGCCCTGGGGGTCTACGCGCTCGGCATCGTCGCCGAGATCCCGTTCATGGCGCAGTCCCTCTACACCGGGCCGGTCGCCCACGCCCTCGGTGACACCGACCTCGGCTGGGCCGCGGGGCTCGTGGTCACCGTCCCCGTGTATCTGCTGGCCGCCCGGCTGACCGCGCGCAGGACCCGCCCGGCCACCGGCATCCCCTCCCCCGACGCCCCCTCCCCCGACAGCACGACACCACCCGCTTCGCCCGCACCGACCTCCGGAGCCCCGACCGTATGAACACCCACGCCGACTGGCGGCAGCGCGCCGCAGAACTCGACTTCCGTACCCGCGTCTTCACCGACGGCCGCTGGACCGACGCCGCCGACGGAGCCACCTTCGCCACGGTCGATCCGGCCACCGGCCGGACCGTCGCCCGGATCGCACAGGGCGGCGCCCCCGAGATCGACGCCGCCGTCCGGGCCGCCCGTACCGCGTTCGACGACGGCCGCTGGTCCCGCGCCGGCGCCGCCGGCCGCAAACGGGTCCTGCTGCGCCTCGCCGCGCTCATCGAGGCGAACGGCCCCGAACTGGCGCTCCTCGACACCCTCGACATGGGCAAACCGATCACGGAGTCGTACGGCACCGACGTGCCCGGGGCCGCCGGCTGCTTCGCCTGGTACGCGGAGGCCGCGGACAAGCTGTACGACGAGGTCGCGCCCACGCCGCCGGGCAGCCTCGCGCTGGTGCGGCGCGCACCGCTCGGGGTCGTCGGAGCGGTGGTGCCGTGGAACTTCCCGCTGGACATCGCCGTCTGGAAGCTCGCGCCCGCGCTGGCCGCGGGCAACAGCGTGGTCCTCAAGCCCGCCGAACAGTCCCCGCTGTCGGCGCTGCGGCTCGCCGAACTGGCCGCGGAGGCCGGCCTGCCGGACGGGGTGCTCAATGTCGTCCCCGGCCCCGGTCCGACGGCCGGGCGCGCGCTGGGGCTGCACCCGGACGTGGACACCCTCGTCTTCACCGGATCCACCTCGGTCGGCAAGCAGTTCCTGTCGTACGCGGCCGGTTCCAACATGAAACAGGTGTGGCTGGAGGCGGGCGGCAAGAGCCCCTGCCTGGTCTTCCCCGACGCCGACCTGGACGCCGCGGCGGAACGCGCCGCGTGGGGCTTCCTCTACAACGCGGGCCAGGTCTGCTCCGCCAACACCCGGCTGCTCGTGGCCGCTTCGATCGCCGACGAGTTCACGGAACGGGTCGTCAGGCACACCGCCGCCTATGTGCCGGGCGATCCGCTCGACCCGGCCACCCGGCTCGGCCCCCTGGTCGACGAACGGCAGGCCGCACGGATCCTCGGGGCGGTCACCGGATCGGGCGGCAGCCTGGCCTGCGGCGGCACCCGGCCCGACCGGCCCGGCGCCTATCTGGACCCGACCGTGGTCACCGGTCTCGCCCCGGACGCGCCGCTGGCCCGCGAGGAGCTGTTCGGGCCGGTGCTGACCGTCCTGCCGTTCACCGACGAGGCGGACGCGGTACGGATCGCCAACGACTCCCCGTACGGGCTCGCCGCCTCGCTCTGGACCCGCGACCTCTCCCGCGCCCACCGCGTCGCCGAGGCGCTGCGGGCCGGGACGGTCTCGGTGAACACCGTCGACGCGCTGAGCACCGCCACGCCCTTCGGCGGGTTCAAGCAGTCGGGCTTCGGGCGTGATCTCTCACTGCACTCCTTCGACAAGTACACCGGCCTGAAGACGACTTGGATCGCCTACGCATGAACACCCGTGTCCTGGAAGAGATCGACCGGCGCGCCGACGACCTGGTCCGCCTCACCTGCGACCTGGTGGCCTTCGACACGACCGTGCGCGGCAGCGCGGCCGAACCCGCCCGCGACGAGGCCGGCCTCCAGGAGTACCTGGCGGACCGGCTGCGCGCGGCCGGTGCCACCGCGGACGTCTTCACCCCGGCCCCCGGCGGCCTGCCCGCCTCACCCCAGACCCCGCCCGGCCTCGGCTTCGACGGCCGCCCGCAGCTGATCGCCCGCTTCCCCGGCACGGGCGGCGGCCGGTCGCTGCTGTTCAACGGCCATATCGACGTGGTGTCCGCCGAGCCCAGGGCTGCCTGGACCAGCGACCCGTTCCGCGCCGAGGTCCGCGACGGGCGGCTGTACGGGCGCGGCACCTGCGACATGAAGGGCGGGATCGCGGCGGCGGTCGTCGCGGCCGAGGCGCTCGCCGCCCTCGGCGTCCGGCTGCCGGGCGACCTGCTGATCAACACCGTGACCGACGAGGAGTGGAACGGCGCGGGCACCCTCGCCTCGGTCCACCACGGTGTACGCGCCGACGCGGCGATCGTCCCGGAACCGACCGACCTCGATGTCGTCACCGCGCAGCGGGGCATCCTCGGCGGCACCGTCACCGTCGCGGGCCGCCCCGGGCACGCCGAACACCCGCCGGGAGACTGGCGGGCCGGGGGCGCCGTCAACGCCATCGAGAAGACGCTGCCGGTGCTCGCCGCCCTCCAGCGGCTGCGCGAACGCTGGGCGGCCGACCCCGCGCACCGGCACCCGCTGCTGCCGCCCCCTTCGATCGTGCCGACCACCATCCGCGGCGGTGAGTGGTGGGTGACCTACCCGGCCTCCTGCGAAGTCGCCCTGGACATCACCTATCTGCCGGTCCAGGCCGACGACGACGGCTGGGCGGGCCGGGTACGGGACGACATCGAGCGGGCGGTACGGGCGGCCTGCGCGGAGGACGGCTGGCTCACCGCGCATCCGCCCCGGTTCGCCTGGGACACCGAACTGCCGCCCGCCGAGGTCGGCTCCGGACATCCGCTGGTCGCCCGGCTCGCCGCCTGCGCCACCGCGCTGGGCCGCACGCCCCGGGTGCTCGGCGAACCCTCCTGGACGGACGCGGCCACGCTCACCCGCAACGGCGGCACGCCCGCCGTCTGTCTGGGCCCCACCGCCACCAGGCCCGACGGATCGCCGACCCTCCACACCATCGACGAGTACATCGAGGTCAGCGATCTCGTCGACACCGCGAAGGCGCTGGCACTGGCAGCCGTCGACCTGACCGGCCCCGCCTGACCCGCACCCCCTGCCGCACAGACCACCACCTCAGCGCACCAGAACCGCACAGACACCGCACAGACACCGCACAGGAACGAAAGGACGCACGGCCATGCCCTTCAGCCATGCCGAACTCGCCGCCACCGACCGGGCGCACATCATCCATCCGTACCTCCCCGGGTCCGCCGAGGAGCGGGTCGTGATGACCGGCGGTTCCGGCTGCCGGCTCACGGACGCCGGGGGACGCTCGTACCTCGACGCGACCGGCGGGCTCTGGCTCGCCCAGATAGGCCACGGCCGTGAGGAGGTCGCCCGGGTCGCCTTCGACCAGATGAAGCAGCTGGAGTACTTCACCAGCTTCTGGGAGTTCTCCAACGACAAGGCCGTCGCACTCGCCGCCCGGCTGGCCTCGCTCGCCCCCGCGGGCCTGAACCACGTCTACTTCACCTCGGGCGGCTCCGAGGGCAACGAGGCCGCCATCAAGATGGCCCGTTACTACCACCACCGGCGCGGCGACACCGACCGCACCTGGATCCTGGCCCGCGACAAGGCGTACCACGGCATCGGCTACGGCGGCGGCTCCGCCACCGGATTCCCCGTCTACCACGAGGGGTTCGCCCCGATGATGCCGCACGTCTCGCACCTCACGCCGCCGTGGCCGTACCGCACCGAGCTGTACGGCGGCCAGGACCCCACCGACTTCCTGATCGGCGAACTGGAGGCGCGTATCGCGGACATCGGGCCCGGCAACATCGCCGCCATGATCGGGGAGCCCATCATGGGCGTCGGCGGGATGCTCGTGCCGCCCGCCGACTACTGGCCGCGGGTGCGCGAAGTCCTCGACCGGCACGGGATCCTGCTCGTCTTCGACGAGGTCGTCACCGCGTACGGACGTGTCGGCGAGTGGTTCGCCGCGCAGCACTTCGGCGTCACCCCCGACATCATCGTCACCGCCAAGGGCATCACCTCCGGGTACGTCCCGCTCGGCGCGCTCCTCGTCGCCGACCGGGTCGCCGAGGTGCTGCTGCGCGACCACGGCTTCCCGATGGGCTACACGTACAACGGGCATCCGGTCGCGGCCGCCGTCGCCCTGGCCAACCTCGACATCATCGAACGCGAGGGGCTGCTCGGCCGCGCGGTCACCATGGGCGCCCGGTTGCACGGCGAACTGGAATCCCAGCTGGGCGAGTTGCCGATCGTGGGAGAGATCAGGTCGGTCGGCATGATGCTGGCCGTCGAACTCGTCGCCGACCGCGCGTCGCGCACCCCGCTCCCCCTGGACCCCGCCCGGATGCCGCACGACGTCATCCGGCGCGAGACCGGTGTCATCGTCCGTGACTCGGCCCACAGCCTGGTCCTGTCGCCCCCGCTGATCATGACGGATACCGAGGCCAAGGAGGCCGCGGCGGCGCTGCGTTCGGTCCTGGAGCGCACCCTGCCCACCGGAGAGGTCCTGGCCTGACCCACCGGGCCCGGCCGGGGCCCGGGCCTCCCGTCGCCGCGGGAGGCCCGGGTGGTCCCGCCTGCCGGCCATCAGCCGACCACCGCCGTACTTCACGCGCCCCCCGCGGCGCGTGCCAGCAGGAGGACCCCGTGTCTGCACCACCGGCCTCACCCGAACCAACCGCCGTGCCGCCGCCCCACCTCGCCCGGAGCCTGCGCCGCTTCGACATCATGGCCATGGGTATCGCCGCAGTCATCTCCTTCGACGTGGTCGGCCAGATCGCCACCGGTGGCGGGGAGGCGGTCACCTGGACCGCCGTCATCGCGCTGCTCTTCCTCGTCCCGTACGCCCTGCTCTTCGCGGAGACGGGCGCCGCCTTCCCGCAGGAGGGCGGCCCCTACGTCTGGGTCAAGCTCGCCTACGGCAAGGCGACGGCCGCGCTCACCACACTCTTCTACTGGGTCACCAACCCGGTCTGGCTGGGCGGTTCGCTGGTCTTCGCCGCTTCCGACGCCTGGAACGGCTACGTGTCGCACCTGGGCAGCGGCACCTTCGCCGACTACGCCTTCAAGCTCACCTTCATCTGGGCGTCGATCCTGACCGCTGTCGTCTCGCTGCGCCGCGGCAAATGGATCACCATGGCCGGCGCGGTCGTCAAGGTGGGCTGCGTGCTCCTGTTCACCGGAACCGCCCTGGCCTACGGTCTGCGGCACGGCTTCGCGGGCCTGCACCACGCACGGTTCACTCCGACCACGGCGGGATTCCTCGCCCTGGTCCCCGTCCTGCTCTTCGCCTATGTGGGCTTCGAGGCCCCGAACGCGGCCGGTGACGAGATGCACGACGCCAGGCGCGACGTCCCCGTCTCCATCGCGGTCTCCGCCTCCGTCGCGGCCTGCTGCTATCTGCTGCCCGTGCTCGCCATCCTGTCCGTGGCACCCGCAGACAAGGTCACCGGCATCGGCGGATTCATGGAAGCAGCGGCCCTGGTCTTCGGCGTGTACGGCTCCTGGAGCGGCCCGCTGCTCACCGCGGCCGGGGTGATGTTCGCCTTCGCGCTGCTCACCCAGGGCAGCGCCTGGATGATCGTCAGCGACCGCATGCAGGCCATGGCGGCAGCCGACGGCGGATTCTTCGGGCGCTCGCTGGGCGCGTTCCACCGCGGGCTCGGCACCCCGGTCCGGATGAACCTCCTGTCGGGGATCACCGCCACGTTCTTCATGATCGCCGCGACGAACCTCGTACGGGGCGACAGCGCGGCCGTCTTCGGCGTCGTCCTCACCGTCGCCATCACCACGCTGCTGCTCTCCTATCTGGTCGTCGTCCCGGCGCTCGTCACCCTGCGCCACCGCCACCGCGAAGCCCCGCGCACCTACACCGTGCCGTTCGGTACCGCCGGTTTCCGGATCTGCGCGGCCCTGGTCTACGTCTGGATCCTGGCCGGCTCCTGGGTCGCGCTCTTCCCCGGCACCCTGGAAGCGCTCCTCGGCGTCGGCTACGACTTCCGGCGCACCTGGGGCGTCACGCGCACCACGTTCGAGGCGTTCACCCTCGGCACGGTGCTGCTCCTGCTCGCCGTCGGTGCACTGGGCAGGGGTGTGGGCGCGGTCCGGGACCGAGCGGCGCGTTCGAAGGACGCCCCCCCTGACACAGCCGGATCCGCCGCACGCGTACCCACCACGACTCCGTAGCCGGCCCACCGGAGCCCGCCTGCCCGTACGGCACCGACCCCGGACGCACCACGGGTCAAACATGGGATGTTAGGTTGATTGGAGGTATTGAGCCTGGAGGTGGACATGCCGCTACGCGCGACGGAGCGCTCCAGCCTGGTCGGACGCGTGATCGACCAGCTGCAGACCCTGATCGAGTCCCGGGAGTGGCCGGTCGGTACGAAGATTCCTGCCGAGCCGGTCCTGGTGGAGTTGCTGGGGGTCGGCCGCAACACCGTCCGGGAGGCGGTGCGGGCTCTGGTGCACAGCGGCATGCTGGAGCCGCGCCAGGGAGACGGGACCTATGTACGTGCCGCCGACGACCTCGGCGCCGCGCTGCTGCGCCGGCTGCGGCGGGCGAGCCATCTGGAGGCGCTGGAGGTCCGTGCCGGTCTGGAGCGCGACGCCGCCCGGCTGGCGGCGGAACGCCGCACCCCCGAGGACGTGGCCGCGCTGCGGGCCGCCCTGCGGCGCCGCGACGAGACCAGGAAGGAAGCCGACCCGGCGGAGTTCGTGGACGCGGACGTCTCCTTCCACCACACGGTGGTGGCCGCCGCACACAACGGGATGCTCTCCGATCTGTACAGCCATCTCACCGACGGGCTCCGGGCCGCGGTCACCTCCGTCGCCCGTGCCCCGCTGCCGGACGGGCCGCGCTTCCAGCTGGACTCGCACGCCGCCCTGGTGGACGCGATCGAAGCGGCGGACGCCGACCGGGCGATCAGCTGTGTCGAGCACTACATCAACGAGACCATCGCCTCCGTACGGACCCTGCAGGACGCGGATCCCCTGCCCGGCCACAGCGGAACCGGCTCCGGGACGAGCACCGGCGAGAACACGGGAGGCCGCTCATGAAGGGCACCCGTGAGGAGCCGACCGCGATCCGGCCGTCCGGCGAGCGGACAGCGGCCGCACCGGCGTCCGCGGTGCGGCCGGGAGGGCTGCTCGCCTTCGGCGTGATCGTCCTGGCGCTGAACCTGCGCCCCGCCGTGGTCGCCGCGTCGCCGCTGCTCGACACCATCCGGGCCGGCACGGGCATGTCCGCCACCGCGGTCGGACTGCTGACCACCCTGCCGCTGCTCTGCTTCGGTCTGCTGGCCCCCTTCGCACCGCGTCTGGGCCGCAGGTTCGGCATGGAGCCCGCGCTGCTGGGCACCATGGTGCTGATCTGCGCCGGGACCGCGCTGCGGCTGGTGCCGTCGATGGCCGCGCTGCTCGGCGGGACCGTCATCGTCGGCGCGGGTATCGCCGTCGCCAACGTCCTGCTGCCCGGGGTCATCAAGCGCGACTTCCCGCACCGGGTCGGGCTGATGACGGGCCTCTACTCGATGTCGCTGTTCGGCGGGGCCGCCCTGGCGGCCGGTGTCACCGTCCCCGTCGAGCACGCCGCCGACCTGGACTGGCGCTCCACACTGACGCTGTGGGGGCTGCTGGGCGTGCTGGCGGTCATCGTCTGGGCCCCGCAGCTCCGCCGCCACAGCCGGGCCTCGGCGGCCGAGGCGCGCAGTGCGGCGCATCCCGTCCGGGGCCTCTGGCGGCACCCGGTCGCCTGGCTGGTCACCGGCTACATGGGCCTCCAGTCCCTCTCGTACTACGCCGCCGCCGCATGGCTGCCGACCATCCTGGGCAACGCGGGCATGGCCGAGGGCACCGCGGGATGGATGCTGTCCTTCTCCAGCCTGCTGGGCATCGCCGGGGCGTTCCTCTCCCCGGTCCTCGCCTCGCGAGGGGTGCGGCCGGGGCTGCTCGCGACGGTCGGCGCCGTGCTGACCGCGGCCGGTTTCGTGGGTCTCGTCATGGCTCCGGTGAGCGGGGCCTACCTCTGGATGGCGCTGCTCGGGCTCGGGCAGGGCGCGGCGATCTCGCTGGCGATGCTGTTCATCGTGGAGCGGGCACCGGACGGCCGTCATGCCGCGCAGCTGTCCAGCATGGCGCAGTGCTTCGGCTATCTGCTGGCCTCGGCCGGGCCGCTCGCGCTGGGCGCGGTGCACCAGCTGACCGACAGCTGGACGGTGCCGCTGGTGATGCTGATGGTGCTGCTGGTGCCGCAGGCGGTCATCGGTGTCGGTGCCGCCCGGGACCGCCACGCGGCGCCGGAGCAGGACACGCGGGGCTGACGCAGCAGAGACACGGACGGGGCACCACCGCCGGCCGGACGGTGCTGTGCGGGCTGCTCGCCCGCACAGCCGGTCCGGCCGGCGGTGCGTCTCACTGCCCCGACGCGGGGTGGAGGCGGATGTCGTGGTGCATCTCGCCCTCCGTGCGGGTCACCGAGAGGAACTCGGCGCGCGGAGCGTGCGACGAGCCGGCCGCGATGAGCGTGTACGTGCCGGGCTCCAGACCGGTGATCCGGTAGCGGCCGCCGCTCGCCCGGACTCCCGCTTGGCGCTTGCCACGGGCGCTGACCACGGTGATCCACGCGTCGCAGTCGACCGGGTGGTCCTCGCACCGCACGGAACCGCTGACGGTGACCGGACCGCCGGTCCTCGCACCCACGGTCCTCGGACCGCCCGCCCCCGGAACGGCGGTGTCCGGGCCGCCGGTGTTCCGGACCGGGACGGGTGCGCCGCCGGCCTTGCGGGCGGCGGGCACCGGTGTCCCGGGACCGGCCGGGTGCACGGCCTGCGCCGCGACCGGTCCGCGCGGTTCCGGCACGCCGCCCGGCTTCCGCTCGTCGGCCTGCCGGGTGTGTGCGGCCCACGCCGCCAGGACCTCCTGGGTACGGCGTTCCCGTGGCGTGGTGGGCGGCGTCCGGTGGGCTTCGGCGGGCACGGCGGACTGCTCGGCGGACGCGGTGACGGTCTCCAGACCGCGGCCCTCGGCGAATCCGGCCAGTACCTCGTCCAGCGCGGCCAGTTCCCTGAGCGCGATGTGCAACCGGTCGGCGCGGGGGCCCGCCGGGGCCCGCAGCTCTCCTTCGAGGTCACGGACGAGCGGGCTCACCCGGACCCAGGTGCCGCCGGGCTCACCGGTCGAGAAGTGCCGGTCGAGTGCGTGCAGCGACTCCAGGAGCGTCTGCGTGATCCGCTCGACGTGCCCGGTCAGCCGGGGTCCGAGATCGATGTCGACATCGGCCGCGGCGGCCAGTGCCCGTGCGTGAGCGGTGGCGGTGGCGAGGAGCGCGAGCCGGTTCTCGGCACCGCGTCCCCGTACCCCCAGCGGCATCCGGATCAGTGGCCGGGCCACGCTGCGGACCTGGAAGAGGGCCGCGTCGACCCCGCGGGCCGCCCCGCGCAGCCGGACCGGGGCCTCGGGGTCCTCCCAGCGCTCACGGACCTGGGTCACCAGGTGCTCCAGTGCCGCGACATAACCGTGGTCCGCCTCCTGGGCGACCTTCCGGGTGGAGAGCGGGAAGATCAGCGCGGCGCAGGCGGTGGCGACGAGGATGCCGAGACCATTGTCGAGGAGACGCTCGGCCAGCAGATGATCCATGCCGCTGTACGGGGTGGACATCCCGTACAGCTGGACGAGGGCGGTGACGAGTCCCACGACCCAGTAGGCGTACTGGCGCTGCATGCCCCAGGCGCCGACAGCCAGTCCCGCCACGATGACGAGCAGCGTCAGGTAGACGTGGCCGGGGCCGATGAGCCGGAGCAGCCAGATACCGATCACCGCGCCGGCGACCGTGCCGACCATCCGGTGCGCGAGCTTGCGCAGCCGCTCGTGCGTGGTGTTGGTGCCGAAGAGAGTGATCATGACGCCGACCAGGCCCCAGTAGAAGCGCGCGGGGTCGATGGCGTCGGTGATCGGGCAGACGATGGCGCAGGCCACCGCCGCGTGCAGCGGCAGGCGCACGTACGGGACGACGCGCCGCCATCCCTTCAGCTCCTGGGCCGCCGCGATCCGCCGGGCGACCGCGCCGGCGCCGGCCGGGCGGTTCTGCTCCAGGGCGACCGTGGGCTGGAAGGGGACCTTGGCCCGGGCCTTCGGCGCGTTCCAGCCGAGGTCGAGCCAGTGCGCGAGGGAGTCGGCGAGCGAGTCGAGCAGATGGCCGACGCGCCGGGCCAGCACCGCGGCCTCGGCCTCGTCGGGGCTCGTGTTCCGGTCGCCGAGGACGTCGCCGGCCTGCTGCTGGATGAGCCGGGCTGCCGGGTGCAGCGCGTCGGCCCGGCCGAGCGGGGTGTCGCGGGCGACGACCAGCGCGACGACCATGGCCTCGCGCAGGCGCGGGGGCACCGGCAGCCGGGTGAGCCGCTGCACCGCCTGGCCGATGCCCTGCAGGGCGAGTTCGGCGTCGAAGAGGTACTGGTGGAGCAGTTCGGCGGTGTGCGGGTCGGCGGCGACCTCGGGCTGGGCGAGGCGGCCGTCGATGGTGACGGTGGTGATGTTGAGACGGCGCAGACTGCGCCGCATGCGCTTGATCGCGACCTCGTGGTCAGCGTCGGGGTCCAGCGCGGCGGTCGCGGCGTCACCGACCCGGCGCGCCTCGACGACGAACGCGCGCTGGGTACGGAGCAGGTCCTCGCGGGGCATCGGGCAGCAGAGCAGCAGCCGGGAGGCCAGGATGGCCGCCGATGAGACCAGCGCCACGACGAACAGTTTCCCGCAGAGGTTCAGCGGGATGTTCGCCATCATGCCGACCATGAAGGAGTTGAAGAGCATCATGCCGGTGAGCAGCGCCAGCGACCCGAACCGCGCCAGGAAGAACGTCAGCGCCAGCGCCACCACCATCAGGGTGAGCTCCAGCGCACGGTCCTGGTGCAGCCAGGCGGCGAGCGGCAGCACGGCCGAGTAGGGGAACGGCATCCACAGGATGGAGCGGGTCAGCCGGAGCGGGGTGTTCTCGGCGATGGCGAACGCGCTCATCATGCCCATCATGCCGCCGACCATCATGCCGAGCATGGCCGGCAGGGTCAGGGCGACGGACATCCCGTAACCGACGGCGAGGCCGGTGGTGACGGCGACCAGCGAGCGCCACCCGGCCTGCAGCTGCCCCAGTCCGGGGTCGGCGGCGAGCACCCCGTCCCACCAGCGTCTCGGCCCGCCGACCCGGCTGGGTGCGACGGAGCCTCCGGTACGGGCCGCGGGGTCGGCCTTTCCGGTGGGTTCGGTGGGTTCGGTGATTCCGGCGGCCTTGGCGGCTTCGGTGGCTGGGGTGGTCAACTGACCTCCGGTTCGACGGCGTGCAGAAGGGTGGATACCGCATCCCGGGCCAGTCCCACAGCCCGCTCCGGATCGTCGACGTTCGTCCGCAGGCCTTCGAGAAGAGCTGCGGCCATACGCTGCCGCGCCCGCTCCAGAAGCTCTCCGCCGGCAGGTGTGAGCGACGCCTCGACGGCGCGCCGGTCCTTGGCGCAGCGTTCGCGCTCGATGAGTCCGCGCTCCTCCAGCTCCTGGAGGACGACGGTCACCCGCGGCTGGGCTATGCCGGTGTAGGCGGCGATCTCGGTGACCCGGCGCGGCCTGGGTGCCAGGGCGTCGAGTACGGCGGTGTGGCTGCGCGGAAGTCCGAATTCTCCGGCCCTGAACAGCGCCTGGGAGAGCCGCCCGATACCTCGCAGGAGTCCTCGGGCGGCGTCCTCGATCCGCTGCTCGTCGGAGGCCGGAGATAGATGCATATCGCAATTATATATTGCCGTCGGGGGTGCTCATCGACATGCCGCCCGTCGGACGGCACCGCCGGCCCGCGCGGTCGGTGCCGTCCGGCGGAGGTCAGCCCTGCTTGTTGTCGCCGTTGCGGCGGGCCCACGGGTGCCGCAGATGGATCCAGACGTCCCGCGCCCGCCGTCCGGCCTCGGTACGGCTCTCGGCGACCAGCGAGCGCGCCTGGTCGGGGGTCTCCACCATGGGGCCGGAGCCGCGCAGGGGCCGGCCCGCCGTCTCGTGCAGGAAGTAGGTGGCGATGAATCCGATGACCCCGGCGACCATCAGGTAGTACGCGGGGACCATGTCGTTCTTGGTGGCCTCCACGAGACCCGACGCGATCAGCGGCGTGGTACCGCCGAAGAGCGAGACCGAGACGTTGAACGCGATCGACAGGGCCCCGTACCGCAGTCGGGTCGGGAAGAGCGCGGGCAGGGTGGACGCCGACGTACCGGCGAAGCACACCAGCAGCAGGCCCAGGATGAGGCAGCCGAGCGCCGGCAGCAGGATGCCGCCCTGCCGGATCAGCAGGAACGCCGGGATCGCGAGGACGATGAGCGCGATACTGCCCGCCATGAAGACGGGCCTGCGGCCCCACCGGTCGGAGCTGCGGCCCACCGTGGTGATGGTGAGCACCACGACGATCATGGTGCCGAGCACCAGGAGCTGGGCGGTGAGGTCGTCCTGGCCGAGCGTCTCGGTCATGAAGGTCGGCAGGTACGAGGTCACCATGTAGTTGGTGACGTTGTAGAGCAGGACGAGACCCATGCAGATGAGCACCGCCTGCCAGTGGTCGGTGAAGATCTCCCTGAGCCGCCCGTGGCCGGACTGCCGGGCCACGTCCACCGGGTCCTCGTCGCCTTCGTCGTGCGGCTCCGACGCGTACTCGGCCGCGGCCTCCTCGGCCTGCCGCTTGAAGGCCGGGGTCTCCTCCAGCCGAAGCCGCATGTACAGACCGATCAGCCCGAGGGGCCCGGCCACCAGGAACGGAATACGCCAGCCCCAGTGCACCATTCCGTCGTGCCCGAGAACCGCGGTCAGGATGGTGACGATGCCGGAACCGAGCGAATAGCCGACAAACGTACCGAAGTCCAGCCAACTGCCCAGGAATCCACGCCGCTTGTCGGGCGAGTACTCGGCGATGTAGGTGGTCGCACCGGCGTATTCGCCACCGGTCGAGAACCCCTGCACGAGGCGGCAGACGAGCAGCAGGATCGGTGCGGCGAATCCGATCGAGTCGTAGCTCGGCAGGAACGCGACGGCGAATGTACTGATCGCCATCATGATCATGGTCGCGGCAAGTACCCGCTTACGGCCGATACGGTCGCCGAGCGGGCCGAACACCAGCCCGCCGAGGGGCCGTACGAGAAATGCGGCGGCGAATGTCGCGAAGGTGGATACGACCTGTGCCCCGGGTGAGCTGGAAGGGAAGAAGACCTCCCCCAGAATGCCCGCCAAATAGGCGTACACGCCGAAGTCGAACCACTCCATCATGTTGCCGAGAGCGGATGCGGACACCGCCCGGCGCACCTCGGGTTTGTCCGTGACCGTCACGTCATCGGCGCTCAGCGAGCGTTTGCGACGCCGTAGCAGGATACGAAGGAGCCGGTCATTGGCGGAGTTCGATCCGCCGGACGGCCGTGTTTCTCGTCGGGGGCGTCCCTTGCTCATGTCATCCCGTCTGCAGTGCGGCATTGCCGCGTTCATCATCGCTTCGGTCTCCCTGACCAGTTTCGTCGGAGAAACACAGGAGACCGCGTGTCGGCGCGCCCTCACGCACAACCGTCCGCAATACGGAGTGCCGGACCACCCCGTACCCCGTATTGCCGGGACAATGCAGCTGCGAACAGCCGGGCCAGCCACGCCACTCGCATCATCCGCGCAGTACAGCGCGGACGGGGCACGCCACAGCGGGCACGCACCACGGGACGCACCTCACAGACCGCTGACCTCAGACCGTGAAACACGAACAGATCCGGAGAAAGGCATGATCCCCCAGGAGACAGGCGATTTCGGTACAGCAGCTGGGGAAACGGCTGACGGGGAGGCAGGGAAAGTCACATCCGAGCAGTGGAAATGGTCGGTGCTGGCCGGTATGGCCTCCTATATGGACGCCGGATCCATCGTCGCGCTGGGCGCGGGGCTTGTGATGTTCCAGTCGTATCTGCACTTGAGTTCGAATGCCGTGGGACTGCTCGCGGCACTGGGACCCAATGCGGTCGGCTGCGCGATCGGCGCGTTCATCGGCGGTCGGCTGGGTGACACGCTGGGCCGCAAACGCATCTACAAGTACGACCTGCTGGTCTATGCGGCGGGAATTCTCTGCATCGCTCTCGCGGTCAACCCGCTGATGCTCTTTCTGGGCACCTTTGTCGTCGGGCTCGCCGTGGGCGCGGACGTCCCCACTTCCCTCGCGCTGGTGGGCGAGTTCGCACCGGCATCGGCGCGCGGAAAGCTTCTCGGATTCACCCAGATCGCCTGGAGTCTGGGACCGGTCATTGTGCTGCTGCTCGCGCTCGTTCTCGCACCGTTCGGCCTGCTCGGTATTCGGCTGGTCTTCCTCCAGCTGTTCGTCGTGGCGCTGGTGACCTGGGCCCTGCGGCGCGGTCTGTCGGAGTCGGTGCGCTGGACGACGGCCTTCGCGGCGGCGGCGTCGGCGAGGCCCACCGCGAGCGCTCTCTTCCGGGGCCCCAACCGGAACGCGCTGGTCTGGACCGGGACGATCTACCTCTTCTGGGGACTGGCCGCCGCGACCAACGGCATCTTCACCCCGTACATGATCAGGACCCTGCACGCCGGAAGCCAGTCGGCCGGGGTCGGCCTCGCCTGTGCGGGCTTCGTGGTGAGCATCGGAGCGGCGCTGCTGTTCATGAAACACGTCGACCGGAGCCACCTCACCCGCAAGTGGATGTGGGGTGCGGGCGGCGCCATGCAGGTCATCGCGTATGTCAGCTACCTGGTCCTGCCGTTCACCATCCCGGTGATCATCCTGAACATCGTGCTGTTCGCGGTGGGCGGGACGTTCGCCGGGGAACCGCTCTACAAGATCTTCAGCCAGGAGCTGTTCCCGACCATGCTGCGCGGCACGGCCCAGGGCTTCACCTTCGGCCTCTCACGGACCTTCGTCGGCATCTGGAGCCTGTTCGTGCCGGCCCTCGCCAGCACCGGCATCCGGCCGGTGGCCGGAATGCTGGCCGTGTTCCTGATCATCAGCGGGGCCGTCGGCTTCTTCTTCATGCCCAACACGGCGGGCAAGTCACTGGAGCAGATCGAAGCGGAGCGCGCTTTCGCCTGAGCGGCCCGTCCATCCCCGTCCATCCCCGTCACTGCCCGCCCGCCCCGCCCCGGCGGCTGAGGCGCTACGGCGCCATCCGTACATCCGTCAGCAGATACGTGCCGTACACCAGCGAGAGCCCGGTCAAGGCGGTGAGCACCGCGACGGCCGTGCCCGGCCGGGCTTTCGCCAGCGACCGCGCGGCCGGCAGCAGGAGCGGAAAGGCGGGCAGCAGAAAGCGCGGTTTGGCGCCGAAGAAGCCGTCGCCGCCGACCGCCACCAGCAACAGCGCGCCCGTGTAGACCAGTACGGGCAGCGGCGGCCGGTCCCGGCCCAGCAGCAGGAGGACGAAGAGCACCACCGCGGCTGCCACGATCAGCAGACTCACCTGGTACGGGAGCGGCTTCCCGGCGATGCTCCCCATCAGCCGGACCCATCCCGCCCCGAAGTCGAACTGTGAACCCCAGCGGCCCTGGAGCCGGACGTATCCGCCGAGCAGGTCCCCGGTACGCGATCCGACCCACAGGACGTAGCCGGCCCAGCCGAGCGGGGCGGTCAGCCCCGCCGCCCAGACCTTCCAGGTGCCGCGCCCCCGGCAGACGGCGAGCAGTGCGGCCGCGCACACGGCGGCCGCGACCGCGTAGCCGTTGGGCCGGGTCAGCCCGGCGGCCACGGCCGCCGCGGCGGCCCAGAGCCACCGGCCGCTGAGCAGTGCGTACAGGCACCAGGCGCCGGAGGCGGCCAACAGCGGCTCGGTGTACGCCATCGACAGCACCACCGAATGCGGCAGCAGGGCCCACAGCAGCACCAGGACGGCCGCGGTACGACGTCCGCCCAGCCGCTCGCCGACCGCGTGGACACCGAAGGCGGCCACCACCGTCGCGGCCCAGGAGACCAGGAGTCCGGCGCCGCCGCCGGTGACCGGGAGCAGCCAGGACACCCCGCGGACGAGCGCGGGGTAGGCGGGGAAGAAGGCCAGGTCGCTGTCCGTGTGCCCGGAGGGCCGCAGCACGGTCAGGCCGTAGCCGTGCGCGGCGATCGAGGTGTACCAGCGGGAGTCCCAGGAATTCCCGAGCAGCCCCAGCGGATCGCGTCCGGTGCGCCACGACCAGAAGGCCAGGGCCACGGCCCCGGCGGACCGCGCCGCGAGGAACAGGGCGACCGCGGGGGCCGCCCTGCGCACCAGGGACAGTGCGGCGGCAGCCGCCGAGGGCGCCGGGCCGGGGCCCGCGCCGACTGATTCGGCCTCGGCGGACAGGGCGCACCTCCGGAGAGCGGAATACCGGGAACACTCCGACCTTCCGTACTCTCGGCGGCTCGCGCGACCCGGAACGCCCGACCGGGTCAGGGGCCGGAGTGACGGAAGGCGCGGCGGAAGGGCGACCGCGGCGGGTGCCCGTCGTATCTGGGCGGATTTACCGTGAACTTTCTGGGTGCGTACCGCATCTCACTGCCTGGAGAACACGCACAGCGCGCACCGCACCATCGAGAAGCGCACCATTGAGAGTGGAGATCGATCGACATGGCTGAGCAGCATCGGAACAGCAACGCCAGGCGCGCAGGCGCCCGCACCCGCACGGCCCGCCGTATAGGCGGCGCGGGGCTCGCGGTCGTCGCTGTCGCCGGACTCGGGCTCGCCGGGGCCGGGGCCGCCCAGGCGGCGTCCGTGCCCACCTGCACGACCTCAGGACTCACCCCCTCCTTCGGGCAGGGCCTGGCGGGCGGAATGAACCACGAGGGCGTTGTCCTCAAGCTCAAGAACACCAGCGGCCACACCTGCGACCTGCGCGGATACCCGGGGCTCGGGCTCCAGGACTCCGGCCACCACACGCTGGCCTCCTCGGTGCACTGGGGCAGCACGTGGTACGCGAAGAGCCCGGCCAAGCAGACCCTGACCCTCAAGAACGGCCAGAGCGCCGAGTCGGTCATCGCCTGGACGCACGCCGACACCGGTACCTCCGACGCCCGGCACGCCTCCTACCTGGTGGTCACGCCGCCCGCGTCCAAGACGAACAAGACCCTGAAGTTCCCCCAGTGGGTCGACAACGGTGCCCTCAACGTCACCGCCCTCGCCCCGCACATCAGCGTCACCGGCTGACCCGGTACACACCGGTCGGACAGGAAAGGGGCGGGCCGCCCGTGCGGCCCGCCTCTTTCCTGGTTGCCGTGTGCTGCTCCCCGCTGTGCTGCCCTCAGCCGCCCGAACCCGCCGAGAACGCCCCGACCTGCGGCGCCGAGACCTTTCCGTCCGACGGAACCGGTCCGCCGTTCCACGGCACGATCAGCGGGGCCGTCTCGTCCGGCGGAGTGACCCGTACGGTCGGCGGTGTCACCTTGCCCGACCCCGACACCTCCGGGTTGGTGAACGACAGCGGCGCCCAGGCGGTGGCCCCGGGTGCCACCTTCACCGGCCCGCCGGAGGAGCCCGTGCGTTCGGGGTCCACCGATACCTGGCTGCCTCCGTTGTCCACGAACTCAAGGCCCGGGAAACCGCTGACGGTGCAGGTGTGGCTGGATGTGTTGGTGAGGACGAGAGCGAAGTTCTCCTGTCCCGCGCCGGGGTGGTCGTCGCCGACCGACAGGCTGAGTTCGGAGGAGCGGCAGCGGGTCGAGGCCGTCGGCGCGGGTGAGTTCGCGCCTCCGCCACTGCTGCTGCTCGGCGGAGCCGCGCTGCCGGTCCCGGGGTCCTTCGCCCCGGACGGGGCGGCGGGCGGTTCCGATCCCTTTCCGGGCGCCGACGTCCTCGGGGTCGGGTCCTCGCCGCTGCCGGCCGGCGCGGCCGAAGCACCGCTGGTCACCGGGCCGCCGACGCTGGCCACCTTCTGCGGACCGGAGTCGCCGGTGCCGCACCCGCTGAGCAGCAGTACGCCCGCGACGGCTGCCGTCGCGGCCCCTGCGACCAGGCCCCGGCGTGCTGTGGTTCCGGTCCTCGCGCCGGCCCCGGCCACGTGGTCTTCCCTGCCCCGCTGTCCTGGATTCGGCATGGCGCCGACCGTCCCTTCTCCGACTACTCTCTGACTACCTCCGATGACCGGAAGGACCGAAAAGTTCACGCCGCTGTCCGCACACTCCGCAGAATGCCGTCCGTGCCGTCCGCGCCGAACGTCTCGGCGCACCGGATCTGCACGTACACCGGCGTACCGCCCTTGGCGACCGGAACCAGCGCGACCTCCTTGAGGCTTCTGCCCCCGGTTCCGCAGGAGTCCCAGGTGCGGACAGTGCCGTGCCACCGGCTGTCCGCGTACTCCTTCGTACCGGCGTCCCGGCACCCCGGGTGCGTGCTCTTCTTCACCTTCGCGGTCAGGGCCGCCGAACTCTTCGTGCCGGGATCGGTGGTACCCGCGAACACTCCGTCGTCGTCGGTCCGCAGGTCGGACCAGCCGGCGACGGAGTGCGCCACCGTCAGGCCCGGCCGGTGCGCGCCGGCGAGGCCGAGGACGCCGGGTGACCAGCCGGAGTCGGCGAGCTGCACGGCCCACGCGTGCGGCACTGTCACGCTGAGCTTCCCGGTGGCATCGCTGACCCGCTCCGTGCTCGGTGGCTTGCGTTCCCGCAGCGTCAGGGCCGTTCCCGCGCCGACGGCGACGGCCACGGCCGTCAGCACGGTCAGTACGGTCCGCACGGTCCTGGGACGCCGCGTACGGGTGGGCGGCGTGGCCACCGGGCCGCCGCCGGGGGCGGCCGGCACCGGGGACGCGGTGGGCGCGGGCGGCCCGGGGAGCTCGGGCGACGTGAAGGACCCGGCGGACCCGGCGGACCCTGAAGAAGCAAGGGTCTCGGGGTACAGAGGAGACTCAGGGGAAGCGAGGGGCTCCGGGGACCCAGCGGACCTGGTGGACTCCGGGGAGAACGGCCGCACGGCGGAAGCGGCCGGGACCGAAGGTGCGACCGGGTCCGAAGGTATGGGTGAGCCGGCCGCGACTGGAGGTACGGGCGAGGAGCCCGGAGCGGCAGGTACCGGCGAGCCGGCCGCGACAGGAGGTACGGGCGAGGAGCCCTGGGCACCTGGCACGGGCGAGCCGACGGGTGCCGACGGTACGGGCGAGCCGGCCACGACTGTAGGCACCGGCGAGGCCGCCGGGGCAGCAGACAGGGGCGGGCCCGCCGTAGCCGCGCCCGTCGCGGCCGACGCGGCCGACGCGGCCGACGCGGTCAGTTCCCGCAGCCGCTCCAGCTCCGCCGTGAACGCCTGCGCGCTCTCCCACCGCCCTTCCCGGTCCGGCTCCATGGCCCGCCGTACCGCGGCCACGACCGGCCCCGGCAGACCGGGCCGCAGCTCGTCGGCCGGGAGCACCTTGCCGGGCGGGCCGGGGACCGTGCCGGTGAGCAGATGGTGGAGGACGGCGCCGAGGCTGTAGACGTCGGCACGGGCGTCGATGCCGTCGTACGGCTCCGCCTGTTCCGGCGCCATGTAGCCGCTGCTGCCCGCGATCACGGTGAGGCCGGACGCCTGCGCCAGGTTCTTCGCCAGCCCGAGGTCGGCGATCAGGACGCGCTCGTGACCGCCCGGCCGTCCCTTGAGCAGGATGTTCGACGGCTTGATGTCCCGGTGCACGATGTCCGCGTCGTGCAGTGCGGCCGCACCGCGCGCCGCTTCGGCGGTCAGCCGCAGCGCCTCGTCCACCCCGAGCTCGCCCGCGGTCAACAGGTCGTCCAGCGTGCCGTGGTCGGCGTACTCCATGACGAAGTAGGGCCGCCCGTCCGGGAGATCACCGATGTCGAAGACCTGGACCACGCCGCCCGAGTTGGCTCTGCGCAGCAATCGCGCCTCCGCCACGAAGCGCTCCCGGATGTCCAGGCGGTACGACCAGTTGTCGGCCATCACCTTCACCGCGACATCGGCGTGCAACCGTTCGTCGTGGGCCAGCCACACCACGGCGAAAGCCCCCGTGCCCAGGCGCCGCAGTACGCGGTACCGGCCAATCTCTTCTGGTACGGACATGTGGCTATCATGCATGGGTGATCCCCCAGCGAGTCCAGCCGGCCCGACCGGCGGACACCCTCCCGTGACCCGGCCCGCCGAAGCAACAGAGGCCCTGGCCGTCCGAGCGGCCGGCGGCGACCAGACGGCCCTGGACGCGCTCCTGCGCGACATCAGCCCCGATGTGCTGCGCCGCTGCGCCCGGTTCCTCCTGTACCGCGAGGACGCCGAGGAAGCGGCCCAGGACGTGCTCGTGCAGGTGGCCCGCAACATCCACCGCTTCGAGGGCCGCAGCAAGTTCAGCACCTGGCTGTACACGGTGGTCGCCAACTGCTCGCGGCAGAAGTACCGCGAGCTCAAGCGGCGGGCGGCCGAGACCCCGCTGACGACGGCGGAGGCGACCCATCCCGACCCGCGTACCACCAGTGTGATCGCGGGCTCGCGCGTCGATCTGCTCGAAGCCCTGGAGCGGCTGGAGCGTGAGGCTCCGCAGCTGGTGACGCCGCTGGTCTACCGCGACATCTGCGAACTCGACTACGCGGAGATCGCCGACCGGATGAACCTGCCCGTCGGCACCGTGAAGTCCCGTCTGCACCGCGCCCGCCAGCAGGTCAGGCCCTGGTTGGTGGCCGGCCTGGAGACCAACGAGACGCCGGGCGGCGCCGGAGCCTGAGGGCTGCCGCAGATCCGCTTCCGTCATGTCCGGCATGCCGGACATGACGGCCACCGCGTTCCCGCACAACGGCATCAGCGCGCACCGCGGAACGGGATCCGGCCGCACGCGCCGCCAGGAGGGCGCGGGAGGCGGCGGAGTGCGATTTGAGCACTGAACCGTGTCCCCCGGCGCGCGCTACCGCGCACGGTAGGCCGCGAGCGCCCGGTCGACCAGGACCCCGGCCGCGCCCGTGTAGTGGGCGGGGTCCAGCAGGTCGAGCACCTCCGCGGCCCCGGCCACACCGGCCAGCTCAGGCGCCCCGGTGAGGACGTCGGCCAGTGGCCGCCCGGTGCGGGCCGCTTCGGCGCTGGCCCGGTTGAGCAGCTCCCGCGCCGCCGCCTTGCCCAGAGCGGGGGTGAGATCGGCGGCGATCCGCTCCGACACCACCAGGCCGCCGGTGAGCCCGAGGTTGTCCCGCATGCGTTCCGGGAACACCGTCATGCCCTCCACCAGCTGGACCGCCGTGTACGCGGCGCCCCCGGTGAGCCGCAGGCTCTCCCGCAGGGGCTGCCACTCCGCGTGCCAGGCGCCCGCGGGTCGTTCGTCCTCCGCCGCCATCGCCTGGGCCAGCACCAGTACCAGGGAAGGGACTTGCAGACCCGCGGTGCGGATGAGCGTGGCGAGGGCGGGGTTGCGCTTGTGCGGCATCGCGGAGGAGACCCCCCGGCCGGGCGCCGCCGGTTCCGCCACCTCGGCGATCTCCGTACGGGACAACACCTGGACGTCCACGGCCACCTTGTCCAGCGCCCCGGCGCACAGCACCAGCGCCTGGCCCAGCTCCACGAGCGGGGCGCGCGTGGTGTGCCAGGGCAGCAGCGGTTCGGCGAGGCCCAGTTCGGCGGCGTAGGCGGCGAGGAGCCGGGGAGCCGTCTCCGCAGCGTCGGCCACCCCCTGGATCCTGGCCTGTTCGACGTAGCCCGCGAGGGTCCCCGCCGCACCGCCCAACTGGACCGGCAGCCCGGAGCCGAGCACGGCGCCGAGCCGGTCGGCGGCCCGGAGCACGCCGTCCAGCCAGCCCGCGGCCTTCAGCCCGAAGGTGGTCGGCACGGCGTGCGCGCCCAGGGTGCGGCCCGCGAGGAGGGTGTCCCGGTGGCGGCCGGCCAGCCCGGCCAGCGCGTCGGCGGCCCTCAGCAGGTCCGCGTGGATCAGCGCTCCCGCCCGCTGCCCCACCAGCATGGCCGCGGTGTCCATGATGTCCTGGCTGGTGGAGCCGCGGTGCACGTACTCGGCCGCACCCGGGTCCTCGGCCCCGACATGGGCGGTGAACGCCTCCACCACGGCGACCACCGGGTTCGCGGCGCCCCGGGTGCGGACGGCCAGGTCGCGCAGGTCGAGCCGGGAGGCGTCGGCCAGCCGGCTGATCGTCCCGGCCGCCGCGACAGGCACAAGGCCCAGCCGGGCCTGCGCCCTGACCAGACCGGCCTCGGCGTCCAGCATGGCCTGGAGCCAGGCGAAGTCGGCCGTCTCGGCCTCGACGGGTGCGCCCGCCCGTACCGGGGTCAGCAGGCCGGTGTCCAGGAAGACGGTGGTCTCGGGCGGCTGGGTCATCGCTCGTCCTTTTCCCCCGTCGCGCCGCGCCGGGGCGGGTGGGACCCGCCGCCGGGAGACGCATCGGGCCGTTGGGGCGACTCCGGGCCGGGGTCCGGGCTCCGGAGTGGAGATTGTTTCTGGTTATTCCGGATATTGCATCACTACACTGGCCGGATGAAGCTGTCACAAGGCGTGGAATGGGGCCTGCACTGTGCCATGTTGCTCGCGCAGGTGCCGCCCGGCGGGCTGATGCGCCGTGATGCGCTGGCAGGCCACTTCGGCCTGCCCGAGGCGTATCTGGCCAAGCACCTCCAGGCGATGACCAGGGCCGGTGTGCTGTACGCCAACTCCGGCCCGAAGGGCGGCTACCGGCTGGCCCGCGCCCCCGAGTCGGTCTCCGCCCTGGATGTGGTGGAGGCCATCGAGGGCACCGCCGCCCCCTTCATCTGCCAGGAGATCCGGCAGCGCGGCACCGGCGCCTCCTCCTCCGAGGAGTGCCGGCGCCCCTGCCTGGTCAACACCATGATGGACCGGGCCGACGAGGCCTGGCGCGCCTCGCTGCGCTCGGTCACGGTCGCCGAACTCGTCACGCAGCTGCCCGATTCGGTGCGTACGCGCAACGAGGAGATGCTCCCCCGGCTCGCTCACTGAGCCGGGACGCCGTCCCGGACGGGCGCCGGTGTCGCGCGCAGCGCCGCGCGGGCGATCACGTCGGCGTCGCTGAGGATCACCGAGTTGACCCCGGGCCGGATCCCGGCCGCGGTCACCCAGTGCACCGTCTCGGTGGGCACCCCGAACGCGAAGCGCCGCGGGTGTGCCCGGCCCGCGGCGTCCACCACGTGGTACGGCCGCCTGGTCACGGCGAGACCGCCCGTCCGGTACTCGGCTCCGCCCTCGTCGGCCAGCCCGTACGCCGAGCACTGCCCGCTCGCCAGCAGATGGCGCAGCAGCGGATCGGTGGTCCGGCGTATGTCGACCTCCGGCAGCCTCGCCTCCACCAGGCTGGAGACCTGGACGGGAGGGCCGGGGACAGCGGTCGACTCCACCTGGAAGCACTTGCCCGAGGCGTCCGGCACCACCCGGAAGCCCGGCCCGAGCAGGGTCAGTACGCCCGACTCGACGAGCGCGATCATCTCCTCCACCCGGCTCGCCGGCGGCCCGATGGACAGGAACGCGTTGAGCGGCGTGTACCACTCCTGGAGATCGCTGCGGTACGAACTCCCGGTGATGCCGCCGTGGTCCACTATCAGCCGGATCTCGTTCCGCAGGTCGCGCAGCACGTCGAGCGCGGCCTTGAGGGGGCCGCGCACATTGCCGCGGGCCGCCTCGTGCAGGTCGCTCCGCAGATACTGCAGGAGCCAGGTCCGGTAGTCGTCCTGGTCGGTGAAGGTCCGTGTGCCGTACGGCCGGACCACCCGGTCCCAGTCCCAGCGCAGCTGCCGGGCGACGCGGTAGCGGTCGAGGAGCGCGCACTCGGCCTCCGCGCCGTCGGCGGCGGCGAGCACCGTGAAGACCTGGGCGAAGGCCTCGGCGGCCGCGGCGCCGTCCCGCGCGGTCAGCAGGGTCCGGTAGTAGACCAGGCGCACCTCCCGCGAGACGATCGGCCAGATGTCCCGGCGGAACCGGAGCCGCCGCCCCGCCGCGCTCTCGCCCTGCAGCGCGCGTACGGCCTCCGGGGTCAGGAAGACAGGCTGGTGACGCACCGTCGGACCCTTCTGGTTCTCGCCCCGGGCGTGGTAGGGGACGCCCCGCCGGGATCCCGCGTAGAGCACCGGTTCGGCTCCCGACGGCCGGTAGACCAGGCGTCCGCCGACCCGTTCGAACCGGCCGCCGCGGCCGGCCGTGAGCATGGCCATGTGGTCGAAGAAGTTGAGGCCGAGTCCGCGCAGCGCCACCGCTTCGCCGGGCCTGATGGAGTCCTCCGGGGAGTCGGCGGGGTTGCCCGGGGGAAAGTAGCCGAGGCCGTGCTCCCGCGCGAAGACGGACAGCTCCTTCTCGTCGGACGTGAGTTCCATCCCCACGTGCCCCTGGGCGAGCACCACCGCGGTCAGGCCGGTCAGGGTGGTGCCGTCGTCCAGCCGCACTGTCTGCGTACCGTCGTCGGCGTCGTCCAGGGTGACGGCGACCGCGCGGTGCAGCAGGAGTTCGATGGTCTCCGGGAGCCCGGCGGACACCCGGGCCAGCGCCCAGTCCACGTAATGGCCGTACAGGGACCGGGAAGCGTAGGAGTCCGGGCCCAGCGTCCGCGCCTCGGCCAGGACCTGCTCCGGGTACCGGCCGGGCTTTCCCGCACCGTCCAGGCCGCGCGCCCACTCGTGCAGGCTCGGCCCGTTCACCACCGGGCCCTCGCCCTCCACGCTGTCGTCCATGAACATGGAGACCTGGGAGGCGACCGTGTTCATGAGCAGTTCCGTCGGCTGGTCGGTACGCCACACCTGGCCGCCGCCACTGTGCCGGGCGTCGACGAGGTGGATGGTGACCCGGTCGCCCGGCGCACCGAGCACGGGGGCGTTCGCACACATCCGCTCCACGACCGAGATCCCTCTCGGCCCCGCGCCGATCACGCACAGTTCAGCACTTCTGGAAAGCAACGTTCCTCCTTGTGTACGGCGGCCGACGATCGGCGGCCGGTCAGGACATCAGGGGGAGCGACGGGCCCCGGCCCGCGCACAGGGTGAGTGCCGGCCGGCGGTGCCCATCGTGTACGGTCTCGCCGAGCTCCTTCGGATCGTTGTCGCCGAGCGCCTGCGGCCGTCGCGCAGCGCGGCCTCCGGCATCGGACGGACGTCCACCATGACTCCGCCGGCCCCCGCGGCGACGCCCGCGCGGACGAGCGGAACCACCGACCTGCACGTCCTCCCCCGTGCGAAGGGCCGGCCATCACCGGCAGGTGCGACAGCTGCTGAGCAACCGGGACCGCCGAGAGGTCCAGAGTATGGCGTGTCGCCCGCTCATAGGTACGAATCCCTCGTTAACAGAGCACCACGCCTGGATTGCGGCGGTGTCCGGAGGATGTCCGCCGCGCTCCGGGCCGCGGCGTGCGCACGCCGCGGCCCGTGAGGAACAGGTCCCTGATTGCCGATGCTCCAGGCCCAGAGCGCAGCAGTATCTGCTTGTACCTGTTGTAGACCTTGGCGATGTCGGCACGCACCGCGCCGCCCTCGGCGGTGGGCGCGGCACCACGCGTCGGTCGTCACTGGTCGCGGCGATGGAGGCGACATCCATCAGGAAGCAGTCGATGAGTGCCGTGACGTCCTGTTCCCTGGCACCGGGCACCTTGTTGTGCACGTCCTTCAGCAACAGGTCCGCCATCTCCAGAGTGACGTCGCGGTAGACCGTGAAGCGCGGACTGCCCGGATCACGCCGAGCACGTGGTCGGGCTGCTTGGCCCCGTCCGAGGTCATCGAGGCGCCCCCGAGCGGCCCTCCCCTCTCCTCACCTTCGAGACCGGGCACCGGCATGGGCATGGGCATGCCCCGGAAGCCCTCCTCCTGCCGCAGGCCCGGCTTGCTCTCCGCGAGCGAGTGGATAGCGAACTCGTGGGAGAGCATCCCGGCGATGTGACCGATGCCGTCGTTCTCGAAGTAGGAGGAGGCGAGGGAGACGTGGGCTCCCTCCTTGCCCTTGTCGGTCACATCGGCGGGGGTCTCCTTGACGCGCTTCTCCAGGGTGATGGTGCAGGCGCGGCCGTTGAGATAGCGCGTGACGGCGGTGTGCGCCGTGAGGAGCTGAACGATCCGGGTCGCCTTTTCGTAGTACTCCGGGTACGTGCCGGCCACGTTGGTGAACGCGATGGTCCCGCTCGCCACCCGCATCCGCTGAATCGAAGGCATCGCACGCTGCGACATGGTTGCCGGACGTGTAGGCGCGGGCACCGACCTCGGCGGCGGAGGAGCGGGCGGCGTGGTCGGTGTGGAGACGGACATCGGAGAAGTCGGCGCGGAGGCGGGCCTCCATGTCGGCGCGGACCCCGTCACCGAGGGGCTGCCCGCCGGAACGCAGGACATCGTGCACGGCGGAGCGCTGGACATGGTGCACGGCGGAGCGCTGGACCGGCGGGGGCTCGGCCGACGGATGGACGCAGCCGGCTCCGTGCCGGGGCTGCGGCGAGGACGACGCAGCCGTCCGCCCGGTACGCCGGGAACCGCCGATGGCTTCGGTTACCAGGGCGAGATCGGCCGCACCCCCACCCTGCGCCCCTCCTCGTCGAGCAGATGGCCCATGCGTTTGACCGTGTGCAGGCCGACGATGCGGTCGGTCACCGTGAGGGTGGGCAGCCGGGCGCACAGGGCGGTCTCGCGCCGCTGGATGTCACCGAGGTCGTGCACCCAGAGCGTGACGAAGATGTTGGCAGGACCGGTCACGGCCGCGACCAGTCGGCATTCGGGCAGGGCGGCCAGGGTGCGGTGGATGGTGCCGATGTCACGAGCGGGCACCTGCCCCAGCAGGGAGACCGGGACCGGGTGCCCCGCCAGCGCGGAGGCGATGTCGCAACGGAAGGTCAGGACGGACGAGTCCGTGAGGCGGCGCAGACGGCGGCGGACGGTGGCCGGGCTGCTGGCCGTGCGCTCGGCGAGTTCGGCCAGGCCGAGCCGGCCGTCACGGACCAGCTCGTCGAGCAGGGCCCGGTCGACGGAGTCGAGCGCGAGCGTACCGGCGGGCTCCCCCACCGCCGCCGGGCTGCCGAGCGCCGTCAGCTGGGCGGGGGCCAGGGACCGCAGCCGCCAGCGGCTGCCCTCGACGTACAGCGACGTGGTGAACAGACAGGTCACCGATGTGATGCCCGGGATCCGGTCCAGCTTCTCGCTGAGGAACCGGCTGAGCGCCGTCAGATCCGGGGCGAGCACGTCGAGGAGCAGGTCGGCGGTACCGGGACCGGTCAGCTCGATCGTCACGGCTTCCGGGAGCTCGCTCAGCTCCGCCATCAGCCGGGACCGGTCCCGTGGAAGGCAGCGCAGCAGCACGAAGGCCGCGCAGCGGTTACGGGAGAACTCGCGCCCGGGGGCCGCGTACACCCAGGCGAGCCCCTCCCCCGTCAGCCGGTCCCAGCGCCGTGCCAGCGTGCCCGCGGTCACGCCGAGCAGCGGCGCGAGCTCCGACCACGAGGCTCTGGGCCGCAGCTGGAGGGCGTTCACGAGGGCGAGGTCGAGTTCGCTGACCGTGACCGTTTCTCGCATCACAAGCCCTCCGTACGGACGAATCCATGAATATTCGAGGACGTTCGTGCCTCCGCCCGCACAGTAGCCACCACATTCGGTTCCGGCCACCAGAGACTCCCGGCCACCAGTGACCCAGAGGTGAAGCTGTGCCCCCACGCATAACGGGAACGGAACGCGGACCCGGAGCGCTGAGCTCCGGGCCCGGCATGCTCGGGACGATGGCGGTCGTGATTCTGCTGGGCGGCATCGTCCAGGGCTATCTGACACCGCTGCTGCCCGAGGTCGGCCTCAGTCTGCACATCAGCACCGTGGGGCAGAACAACATCTATCTGCTGTCCCAGGTTGCTTTCGCGGTGATGACGCCGCTGCTCTCCCGGCTGGGGGACCTGTACGGACACCGCAGGCTCCTGCGGGTGGCCATCGCGATGGTGGCGGGCGGCTCCCTGCTGATCGCCGTGCGGCCGTCCGCCGTGACACTGTCCGTCGGGGTCGTGCTCCAGGGCGCTCTCGTCGGCTTCTTCCCGCTGCTCGTGGGCATCCTGCGCTCCCGCGCACCCGAGCGGAACCGCTCCGGGATCTCCCTCCTCGTAGGTGTCCTGCTCCTGTCGATCGGTGTGGGCGGCCTGGTGGCGGGCGCGCTCAGCGAGCGGCACGCGGAGGCCGGGCTGTGGACGGCCGTCCCGGTCGCCGCCCTCGCCGTGGTCGCGGGCATCGTGCTGCCCGCCAGCGACGCACCGCGCGGCGGCCGCTTCCACTACGGGGCGGCGGTGCTGCTCACCGCCGGTCTGGTGGCGCTCGTCCTGGTGCTCGCGCAGGGCAGTACGTGGGGCTGGGGAGCGTCGCGTACGCTCGCCCTCGCCGTCGGGGCGGTCGTCCTCCTCGCGGTCTGGGTGGCGGTCGAACGACGCTCGGCGCACCCGCTGGTCAGTGTGCGGATGCTGAGCAATCCGCGGCTCGCGGTGGTCAGCGGCTTCACCTTCTGCGCGTCCTTCGGCACGATCGGCTTCCTCGGCGCCAACGCCCTCTTCCTGGGCGCCTCCAGGTCCGCGACCGGTTACGGCATGGACCTGGGACCGCAGGCCATCGCCACGATCTCGCTCGCGATGGTGACCGCCGGGTTCGCCGGATCCACACTGACCCCGCGCCTCACCCGCCGGCTCGGCGACCGCGCCGTGCTCGCCGCGGGCGGCGGCCTCGTCGCCCTGGGCTTCCTGGGGATGGTCCTCTTCCACCGCACCCTCACCCAGTACGTGGTCTGCGCCCTGGTGGTGGGGCTCGCCACCGGACTCTTCGAGTCGATCACGCGGACCCTGTCCGCGGAGGCCGTCGCGGAACAGGAGACGGCCCTGGCCGTCGGGCTCAACGAACTGGCCCTGTCCCTCGGCGCTGCCATCGGGGCCGCCGTGATCGGCGCGTTCTTCGCGGCCCATGTCACGCCCGGCACCACGCACATCGCCGAGTCCGGCTACCTGTGGGGCTGGGGCGCGTGCGCCGTCACGGCCCTCGTCGGCACGGCCCTGGCGCTGCGCTACCGCAGCCCGCGCCGGACGGCCCCGGCGCACGAACAGCACCTGACACAGAGCGGAGAGCTCGCATGACGGACATCGCGGACGTACGCAGGACCGTGGCCAAGGCGGTCGGCTCCTGGAGCGAGCAGCTCGTAGGGCTCAGCCACGGACTGCACGACGAACCCGAGACCGCTCTCCAGGAACACCGCGCGGCGGCCAGGATCGGAGACCTGCTGGAGACGGCGGACTTCACGGTCACCCGCGGTGTCGCGGACCTCCCCACGGCCCTCGTCGCCACGTACGGGACCGGGGACCTCGTCATCGGGTTCTGCGCCGAGTACGACGCCCTGCCCGGCATCGGCCACGCCTGCGGGCACAACGTCAACGGAGCGGCCGCCGTCGGCGCCGCCCTCGGCCTCGCCGCGGTGGCGGACGAACTCGGCCTGACGGTCAAACTGATCGGCACCCCGGCCGAGGAGGACATCGGGGGGAAGGTCCTCCTCCTCGATGCCGGGGTCTTCGACGACGTGGCCGCGGCCATGATGGTGCACGCCGCCCCGGACGACACCGTCGGCGCCTCGTCCCTGGCGGTCGGAGCCTGGGACATCACCTACCGCGGCAAGCCCTCGCACGCCGCGCTGGCCCCGTGGGAAGGCATCAACGCCCTGGACGCGATGACCATCGCCCACACCGCCGTGGGGCTGCTCCGCCAGCAGCTGCCGCCGGGTGTGGTCGTGCACGGCATCGTCACGGACGGCGGCCAGGCCGTGAACATCATCCCCGCCCGCACGAGCGCCCGCTGCGAGGTCAGGGCACGGACCGTGGAGCAGCTGGGCGAGGCGTACCAGCGTGTACGCGCCTGCTTCGAGGCCGGGGCGCTCGCCACCGGCGCCGAGCTGGAATTGACCGCGCACGGACGGGAGTTCGCGGATCTGCGCCAGGACCCCGACATGACGGACGCGTACGTGGAAGCCCTCGGCGAGCTGGGCCGCACGGCGACATCCCTGCACGGCGAGTCCATGGCGTCGACCGACATGGGCAACGTCTCGCAGCGCATCCCCACCATCCACCCCACGATCGGCTACGAGACGGGCGGCGCCAGGCAGCACACGCCCGAGTTCACCGCGTACGGCAAGAGCCCGGGGGCCGACCTGGCGGTTCTGGACGGGGCCACGGCACTGGCCCTGACGGGCGCCGCCCTGGGAGCGTCGCCGACCCGGCGGACCAGGCTGCTGGACGGGGTGCGGGAGCGCGGGCGCGGGTAGCCGGGAACCGGTTAAGGTGGGCGCGCGATGGCACCACACCGGCTCAGGAGGGGCACAAGTGCGGGCTGAACCCCTGCCGATACGGGTGCCGGTCGGGCACGAGTCCGGACGCTGGACCAGCCGCACGACCCGGCGCCGGGTTCTGATCGTGGTCCACAACGCCACCTCCGCCGGCCGCCTGCTGGACGTGCTGTCGCTGTTCCACGACGACTTCCGCGTTCAACTGCTCGTCACCTCGACGGGTTCCTCCGCCTTTCAGGACGGAGTGGACGAGCTCTTCACCGACCTGGGCCTCCCGGTACTGCCTTGGCATCAAGCACTCTCCACGCCTGTGGACCTCGCGATATCAGCCAGCTTCGGCGGTCAACTCCCTTTGATTCAGGGCAAATTGTCAATTATTTCCCATGGGGTGGGATACACTAAGAAATTGGCGGAGCCGGGAGCCGGGAGCCGGGAGCCGGGAGCCGGGAGCCGGGAGCCGGGAGCCGGGAGCCGGGAGCCGGGAGCCGGGAGCCGGGAGCCGGGAGCCGGGAGCCGGGAGCCGGGAGCCGGGAGCCGACGTTCGGTCTGTCGCCGGAGTGGCTCCTGGCGGACGGCGAGCCATACATGAATGGCCTGGTGTTGTCCCATCCGGAACAGCTGGAGCGATTGTGCCGGGTGTGCCCAGCGGCCGTGGATGTCTCCGTGCTCGCAGGCGATCCGTGCTTCGACCGCATGCTCGCCGCCCGCCCGTACCGCGACCGCTTCCGTCGGGCCCTGGGAGTACGGCGAGGCCAACGGCTCGTCGTACTGAACTCCACCTGGAACCCTGAGGGCTTCTTCGGCAACGGCGGCGGCCACGATGTCCTGCCGAGTCTCCTCCCGCGGCTCACCGCCGAGTTGCCGGCCGACGACTATCGGCTGGCCGTCGTACTGCACCCGAACATCTGGTACGGACACGGCCCCGGTCAGGTCCGTGCCTGGCTGGACCGGGCCCGGCACAGCGGAATGACCCTGATCGACCCCGCTCGCGCCTGGCGACAGGCTCTCCTGGCGGCCGATGCCGTAGTCGGCGACTTCGGCGCCGTCTCCTACTACGCGTCCGCTCTGGGTGTCCCGGTGCTGTTGGGGGCCACTGGGCAGGACAGACTGGACCCCGATACGCCACTCGCCGCGTTCGTCCGGGACGCACCACGGCTCGACCCGCACGGCCCGTTGCGCGCCCAGGTGGAGCGCCTGCTGTCCCGTCACCGCCCGGCCGCCGACCCCGCCGAGTTCGTCACTTCGGCTCCGGGAGCATCGGCAGCGCTCCTGCGGCGCCATTTCTACGCGTTGATGGACCTTCCCGAGCCCGCGGCCCCCGCTCTTCTCGAACCGCTGCCCCTGCCGCCCTACGATCCACCGCGGCGGACGGCTCCACTGCGTGTGCTCACCCGTGTCAGTGGCACGGACATCGTGGTCGAGCGATCCACGGCGCATCCCTACGACGCGGACGGTGACGTGCACCTCGCGGTGCACGAGGACACCCGGAATCCGGGCGACCTGGAGACGGCCGACGTGATCGTGCGTGACGGGTCCGCGGACGACCCGCGCCTGGGCGGTCCGGCGGCGTGGACGGCCGAGATCATCGGCCGTCATGCACACTGCGCCGTCGCCGCGTACGTCAGCGGCCCGGGCCACTGCACCGTGCGCGTCCGGGAACACGGCCTGTTCCACTTGTCCGCGGGCCCGGGTGCGGACGCCGATCCGGCGGCGTACGCCTCTTCGCTGTACGCGTGGCTGGCCGGCGGCGGCAGCCTGCCGTCCGGAGCCATCACGCTCCGGGTGCACGCTGCCGGGAGCGTCCACCCCGTGGTCGTGGAACCCTGTTAATGGCCCGGCTCTCGTCGTTGGCAGGACAGGGCCTGTGGGCCGAAGGCCAAGTCCGCCCCGGACGCGCCCATCCGTCAGCGGCCGCCCTCGCAGCGCAGCCGCAGCCCGGCGAGATACCGCAGGTGCGGAGCGGCCGCCGGGGTGAGCAGTTCCTCCGCCTCGGCGATCTTCGTGAGCGCCTCGGCACGCTCGCCCGCGTCGTGGAGGGTCTCGGCCAGGTCCGTGAGAGCACGCGCCCGGTTGTAGTTCTCGCCCCGCTCCTTGAAGAAGTCCGTCGCGGACTCCAGCAGGCGCTGTGAATCCGCCAGCCGCCCCATACCCCGCAGCGCACGCCCCTGGTGGCGCTCGGCCAGCGCGAGAGCGCGTGCCACGTCCTGCGCGCCCTCTTGACCGGCAGCGATCCGCCCGTAGACGCGCTCGGCCTCGACGAACCGCTCGTAGGCTGCCTCATACCGCCACTGGTAGAGGTTCAAGAGACCCAGCAGCTCGACGGACGATGCCTCGCCCCGTACATGCCCCGCCGCGCGCTCACTCCCGACGGCGGCATGCGCCGCATGCCCTGCTTCCTCCCAGCGCCCGAGCTCGCCCAGGCAGTGGCCGAGTTGAAAGTGGATTCCCGCCGCTGTACGCGAACGCGGCTGATGCTCGTCGGCACACCGGGCGGCCACACGCAGCGCGGGGAGCACCTCGTCCCAATAACCCGCCTTCAGTTGAAGTGGCCACAGGGCCCGGGCCAGACGCAGCGCCGTCGTGACGTGCTGGTACTCCTCCGCCACGGACACCGCTCGGACCAGATTGCCCACCTCTGCGGCCAGCGCTGCCACGCCCCGGGCCTCGTCGCGGTACGCGTCCCCGTCCGATGGCGCGGGCTCGGTGCGCCAGCTCTGGGGCAGGGCGGCATGGGCCGCATGCAGGGCACGGTTCAGCAAGGCGTCGAGTACGCGCTCCACGGCAGCGGAACATTCGGGGACACCGTGCTCCGGGCCCGCGGTGTCGGCAAGGTACTGCCGTACCTCGGGGCGGAAGCGGTACCGGTCGTCAGCCACGAGGTCCAGCAGCTGGACGTCCGCCGCCTCGTCGAGCATCCGAGCCGCCTCCTGGGGCGTCACGCCGGCGGCCGCGGCAGCGAGGTGCGCGTCCACGGAGGGCCACCCGCCCAGTGCCGTCAGCCGGACGAGCCGCGCCGTCTCCGCCCCGAGACGATCGCAGGCGTGCCGGGCAGCGGCGCGCACCGGATGGTGCCCCGGCCCCCCGGCCCGCTGCTCCGCTTCGGCCGCCTCAGCCAGCAGGCCCATCGCCTCGGTCTTCAGCGCGAACGCGTTGCCCGCACAGTGTTCCAGCAGCCGCGGCATCCGGGCCTTCGCCCGCGCGACCTCCTGCCGCCCGGCCACCTTCCGCATCATCCGCACGGCGTACCGGTCGGTCAGGGCCGGGACGGTGACGCGTTCGGCCTCCAGCGCGAAGGGCCGGCCGGACACGACCACCAGCAGGAAGACGTCGGGCGTGGCCGGGACCAGGCTGCGGACCTGGGCGACGGACGACGCGTGGTCCACCACCACCAGGGCCCTGCGGCCCGCGGTGAGCTGCCGGTAGAGCTGCTCGCGGCCCGCGGCAGTGGGTGGCAACCGCTCCGGCGCGACATCCATCTGCCGCAGCAGCCGCAGCAGAACAGTGGCGGGCTCCGGACCGTGTCCACCCGAGGCGTCACGCAGGTCGACGTAGAACTGCCCGTCGGGGAAACGGGTGTAGAGCTCGGCGCCCAGGCGCAGGGCCACCGCGGTGGTACCGATTCCGGGCGGCCCGTGGAGCAGTGCGACACGCGGCCGCCCGGCAGCGGGGCGGGTCGCCTCCCGCTTCAGCTGCTTGAGCACCCGCTGACGATTGGTGAAGTCCCTTGTCGCGGGCGGCAGTCCACCTGTCGGCACCAATGGCCTGGCCTGCTCAGGGAAACTGCGGACGAGCAGCGCCCACTCATCCGCCCGCTCGGGGTCACGGCCCAGACGCGCGTGCACCTGGCCCGCAAGTGACTGCCACCCTTCCGGCCCGGTCGGCAGTGGCGCTTCCCTGCCCATGGTCCTTCTCGCCAGCGCGCCGGTCGTCAGGAGAAGCTGCTTGCCCATCTCCCCTGCGGCACCGTTGCCTGCTGCCGTGAAAAATGCGGTCAGCGCACTCAGCGCCACGACCTCCAGCACGTCGGCCCCTCCCCCTGTCACCGATCCGACCTTGCCGGACTTTACGCCGCGTCCGGCGCTCCGGGAAACATATGAGGCCACGTCAACTCGGCCCTGTCAGCTGGAGTACACAGTGGTCGCCGGGATCGGAGCCCGGTGGCAGGAGAAGGAGCGCACCGGGGCCCGGCCCGCAGGGCGGCGCGGCCTGCCGGACGGCCGGTCACGGCGACGCCGGCCGGCCACGACGGGCTGTGCCTGCTGCCAGGTACAGCCCGTCGTGGCCATGCAAATGACCGCCGCGAGGCGACGCGCTCAGCCGACCACGGCTGACGCCACCGAGTCCCGCAGGATGCCGAGCCCCTCGGCCAGTTCTTCGTCCGTGGAGGTCAGGGCCGGCATGAGCTTCACCACCTCGTCGGAGGAGCCCGACGTCTCCACCAGGAGCCCGCGGGTGAACGCCGCGTCAGCGACCCTCCTGGCCATGCTCGGCTCCCGGAAGTCGAGACCCCACACCAGGCCACGACCGCGCAACTCCGCTATGTGCGCGGTGTGCCGGCCGGCGAGCTCGCCCAGCTTCTCCTCGAACAGGGCGCCCCGTTGTTCGGTCTGCTTCTCCAGGGTGCTGTCCGCCCAGAACTCCCGCAGGGCAGCGGCCGCCGTCACGAATGCCGGGTTGTTACCGCGGAACGTGCCGTTGTGCTCGCCCGGCTGCCATACGTCCAGCTCGGTACGGAAGAGCGTGAGGGACATGGGCAGGCCGTATCCGCTGATGGACTTGGACAGGCAGACGATGTCCGGGGTGATCCCGGCGATCTCGAAGCTGAAGAAGGGCCCCGTGCGGCCGCAGCCCATCTGGATGTCGTCGATGATCAGGAGGATGCCCCGGCGGCTGCACAGCTCCGCGAGGTCGGCGAGCCAGGCCGCCCTGGCCGGGTTGACGCCGCCCTCACCCTGCACGGTCTCCACGATGACCGCCGCGGGGAGATCCAGGCCGCTGCTGCTGTCGGCAAGCATGCTGTCCAGCAGCTTGAGGCCGGACACCTCGCCTCCGGAGAACCCGTCGTAGGGGAGGCGCAAGGTGTGTCCGAGCGGAATGCCGGCACCCGCACGCTTGGCTGCGTTTCCCGTGACGGCCAGTGAACCGAGCGACATCCCGTGGAAGGCGCCGGTGAAGG